>NZ_CP020694.1:1226000-1532500 GCF_003611275.1 Sulfitobacter sp. D7
CTTTCTAGGTGGGTTAGTGGCTGGTCTAAGCTAGCCCTCATCAGCCAAGCGGCCAGGGATGCCGTGACAGGCGCGGGCAATTTACACTCGCCGCAGCAAGGGTTTTGCGGCACTCTATCGAAAAGCAGGAGGAGGGGCAGGGTGGAGCCAGTTAGGATTATGTGGCGCCAGATCATGGAGATGGCGCGGGATACTATTGCGCTTTTGCCGCAGATTGCCGTCGCCACCCTTGTATTGATATTGACTTGGGCGATCGCCGCGCTTGGCCGTTCGCTGGTCACTAGAACCCTGTCGCGAACCAAACTCCGCCCAAGCCTGCAAGACCTCTTTACGCTCCTGACGTCTATCCTCATTTGGGTCTTCGGCATCATGGTCGCGGCCGTGATCGTCTTCCCCGGCCTTACTCCCGCCAGCATTCTGGCTGGCCTCGGCATCGGGTCGGTCGCCATCGGCTTTGCCTTCAAGGATGTCTTTGAGAACTTCCTTGCTGGGATCATCATCCTCTTTCGCCGCGAGATGCGTATGGGGGATCATATCGAATGCGAGGGGATCGAGGGCAAAGTCGCCCATATCGCCATCAGAGAGAGCCACATTCGCCAGACGGACGGGCAACTTGTGATCGTCCCGAACGCGATGCTGTTCAAAAACCCACGTGTGGATGCCCCGGTTTATGTGGGTGATTGTTTCGACGTTTAGATAGCATGATCGGGTGCAGTCACGTGTCCGGCCTGTTTGTGCAGCACACTTGGCTGCTGGCCCTTATGGAGATGCGCGAACTTGGCTCCAAATCAGTTTATCGGGCTCGAAGCCGCGAAGGGTTGCACTGGTTTTTCCATGTTCGTTCTCGTCGATCCGCTTTCCTTAGTCGATCCTTTCGTCCTCACATACCTGCCGGTATCCGTGGGTCTGCCGCTAAGCGACGGCCCCGCGAATGCGATAAATCTGGCCCGTCATCAACATGGCCCAAAGCCTCCGAGCCATGCGGTTTGCCAAAGCAACAGCAACAACCATACGGGGGCGTGTTTCAAGCATACGCGCTAACCATGGTTCGGCACAACGCTTCCATCGTTCGATGGAATTGATGACGGACATTGCACCGATGATCAGCAACCGCCTCACATCTTTCTGGCCCATTTTTGTAATTCGCCCCAACCGTTCCTTACCACCTGTCGAATGCTGTCGAGGTACAAGACCAAGCCATGCTGCAAAATCCCGCCCCGTGCGAAAGTTTTTGGCGGGAGGACAGAAGGCCGAAATTGCGATGGCGGACATCGGGCCGACGCCAGGCATCGTTTGCATAAGCCGCGTTTCCTCTGACGTTTTTGCATGCATCTTGATGGAATGATCCAGACCTTCGACTTCTGCGCTGATAGTCTCGATCTGCGCTAGGAGCCGTTCCGCCAAGCCTTTGGCTTCGTCGGGCAGTTTATGTGCCTGTTCCTCTACTTCTCGTTTGAGAATATCAGCGTTCCGAATGCGTAGCCGCAGCACAATCCCAAACTCCGCCAAGTATCCGCGAAGCGAATTGATAAGCTGGGTGCGCTGCCGCACGAACAATTCGCGCGTCCGAAACAACATCGCCTGTGCTTGCTGTTCCGGGGCTTTCACTGGGACGAAGCGCATTGAGGGACGCATCGCGGCTTCTGCAATGGCCTCTGCATCGACAACATCACTCTTGTGGCGTTTGACAAACGGTTTCACATATCGTGCCGGTACCAATCGAACCTCATGACCTGCAGCAAGCGCTTCACGCCCCCAATGATGGGCGGACGCGCACGCTTCCATCGCAAAAATGCAACTTGGGTGCTCATTTAGAAACTTATTGAACTGAGGCCGGCTCAGCTTTCTACGGTATAAGACTTTACCTGCGGCATCAGCGCCGTGTATTTGAAAAACGCGCTTCGCCAGGTCGATACCGATGATAAATGCTTCTGACATTTGTTCCTCCTGCAAGACGTCCGCACCACCATGGCTCGGACGGTTCTATAATGAACCAGCAGGAGGGGCATCCAATCCATCAGTTTATGTTCGCACGGATCAAAAACACCGCCGTCAAACAGTGATCTGCGGCGTGGCCTATGATGTGGATTTGAATGAGGCGCGCACTGTCATCTCCAAAGCGGTCGAGAGCTGTGAGACAGTAGAGCAGGGGGATCACCCCATTCATATCTTCGCCCAAGAGTTTGGGGATTCCTCTATCAATTTCGAAGTGACTTGGTGGACAGGCTCGGCTCCGCTGGAACAGCGCCGCTCCCGAGACGAGGTCGTGACGGCGGTGAAGCGGGCGCTGGATGACGCCGGGCTTGAGATACCATTCCCTTACCGTACGCTCACCTTCAAAGAGCCGCTGCCGCTCAGCCGTTCAGAGGATGATGAAGCAGAGGGTTGAGGATTGCGGCATTATGAAGGGGTGCTGGCTTTCGATTTGATTCACCCAATAGGTGCTTCGCGGCCGTGAATCGTGGGTGATTCACTGGAATCTTGCCGATCTACCGTCGGAGCCGGGGCAGGGCGGCTGGAACCTGCCCTTCGAAAGCTTGAAAATAGCGCATAATTTCAGCCGCTTGCCGAAAGGTTCCCCGAAACCTTCACTTTTCTCAACTTTCCGCTTGCGGGTTTCTGTCACTCGCCTTAGAACCCCCTCTACCGGCGGCGCAGAGATGCAGCGGCGGGGCGCCAGACGGGGCGGACGGGAGCGGAGACGCTGAGTTCGGTTCGGAAGGTGGATAAAAATTCGAGGTATTAGGGCGGGGCGCGCCAAGAAGTTAGGGCGCATCTCAGTTTCTTTTGTCTCAACGCTGTTTGAAAATTTGATATCTGAAGAGATATGTGGGCGGTTTGGTTCATTCGATGGATCAACGTCTGTATATCGCGCTCTTAGGGTTTAGGCCCGATGATAGAGTGTCAGCTTCACTGTTTGGACGGCTTTCGACTACTTTGTAGTCTCAAGCACAACAAACAGAGAATGGCTTGTATCTTTCAGTAAGGGATACAGGTCGATGTGCAGAGGTTCGACGTCAAGGATAAGCTAGCAATAGCTTTTCAACTTGAGAGTTTGATCCTGGCTCAGAACGAACGCTGGCGGCAGGCCTAACACATGCAAGTCGAGCGAGACCTTCGGGTCTAGCGGCGGACGGGTTAGTAACGCGTGGGAACGTGCCCTTCTCTGCGGAATAGCCACTGGAAACGGTGAGTAATACCGCATACGCCCTTCGGGGGAAAGATTTATCGGAGAAGGATCGGCCCGCGTTAGATTAGATAGTTGGTGGGGTAACGGCCTACCAAGTCTACGATCTATAGCTGGTTTTAGAGGATGATCAGCAACACTGGGACTGAGACACGGCCCAGACTCCTACGGGAGGCAGCAGTGGGGAATCTTAGACAATGGGCGCAAGCCTGATCTAGCCATGCCGCGTGTGTGATGAAGGTCTTAGGATCGTAAAGCACTTTCGCCAGGGATGATAATGACAGTACCTGGTAAAGAAACCCCGGCTAACTCCGTGCCAGCAGCCGCGGTAATACGGAGGGGGTTAGCGTTGTTCGGAATTACTGGGCGTAAAGCGTACGTAGGCGGATCAGAAAGTTGGGGGTGAAATCCCGGGGCTCAACCCCGGAACTGCCTCCAAAACTCCTGGTCTTGAGTTCGAGAGAGGTGAGTGGAATTCCAAGTGTAGAGGTGAAATTCGTAGATATTTGGAGGAACACCAGTGGCGAAGGCGGCTCACTGGCTCGATACTGACGCTGAGGTACGAAAGTGTGGGGAGCAAACAGGATTAGATACCCTGGTAGTCCACACCGTAAACGATGAATGCCAGTCGTCGGGCAGTATACTGTTCGGTGACACACCTAACGGATTAAGCATTCCGCCTGGGGAGTACGGTCGCAAGATTAAAACTCAAAGGAATTGACGGGGGCCCGCACAAGCGGTGGAGCATGTGGTTTAATTCGAAGCAACGCGCAGAACCTTACCAACCCTTGACATCCTGTGCTAACCCGAGAGATCGGGCGTCCACTTCGGTGGCGCAGTGACAGGTGCTGCATGGCTGTCGTCAGCTCGTGTCGTGAGATGTTCGGTTAAGTCCGGCAACGAGCGCAACCCACATCCTTAGTTGCCAGCAGTTCGGCTGGGCACTCTAAGGAAACTGCCCGTGATAAGCGGGAGGAAGGTGTGGATGACGTCAAGTCCTCATGGCCCTTACGGGTTGGGCTACACACGTGCTACAATGGCAGTGACAATGGGTTAATCCCCAAAAGCTGTCTCAGTTCGGATTGGGGTCTGCAACTCGACCCCATGAAGTCGGAATCGCTAGTAATCGTGGAACAGCATGCCACGGTGAATACGTTCCCGGGCCTTGTACACACCGCCCGTCACACCATGGGAGTTGGTTCTACCCGACGGCCGTGCGCCAACCCTTCGGGGAGGCAGCGGACCACGGTAGGATCAGCGACTGGGGTGAAGTCGTAACAAGGTAGCCGTAGGGGAACCTGCGGCTGGATCACCTCCTTTCTAAGGATGTTCCTAGCAGCGAGACTTGTCTCACTCGTGGAACACTTAGCAAGTCGGCAAACAAAGCCGACTATATTAGAACCGAGCCGTCCTCATATCTCTTCAGAAATAGGTCCTGCGCTGAACGCGTAGGTCTCAAAAGTTTGGGGCCTTAGCTCAGCTGGGAGAGCGCCTGATTTGCATTCAGGAGGTCAGGAGTTCGATCCTCCTAGGCTCCACCAAGCCTTTTGCAAAGCAAAAGGCGTCGCCCTGGTTGCCCGTCCAATGGACGTGCGAGAGGGGCAGCGTAACGGTCCTTAAACCTTCAACCACTAAGGGCTGGTTCCTCTCGGGCCATTCCTTCGGAATGCCCTGCCGGAACGACGAGTTTTGCCTACGGCAAAATCTCTGGGTCGGTAGCTCAGGTGGTTAGAGCGCACGCCTGATAAGCGTGAGGTCGGAGGTTCAAGTCCTCCTCGACCCACCATCCTCCTTCGGATGGCACACGGAACATACCTTCAAGCACATACCCATGTGTTTGAACGTCTGTTCCCGGATGAAGCAAGCTTCATCCCACAGACGAATTGACATCGTAAAGAGAGATACTAACAACATGTTTGATCGGCCCGCGTTAGGGGATGATCTCGGTTGCTGCCCTTCGGGGCCGGTGTTTGAATGGCTGTTTCCTCGGCCTTTCGGACATATCGCGACCGAAACGAATATGTTGTCCAAGTCAAGTACACTAACCAGAGCGATGACGCGGACCTCCTGCACGGACGGTTCGCTATCTGCATCGCTCATTGTCCAGACGATAGTCTGGGCGGGTAAAAGTATGCTTTTGATACAGGATAAAGAGGATCAGTTTCTTACCAGCTTCTGATCTTCGCGCGAGACGCTAAGTCTTGCTTTTTCTGGATCAAATCAAGCGCGAAAAGGGCGTTTGGTGAATGCCTTGGCAGTAAGAGGCGATGAAAGACGTGATACTCTGCGATAAGCCATGGGGAGCTGAGAATAAGCTTTGATCCATGGATTTCTGAATGGGGCAACCCACCTGATACTTTGTTATTACTGCACTTCGGTGCAGCTAATAACTTGGTAAACCAGGTATTTTTAGGCTGAATATATAGGCTTAAAAAGGCAAACCCGGGGAACTGAAACATCTAAGTACCCGGAGGAAAGGAAATCAATATGATACTCCCCTAGTAGCGGCGAGCGAACGGGGACCAGCCGAGCCATGAGTGTGGTTAGAATGCGTTGGAATGCGCAACCAAAGTGGGTGATAGTCCCGTATAAGAAGCATGATTGGACGTATTAAGTAGGGCGGAACACGTGAAATTCTGTCTGAAGATCGGAGGACCACCTTCGAAGGCTAAGTACTCCTTACTGACCGATAGTGAACCAGTACCGTGAGGGAAAGGTGAAAAGCACCCCGACGAGGGGAGTGAAACAGTACCTGAAACCGAACGCCTACAAACAGTTGGAGGGACCTTGCGTCCTGACAGCGTACCTTTTGTATAATGGGTCATCGACTTGGTCTCACGAGCAAGCTTAAGCCGTTAGGTGTAGGCGTAGCGAAAGCGAGTCTTAATAGGGCGTTGAGTTCGTGGGATCAGACCCGAAACCGAGTGATCTAGGCATGGCCAGGTTGAAGATAAGGTAACACTTATTGGAGGACCGAACCCACATCTGTTGAAAAAGATCGGGATGAGCTGTGCCTAGGGGTGAAAGGCCAATCAAACTCGGAGATAGCTGGTTCTCTGCGAAATCTATTTAGGTAGAGCGTCGACCGAATACCCTCGGGGGTAGAGCACTGGATGGGTAATGGGGCCCCACAGGCTTACTGATCCTAACCAAACTCCGAATACCGAGGAGTACTAGTCGGCAGACACACGGCGAATGCTAACGTCCGTCGTGAAGAGGGAAACAACCCTAACCTCCAGCTAAGGCCCCTAATTCATGGCTAAGTGGGAAAGCAGGTGAGACGACCAAAACAACCAGGAGGTTGGCTTAGAAGCAGCCATCCTTTAAAGATAGCGTAACAGCTCACTGGTCTAAATAAGTTGTCTTGCGGCGAAGATGTAACGGGGCTCAAGCCATGAGCCGAAGCTGAGGATGCATTTATTGCATGGTAGCAGAGCGTAGTGTGACATAGTTCCATGTGTCCTTACCTACTTAGGTAGGATTGGACACAAGGAGCTTTCTGTGAAGCTGGCGCGTGAGCGATCCGGTGGAGAGATCACTAGTGAGAATGATGACATGAGTAGCGACAAAGAGTGTGAGAGACACTCTCGCCGAAAGTCCAAGGGTTCCTGCTTAAAGCTAATCTGAGCAGGGTAAGCCGACCCCTAAGGCGAGGCCGAAAGGCGTAGTCGATGGGAACCAGGTTAATATTCCTGGGCCAGATGGAAGTGACGGATCTCGAGGGTAGTTCATCCTTATCGGATTGAATGGGCTGCTTAGAGGTCCCTGGAAATAGCTCCATCGCTAGATCGTACCCTAAACCGACACAGGTGGACAGGTAGAGAATACCAAGGCGCTTGAGAGAACTATGTTGAAGGAACTCGGCAAAATACCTCCGTAAGTTCGCGAGAAGGAGGCCCGGTTTCTAGGCAACTAGAGGCTGGGGGCACAAACCAGGGGGTGGCGACTGTTTATTAAAAACACAGGGCTCTGCGAAGTCGCAAGACGACGTATAGGGTCTGACGCCTGCCCGGTGCCTGAAGGTTAAAAGGAGGGGTGAGAGCTCTGAATTGAAGCCCAGGTAAACGGCGGCCGTAACTATAACGGTCCTAAGGTAGCGAAATTCCTTGTCGGGTAAGTTCCGACCTGCACGAATGGCGTAACGACTTCCCCGCTGTCTCCAACATAGACTCAGCGAAATTGAATTACCGGTCAAGATGCCGGTTACCCGCGGTTAGACGGAAAGACCCCGTGCACCTTTACTACAGCTTCACACTGGCATTAGGCCGAACATGTGCAGGATAGGTGGTGGGCTTTGAAACCGAGACGCCAGTCTCGGTGGAGCCTCCCTTGAGATACCACCCTTGTTCTGCTTGATGTCTAACCGCGGACCGTTATCCGGTTCCGGGACCCTGTGTGGCGGGTAGTTTGACTGGGGCGGTCGCCTCCTAAATCGTAACGGAGGCGCGCGAAGGTTGGCTCAGAGCGGTCGGAAATCGCTCGTTGAGTGCAATGGCAGAAGCCAGCCTGACTGCGAGACTGACAAGTCGAGCAGAGTCGAAAGACGGCCATAGTGATCCGGTGGTCCCAAGTGGGAGGGCCATCGCTCAACGGATAAAAGGTACGCCGGGGATAACAGGCTGATACTGCCCAAGAGTCCATATCGACGGCAGTGTTTGGCACCTCGATGTCGGCTCATCTCATCCTGGGGCTGGAGCAGGTCCCAAGGGTACGGCTGTTCGCCGTTTAAAGAGGTACGTGAGCTGGGTTTAGAACGTCGTGAGACAGTTCGGTCCCTATCTTCCGTGGGTGTAGGATACTTGAGAGGAGTTGCCCCTAGTACGAGAGGACCGGGGTGAACGATCCACTGGTGGACCAGTTGTTATGCCAATAGCAGTGCTGGGTAGCTATGATCGGACAGGATAACCGCTGAAGGCATCTAAGCGGGAAGCCCCCCTCAAAACAAGGTATCCCTGAGAGCCGAGGTAGACCACCTCGTCGATAGGCCAGAGATGTAAGCGTGGTAACACGTTCAGTTGACTGGTACTAATTGCTCGATAGGCTTGATTTGATCCAGTAGAAGCAAGACTTCAACTTATCAATCAAAAGCATACACATACAATCAGTTGTACATGACTTGGAACACGCTCTGCGTCGCAACGCGCAGAGCGCTTTATCAGGAGTTTATTTGGTTTGGTGATCATAGCGCGAGCAAAACACCTGGTCCCATCCCGAACCCAGCCGTTAAGTGCCGTAGCGCCGATGGTACTGCGTCTTAAGACGTGGGAGAGTAGGTCATCGCCAAACCTAATAAGTTCCTGATAAAAAAAGTATCTCTCGACGATGAGAAAAATAACAAAACCGCCGCAGCTATAAAGCTGCGGCGGTTTTGTCTTTGGGGGGCGGGGCATATTCTTGCCTAATGCCCGACGTCTTCCGCACGAACCTTCAGCGTGAGCGCCACCACCGGCGAGGGGGCTCCATCGTCCATTTTCGCTGTTTGGTGTCTCATCTGCGTGGGGAGCGCCTGACCTGTGACCGGCTCCCCTGAAAAGTCCGGTTTTTGAGTTAGCCTGTTCTCTCAAAAGGAGACAGACGATGAAGAGAAGCCGTTTCAGCGAAGAGCAGATAATCGTGATATTGAAGGAGCATCAGGCTGGGCTTGGCGAGCTATGCGGGAATTTGGGTGATGGCGTGATTTGAAGTGCGGCGTATCGTGGCGGGTGTCAAAGCCGGCCAGAACCTCACAAGGAGCGATACGCCATGAAGGAAGATACAACGATCCTGCCATTTCGCCAATCGGAAACGATCGTCGATCCGCTGACAGAGCTTGCTCGGCAAGGTGCTCGTCGGATGCTGGCGGAAGCGCTGAAGGCCGAGGCTGATGCCTTTGTCGCCAGTTTTGCCGATGAGCAGTTGGAAGACGGGCGTCAGCGGATTGTGCGGCATGGATTTGGCCCTGAACGGAAGATTCAGACGGGGATCGGTGCTCTGGATGTCCAGCGGCCCAAGGTGCGCGACCGGATGGCGTCCTCTGATGGGGCAGAAAAGATCCGCTTTACCTCGAACATTCTGCCGAAATGGGCGCGCCGCTCGATCAGCTTGGACGCGCTGCTGCCTGTTCTTTATCTGAAGGGCATATCGACGGGCGATTTCCAGGACGCGCTGTCGGCCATCATGGGGCCGGATGCGCCCAACCTCTCGCCAAGCGTCATCTCGCGTCTGACTGCCGGATGGCAGGTTCAATATGATGCCTGGGCACGGCGGGATCTGTCTGCCCGCCACTACGTCTACATTTGGGCGGACGGCGTTTATCTTCAGGCGCGGATGGAGGAAAATGCCGAATGCATGCTGGTGATCATCGGCGCGACACCGGAGGGCAAGAAAGAGCTGATCGGCTTTCAGGTCGGCCTGCGGGAGAGCGCGCAGAGCTGGCATGAGTTGCTGACCGACATCAAAGGCCGCGGGCTGTCCGTCGCACCGGAAATTGCGGTTGGGGATGGAGCCATGGGGTTCTGGAACGCACTGGACAAAACGTTTCCAGGCACAAAGCACCAACGGTGTTGGGTGCATAAGGTAAAGAACGTCCAGAACTGTTTTCCCAAGCAGATGGCCCCGGCGGTCAAGTCAGATCTGGACGACATCCAGCACGCCGGAACGCGCGCAGAAGCCGATGCTGCGTTGGCAGTTTTCTCCGAAAAGTATGGCGTCAAATACCCAAAAGGTGTTGCCTGCCTGACAAAGGACGAAGAGGCGATGCTTGCATTCTTCGACTTCCCAGCCGAGCATTGGGGCCATCTGCGCACCTCGAACCCGATTGAAAGCGTGTTCGCCACTGTTCGGCACCGAACGGTGAGGACCAAAGGGGCGCTGTCACAAAAGACCGCAAAACTGATGGTTTTCACCCTCATTCAGGCAGCATCGAAAAAATGGCTGCGCCTCAAGGGCAGAAATCAGTTGCCAAAGGTTATCGAAGGAATCAAATTCAACGACGGTGTCGAAGTGACCAACGACACCGAAAACCGCGCCGCCTGATGATGCGCGTCACCCAAATTCAAGCATAGCTCGGCTTGGCGCGAAGGAGCTTTGTCGCAAGCATGGCGTCAGTGATGCGACGTTTTATAAATGGCGATCTAAGTATGGCGGCATGGAGGTGTCCGACGCGAAGAAGACGCGAAGAAGTTGAAAGCGCTGGAAGCTGAGAATGCGAAACTGAAGAAACTTCTGGCGGAACAGATGATGGATGTCTCAACGCTCAAGGAGATGTTGGGAAAAAACTTTTGAGGCCCGGTTCACGCAGAAGCGCGGTGACCTGGGCCATGACAGAGAAACGATACAATCAGAAGCGGGCGTGCGCCTTGGCTGGGATCGACCCGCGTGTTTATCGGCGTACGTCGAAGCGGCCAGCGGATACTGATCTGCGAGATCGGTTGAAGGATCTGTCGTCTGAGCGGCGGCGGTTTGGTTATCGTCGTCTGCACATCCTGCTCAAACGCGAAGGCTGGCAAGTAAACTGGAAAAAGCTGTACCGGATTTACCGCGAAGAGGGATTAACAGTCCGTATACGTGGCGGTCGCAAGCGTGCAGTGGGCACCCGAGCGCCGATGGCGATCCCGCAGGGGCCAAACCAACGGTGGTCGCTCTACTTTGTGTCCGACAGCCTGTCCTGCGGTCGCCGGTTCCGCATTCTGAACGTGATCGACGACTTTAGCCGCGAATGTTTGGCTGCCGTGGTCGACACATCGCTCTCAGGCGACCGTGTGGGTCGTGAGCTGGACCGCATTGCTGAGATGCGCGGCTACCCCTGCATGGTGGTCAGCGATAACGGCACAGAGCTAACTTCGAATGCGATCCTGAAATGGCAGGAAGAACGAAAGGTTGACTGGCACTACATCGCACCGGGCAAGCCCACGCAAAATGGGTTCGTGGAAAGCTTCAACGGGAGGATGCGGGATGAATGTCTAAACGAGCACCTGTTCGACAACCTGCGCCATGCCCGCCAGTTGATCGCTGCGTGGCGTACCGACTTCAACCACCACCGCCCACACACAAGCCTCGCTGGCCTGACGCCAGTCGAATATGCTAACAGGTCAGAAGAGGACCAAAACCTGAACAGAGCTAACCTAAATTAGCGGACTCAATGGGGAGCAGGTCACTTGGCACATACGCTGTATGGAAAACGTGGTTTGGTGCTCTTCGGTGAACTTAAACCTCACGGCTTTTGACCCGCAAAGAACACCGTGGCCTTTTTTAGAATCTCCCGCTCCTCCTTGAGAATGCGGCTTTCGCGCCGAAGCCGGTCATTCTCTTGGGCAAGGCTCAAGTCCCCTTTCGACACCACATCTGTATCTCGGTGTGCTGTGATCCACTTGTTCAGCGTCGACATCCCGACGCCAAGATCATCCGCCACTTGCTTGCGTGTAAGTCCACTGGTCAGTGCGATACGCACCGCATCTTGGCGGAATTTGTCCGTCCGTTTCAGTCCCATAGTCAATCTCCTTTGTTGCAGTAAATGCTATCAAAGGAGCGGCATCAAACCGCGTCAGGTCCAAAGCGATTCACGTCACCTCAGAGGCAGCTGACTTAAATACCCGTAACATCCTGTCGTCAGGTGAGCCTGTTTACTGTTTCAAACACCAGAAATAGTACGCGATTTCAAAAACTTGCCCAAAGGCTCTTCAAAACCTTCACTTTTCTCAACTTTCCGCTTGCGGGTTTCTGTCACTCGCCTTAGAACCCCCTCTACCGGCGGCGCAGAGATGCAGCGGCGGGGCGCCAGACGGGGCGGACGGGAGCGGAGACGCTGAGTTCGGTTCGGAAGGTGGATAAAAATTCGAGGTATTAGGGCGGGGCGCGCCAAGAAGTTAGGGCGCATCTCAGTTTCTTTTGTCTCAACGCTGTTTGAAAATTTGATATCTGAAGAGATATGTGGGCGGTTTGGTTCATTCGATGGATCAACGTCTGTATATCGCGCTCTTAGGGTTTAGGCCCGATGATAGAGTGTCAGCTTCACTGTTTGGACGGCTTTCGACTACTTTGTAGTCTCAAGCACAACAAACAGAGAATGGCTTGTATCTTTCAGTAAGGGATACAGGTCGATGTGCAGAGGTTCGACGTCAAGGATAAGCTAGCAATAGCTTTTCAACTTGAGAGTTTGATCCTGGCTCAGAACGAACGCTGGCGGCAGGCCTAACACATGCAAGTCGAGCGAGACCTTCGGGTCTAGCGGCGGACGGGTTAGTAACGCGTGGGAACGTGCCCTTCTCTGCGGAATAGCCACTGGAAACGGTGAGTAATACCGCATACGCCCTTCGGGGGAAAGATTTATCGGAGAAGGATCGGCCCGCGTTAGATTAGATAGTTGGTGGGGTAACGGCCTACCAAGTCTACGATCTATAGCTGGTTTTAGAGGATGATCAGCAACACTGGGACTGAGACACGGCCCAGACTCCTACGGGAGGCAGCAGTGGGGAATCTTAGACAATGGGCGCAAGCCTGATCTAGCCATGCCGCGTGTGTGATGAAGGTCTTAGGATCGTAAAGCACTTTCGCCAGGGATGATAATGACAGTACCTGGTAAAGAAACCCCGGCTAACTCCGTGCCAGCAGCCGCGGTAATACGGAGGGGGTTAGCGTTGTTCGGAATTACTGGGCGTAAAGCGTACGTAGGCGGATCAGAAAGTTGGGGGTGAAATCCCGGGGCTCAACCCCGGAACTGCCTCCAAAACTCCTGGTCTTGAGTTCGAGAGAGGTGAGTGGAATTCCAAGTGTAGAGGTGAAATTCGTAGATATTTGGAGGAACACCAGTGGCGAAGGCGGCTCACTGGCTCGATACTGACGCTGAGGTACGAAAGTGTGGGGAGCAAACAGGATTAGATACCCTGGTAGTCCACACCGTAAACGATGAATGCCAGTCGTCGGGCAGTATACTGTTCGGTGACACACCTAACGGATTAAGCATTCCGCCTGGGGAGTACGGTCGCAAGATTAAAACTCAAAGGAATTGACGGGGGCCCGCACAAGCGGTGGAGCATGTGGTTTAATTCGAAGCAACGCGCAGAACCTTACCAACCCTTGACATCCTGTGCTAACCCGAGAGATCGGGCGTCCACTTCGGTGGCGCAGTGACAGGTGCTGCATGGCTGTCGTCAGCTCGTGTCGTGAGATGTTCGGTTAAGTCCGGCAACGAGCGCAACCCACATCCTTAGTTGCCAGCAGTTCGGCTGGGCACTCTAAGGAAACTGCCCGTGATAAGCGGGAGGAAGGTGTGGATGACGTCAAGTCCTCATGGCCCTTACGGGTTGGGCTACACACGTGCTACAATGGCAGTGACAATGGGTTAATCCCCAAAAGCTGTCTCAGTTCGGATTGGGGTCTGCAACTCGACCCCATGAAGTCGGAATCGCTAGTAATCGTGGAACAGCATGCCACGGTGAATACGTTCCCGGGCCTTGTACACACCGCCCGTCACACCATGGGAGTTGGTTCTACCCGACGGCCGTGCGCCAACCCTTCGGGGAGGCAGCGGACCACGGTAGGATCAGCGACTGGGGTGAAGTCGTAACAAGGTAGCCGTAGGGGAACCTGCGGCTGGATCACCTCCTTTCTAAGGATGTTCCTAGCAGCGAGACTTGTCTCACTCGTGGAACACTTAGCAAGTCGGCAAACAAAGCCGACTATATTAGAACCGAGCCGTCCTCATATCTCTTCAGAAATAGGTCCTGCGCTGAACGCGTAGGTCTCAAAAGTTTGGGGCCTTAGCTCAGCTGGGAGAGCGCCTGATTTGCATTCAGGAGGTCAGGAGTTCGATCCTCCTAGGCTCCACCAAGCCTTTTGCAAAGCAAAAGGCGTCGCCCTGGTTGCCCGTCCAATGGACGTGCGAGAGGGGCAGCGTAACGGTCCTTAAACCTTCAACCACTAAGGGCTGGTTCCTCTCGGGCCATTCCTTCGGAATGCCCTGCCGGAACGACGAGTTTTGCCTACGGCAAAATCTCTGGGTCGGTAGCTCAGGTGGTTAGAGCGCACGCCTGATAAGCGTGAGGTCGGAGGTTCAAGTCCTCCTCGACCCACCATCCTCCTTCGGATGGCACACGGAACATACCTTCAAGCACATACCCATGTGTTTGAACGTCTGTTCCCGGATGAAGCAAGCTTCATCCCACAGACGAATTGACATCGTAAAGAGAGATACTAACAACATGTTTGATCGGCCCGCGTTAGGGGATGATCTCGGTTGCTGCCCTTCGGGGCCGGTGTTTGAATGGCTGTTTCCTCGGCCTTTCGGACATATCGCGACCGAAACGAATATGTTGTCCAAGTCAAGTACACTAACCAGAGCGATGACGCGGACCTCCTGCACGGACGGTTCGCTATCTGCATCGCTCATTGTCCAGACGATAGTCTGGGCGGGTAAAAGTATGCTTTTGATACAGGATAAAGAGGATCAGTTTCTTACCAGCTTCTGATCTTCGCGCGAGACGCTAAGTCTTGCTTTTTCTGGATCAAATCAAGCGCGAAAAGGGCGTTTGGTGAATGCCTTGGCAGTAAGAGGCGATGAAAGACGTGATACTCTGCGATAAGCCATGGGGAGCTGAGAATAAGCTTTGATCCATGGATTTCTGAATGGGGCAACCCACCTGATACTTTGTTATTACTGCACTTCGGTGCAGCTAATAACTTGGTAAACCAGGTATTTTTAGGCTGAATATATAGGCTTAAAAAGGCAAACCCGGGGAACTGAAACATCTAAGTACCCGGAGGAAAGGAAATCAATATGATACTCCCCTAGTAGCGGCGAGCGAACGGGGACCAGCCGAGCCATGAGTGTGGTTAGAATGCGTTGGAATGCGCAACCAAAGTGGGTGATAGTCCCGTATAAGAAGCATGATTGGACGTATTAAGTAGGGCGGAACACGTGAAATTCTGTCTGAAGATCGGAGGACCACCTTCGAAGGCTAAGTACTCCTTACTGACCGATAGTGAACCAGTACCGTGAGGGAAAGGTGAAAAGCACCCCGACGAGGGGAGTGAAACAGTACCTGAAACCGAACGCCTACAAACAGTTGGAGGGACCTTGCGTCCTGACAGCGTACCTTTTGTATAATGGGTCATCGACTTGGTCTCACGAGCAAGCTTAAGCCGTTAGGTGTAGGCGTAGCGAAAGCGAGTCTTAATAGGGCGTTGAGTTCGTGGGATCAGACCCGAAACCGAGTGATCTAGGCATGGCCAGGTTGAAGATAAGGTAACACTTATTGGAGGACCGAACCCACATCTGTTGAAAAAGATCGGGATGAGCTGTGCCTAGGGGTGAAAGGCCAATCAAACTCGGAGATAGCTGGTTCTCTGCGAAATCTATTTAGGTAGAGCGTCGACCGAATACCCTCGGGGGTAGAGCACTGGATGGGTAATGGGGCCCCACAGGCTTACTGATCCTAACCAAACTCCGAATACCGAGGAGTACTAGTCGGCAGACACACGGCGAATGCTAACGTCCGTCGTGAAGAGGGAAACAACCCTAACCTCCAGCTAAGGCCCCTAATTCATGGCTAAGTGGGAAAGCAGGTGAGACGACCAAAACAACCAGGAGGTTGGCTTAGAAGCAGCCATCCTTTAAAGATAGCGTAACAGCTCACTGGTCTAAATAAGTTGTCTTGCGGCGAAGATGTAACGGGGCTCAAGCCATGAGCCGAAGCTGAGGATGCATTTATTGCATGGTAGCAGAGCGTAGTGTGACATAGTTCCATGTGTCCTTACCTACTTAGGTAGGATTGGACACAAGGAGCTTTCTGTGAAGCTGGCGCGTGAGCGATCCGGTGGAGAGATCACTAGTGAGAATGATGACATGAGTAGCGACAAAGAGTGTGAGAGACACTCTCGCCGAAAGTCCAAGGGTTCCTGCTTAAAGCTAATCTGAGCAGGGTAAGCCGACCCCTAAGGCGAGGCCGAAAGGCGTAGTCGATGGGAACCAGGTTAATATTCCTGGGCCAGATGGAAGTGACGGATCTCGAGGGTAGTTCATCCTTATCGGATTGAATGGGCTGCTTAGAGGTCCCTGGAAATAGCTCCATCGCTAGATCGTACCCTAAACCGACACAGGTGGACAGGTAGAGAATACCAAGGCGCTTGAGAGAACTATGTTGAAGGAACTCGGCAAAATACCTCCGTAAGTTCGCGAGAAGGAGGCCCGGTTTCTAGGCAACTAGAGGCTGGGGGCACAAACCAGGGGGTGGCGACTGTTTATTAAAAACACAGGGCTCTGCGAAGTCGCAAGACGACGTATAGGGTCTGACGCCTGCCCGGTGCCTGAAGGTTAAAAGGAGGGGTGAGAGCTCTGAATTGAAGCCCAGGTAAACGGCGGCCGTAACTATAACGGTCCTAAGGTAGCGAAATTCCTTGTCGGGTAAGTTCCGACCTGCACGAATGGCGTAACGACTTCCCCGCTGTCTCCAACATAGACTCAGCGAAATTGAATTACCGGTCAAGATGCCGGTTACCCGCGGTTAGACGGAAAGACCCCGTGCACCTTTACTACAGCTTCACACTGGCATTAGGCCGAACATGTGCAGGATAGGTGGTGGGCTTTGAAACCGAGACGCCAGTCTCGGTGGAGCCTCCCTTGAGATACCACCCTTGTTCTGCTTGATGTCTAACCGCGGACCGTTATCCGGTTCCGGGACCCTGTGTGGCGGGTAGTTTGACTGGGGCGGTCGCCTCCTAAATCGTAACGGAGGCGCGCGAAGGTTGGCTCAGAGCGGTCGGAAATCGCTCGTTGAGTGCAATGGCAGAAGCCAGCCTGACTGCGAGACTGACAAGTCGAGCAGAGTCGAAAGACGGCCATAGTGATCCGGTGGTCCCAAGTGGGAGGGCCATCGCTCAACGGATAAAAGGTACGCCGGGGATAACAGGCTGATACTGCCCAAGAGTCCATATCGACGGCAGTGTTTGGCACCTCGATGTCGGCTCATCTCATCCTGGGGCTGGAGCAGGTCCCAAGGGTACGGCTGTTCGCCGTTTAAAGAGGTACGTGAGCTGGGTTTAGAACGTCGTGAGACAGTTCGGTCCCTATCTTCCGTGGGTGTAGGATACTTGAGAGGAGTTGCCCCTAGTACGAGAGGACCGGGGTGAACGATCCACTGGTGGACCAGTTGTTATGCCAATAGCAGTGCTGGGTAGCTATGATCGGACAGGATAACCGCTGAAGGCATCTAAGCGGGAAGCCCCCCTCAAAACAAGGTATCCCTGAGAGCCGAGGTAGACCACCTCGTCGATAGGCCAGAGATGTAAGCGTGGTAACACGTTCAGTTGACTGGTACTAATTGCTCGATAGGCTTGATTTGATCCAGTAGAAGCAAGACTTCAACTTATCAATCAAAAGCATACACATACAATCAGTTGTACATGACTTGGAACACGCTCTGCGTCGCAACGCGCAGAGCGCTTTATCAGGAGTTTATTTGGTTTGGTGATCATAGCGCGAGCAAAACACCTGGTCCCATCCCGAACCCAGCCGTTAAGTGCCGTAGCGCCGATGGTACTGCGTCTTAAGACGTGGGAGAGTAGGTCATCGCCAAACCTAATAAGTTCCTGATAAAAAAAGTATCTCTCAACGATCAACAGAATAACAAAACCGCCGCAGCTATAAAGCTGCGGCGGTTTTGTGTTGTAAAACTACACTTTTGTCGAGTTGTTATGACGCCCGGTTACTGCAGTCGCGGCTTCCCATCCGCTTGACCCCGCCCAAGGCCCTGTCACAGTGGCGTCAAAGTCGGCGGCTGGGAGGCAGGACATGGATATTGAGACGCTCTTTGGGCTGGAGGGGAAAACCGCGCTGATCACTGGCGGCGCCACGGGCATCGGGCGCATGGCGGCTGAGGCTTTGGTACGGGCGGGCGCGCGGGTTTTGCTGGCCAGCCGGACCGGAGAGGCCTGCCAAGCAGTCGCAGAGGAGTTGAATGCGTTAGGTGCCCGGGGCAGTGCTGAAGGTTTCGCCGGGGATGTCGGCAGCGAAGAGGGCGTTGACGCGCTTGTGGCCGAGGTTCAGGCGCGCGGCGACCGGCTGCATATTCTCATGAACAACGCGGGCGTGACATGGGGCGCGCCGCTGGGGCAATTCCCCTTCCGAGCATGGGATAAGGTCATGGGCGTCAATGTTGCCGGCCTTTTCGATTTGACGCAAAAGCTGCTGCCCCTACTACGGGCCGGGGCCACGGCGGATGATCCGACACGGATCGTAAATTTGGGCTCGGTCATGGGCGAGCGCGAGATGGGCGACGGGGCCTATAGCTACGCCGCCTCCAAAGCGGCGGTGATCCACCTGAGCAAAATCCTCGCCAAAGAACTGGCCGGGGAGGGGATCACAGTGAACGCGCTGGCGCCGGGGCCATTTGTGTCGCGTATGACGGCCTTCGCCACCCAAGATGAGACCACGCGCGAAGCCGTGGGCAAAGATGTCCCCCTTGGGCGTGTCGGCCGCGATGAAGATATCGCAGGCTGCATGCTGTTCCTTTGCGGGCGCGGCGGGGCTTATGTCACCGGTGCGGTGATCCCGGTCAGCGGTGGCATCAACGTGATGTCAGGCCCCAATATTTTTGAAAGAGCATTGTCATGACCAATACGAAAACTCAGACGGAGACCGCCCATGCGTGACGACAGCCATCTACCCCAAGCCCTGCGCGGGCTGCGCCTGCCGCTGGTCGCCTCGCCGATGTTCATCCTTTCGGGGCCTGAGTTGGTCATCGCACAGTGTAAGGCCGGGATCGTCGGCTCTTTCCCGGCATTGAATGCCCGCGAGGCCGAGGGCGAGCCGCCGCTGCTTGATGCGTGGTTGACCCAGATCACCGAGGCTTTGGACAAGCACAATCAAGAAAACCCGGACCGGCCTGCGGCGCCTTTTGCGGTGAACCAGATCGTGCACCGCTCCAACAGCCGGTTGGAGCGCGACCTTGAGATTTGCGTAAAGCACCGGGTGCCGATCTGGATCACCTCACTCGGCGCACGGGTGGAGGTGAACGAGGCCGCGCATTCCTGTGGCGGCGTGGTGCTGCATGACATCATTAACAACCGCTTTGCCCGGAAGGCGATTGAGAAGGGCGCCGATGGGCTGATCGCCGTGGCCGCCGGGGCCGGGGGGCACGCGGGGCCACAGTCTCCCTTTGCGTTGATCCGCGAAATTCGCGAATGGTTCGATGGCCCGGTACTGCTCTCTGGGGCTTTGGCCACGGGCGAGGGGCTCCTGGCCGCGCGTGCCATGGGGGCGGATTTGGGCTATATGGGGTCGGCCTTTATCGCCACGCGAGAGGCCAACGCCCTGCCGGGTTACAAAGACATGATTGTTGCTGGCGGCGCGGATGACATCGTGACCTCCTCGCTCTTCACCGGGGTCTCGGGCAACTACCTGCGGCCTTCGATTGAGGCGGCGGGGATGGACCCGGACAATCTGCCATCGGCGGATGCCTCTTCAATGAACTTCGGCTCCGGCTCCTCCAAGCCCAAAGCGTGGAAGGAAATTTGGGGCGCGGGGCAGGGCATTGGCGCGGTCAAGCAAATCGGCGGGGTGGCTGAACTGGTGGACCGGATCGAGACCGAATACCGCACCGCTGGGGCCCGGTTGGCCGCGGAGTTTGCGCAATGAGCACGGATACGCAAACCTTGGACGAGGCGGCTGTCTGCCACTGGTTGGAAGCAAACCTGCCGGGCTTTGCCGGGCCGCTTGAAGTGACCAAGTTCCAGGCGGGCCAATCGAACCCCACCTTCCTGCTCTCGACCCCTGCGCATGACTATGTTCTGCGCCGCAAGCCCCCGGGAACGCTGTTGAAATCCGCCCATGCGGTGGACCGGGAGTTTCGGGTGCAAAGGGCGCTGGCCGACAGTCAGGTGCCGGTCGCGCGGATGCATCTGCTCTGTGAGGATGAGAGCGTCATCGGCTCGATGTTCTATGTCATGGATCATGTCCCGGGCCGCAATTTCAACGATCCGACCCTGCCGGAACTCACCCCGGCCGAGCGCGGCGCGGTCGTGGATGAGATGAACGGCGTGTTGGCCGCCTTGCATGAGGTCGATATCGACGCGGTTGGCCTGTCGGACTATGGCCCGCCGGGGAACTATTTTGAGCGGCAGGTGGGGCGCTGGTCAAAGCAGTACCGCGCGTCTGAGACAGAGCCACAGCCCGATATGGATGCGCTGATGCAGCGCTTGAGTGCCGAGTTGCCCGAAGATGACGGGCAGCGCACGTTGGTGCACGGGGACTACCGCATCGACAACATGATCTTTGATACCAATGGCACGGCCTGCCGCGCGGTTTTGGATTGGGAGCTTTCCACAATCGGTCACCCCTTTGCCGATCTCGCCGCCGTCATCATGCAATGGCAGATGCCCGTGGGGGCCGAGGGGCGCGGCTTGGCCGGGGTGGACCGCAAGGCGCTTGGCCTGCCGACCGATGCGGAGTTTATCGCCGCCTATTGCCGCAGGCGCGGGCTAAAGGGGATCGACAACTTCGGCTATTACCTCGCCTTTTGCTTTTTCCGCATGGCCGCCATCATCCAAGGCGTGCTGAAACGCGCGTTGGAGGGCAATGCCTCAAACCCCGAATATGGGCTGAAATTAGGGCAATATGTCCCGGTTTTTGCGCGCCACGGGCTAGAGGCGCTGGATCGCGACCGCTGACCGGGCGGCGGGGCTTTTGGTGCTTGAGCTTTGGGGCGAAAACCTGTTGCTAGGGCCGGAACACCCCGGCCTGAAAGGATGACCCATGACCAATGCTGCGCGGCAATTGCTTGATCTGTTGGATATCGAACAGCTTGAGGTCGATCTGTTTCGGGGCACCGGTGCGGGGGGCGAGACATCGATGCGGATCTTTGGCGGCCATGTCATCGCGCAGGCATTGATGGCCGCATATCGCACCGTGCCCGAGCGCGCATGCCATTCGCTTCATGCCTATTTCATCCGGCCCGGGGATCCGAAGATCCCGGTGATCTATCAGGTCGACCGCGCCCGGGATGGGGGCAGTTTTACGACCCGGCGGGTGGTGGCGATCCAGCATGGCAAGCAGATCCTGAACCTGTCGGCGTCTTTTCAGGTGGAGGAAGAGGGGTTCGACTGGCAGCATGAGATGCCGCAGGTCTCTGCCCCCGAAAACTGGCCGGACCGACCTGAGTTGCGCGAGGCTTTTGCCGAGAAACTGCCCGAAAAATATCGCGGGGACTTTCTGCGCGAGCGACCCATTGAGATTCGGGAGGTTGAGCCACGTGATTTCATGACGCCCGAAAAGGTCGACGACCGCAACTATCTGTGGTTCCGCATGGCGGCCGCCGAAGGCCAGAACCCGGTCATGCAGCACGCGCTTTTGGCCTATGCCTCTGATATGAATCTGCTGGGCTCGTCGCTGCGGCCCCATGGGCTCACGTGGTTTCAGGGCAAGGTGATGACGGCAAGTCTGGATCACGCCATGTGGTTCCACGCGCCGATCCGCTTTGACGAATGGCATCTCTACGCGCTGGATGCGCCGTTTACTGGTGGTGCGCGGGGGTTCAATCGCGGGATGATCTACAATCAGAACGGTCAGTTGGTGGCGAGCGTGGCGCAAGAGGGGCTGCTGCGGCCGATGCGGCCTAAGGGTTAAAGCTAAAGGCAGCACCCTCCCCTGAGGTTGGGGCGCTGTGCCACCGGACAGGCGTTTTCTAGCTGTCGTTTGGCGCCCCGAACCGCCGGTTCAGCTTGCGCATTCCACCAATCCAGCGGTCATAATCCTGCGCCTTGCTTCGGATATAATCGCGCACCTGTGGATGCGGGAGCACCAGAAACACCTCATCGCGGATCGCCTGCACGCAGGCGTCGGCCACGGGTTCGGGCTCAAGCATGCCGTCAATCGCGGCGACATGATCCTCCAGCCCGCGCATCATTTCGGTCCGCACCGCCTGCGGGCAAAGCACGGAAACCTTGATCCCATCATCGCCATAGGTCATCGCCAACCATTCAGCGAGGCCAACGGCGGCGTGTTTCGTCACCCCGTAAGGCGCGGCCCCGACCTGATTAAGCAGGCCCGCCGCCGAAGCGGTGTTGAGCAAGTAACCTCCGCCCCGCGCGCGCATCAGCGGCACCAGATGCCGCGCGGCGCGCACATGGCTCATCACGTTGATCTCCCAAATGCGCTGCCAATCGGCATCCGGCACCTCGACCCCGCCCTCGACCGAGATGCCAGCGTTGGAGCAGAATAGATCAATCGGCCCAATGTCACGCTCGACGGTTTCGATCAGTTGGGCGATCTCGGCCTCGTGTGCAACATCGACGCGAAAGCCCGTGCCGCCGACCTCGGTCGCTGTCGCCTCGGCCCCCGGGCCGTCGATATCCACACAGACCAGATGCGCTGGCGCTTCCTTGGCAAAGCGCAGGGCCATGGCCCGCCCGATGCCGCTGGCCGCCCCGGTGATGACGATGACGCGCCCCGCGAGATCCATATCAGCTGTCGCCGTCAGAGCCGCGCGTGTTCGACGCCTGAAACGCCTTCACCTCGGCCCGCGCGATGACCTGATGGTGCACCTCATCCGGCCCATCGGCAAAGCGCAGCGCGCGCTGCCACGTGTACATGCCCGACAGCGGGCTCCACTGGCTCATCCCCGTGGCGCCATGCACCTGCATCGAGGCGTCGATGATCTCACAGGCTTTTTCCGGCACCAGCGCCTTGATCATGCTGACCCAGATGCGGGCCTCTTTGTTGCCCAAGACATCCATCGCTTTGGCCGCTTTCAGCACCATCAGCCGCATCGCTTCGATGTCGATCCGCGCGCGGCTGATGGTTTCCATGTTCTTGCCCAAATCAATGATCTTTTTCCCGAATGCCTCACGGCCCAGCCCGCGCTCAATCATCAGGTCCAGCGCTTTTTCCGCCGACCCGATAGAGCGCATGCAGTGGTGAATCCGCCCCGGCCCAAGCCGCACCTGACTGATCTCGAACCCGCGCCCTTCGCCCCAAAGCACGTTTTCACGTGGCACGCGCACATCGGTGAACCGGATATGCATATGCCCATGCGGCGCGTCGTCATGGCCAAAGACATGCATCGGGCCAAGGATCTCCACCCCCGGCGTGTCCATCGGCACGAGGATCTGGCTCTGCTGGCGGAAGGTTTCAGCCTCGGGCGAGGTTTTCACCATGACGATCATAATCTTACAGCGCGGATCGCCCGCACCGGAGATATAGAATTTCTCCCCGTTGATCACCCAATCGTCGCCATCGAGAACCGCGCTGGTAGAGATATTGCGCGCGTCCGAAGAGGCGACATCAGGCTCCGTCATCGCAAAGGCCGAGCGGATTTCGCCCGCGAGCAGGGGCTTCAGCCATTGCTCCTTTTGCTCAGGCGTGCCGACACGCTCCAGCACCTCCATATTGCCGGTATCGGGCGCCGAGCAGTTCAGCGTTTCCGGGGCTAGGGGGCTTTTGCCCAGTTCGGCGGCGATATAGGCATAATCAAGGTTTGCCAGCCCTTCGCCGGTTTCTGCATTGGGCAGGAAGAAGTTCCACAACCCCGCCTCTCGCGCCTTCTGCTTGGCCCCATCAAGCAATTCCAATTGACCCGGCGCATAGGACCAACGGTCGGCGCGGCCTTCGCCAAGGCGAAAAAACTCCTCGGTGATCGGATCGACATTCTCGCGGATGTGCTTGGTAACAGCTGCCAAAAGCGGTTTGGCCTTTTCCGAAATATCGAGATTGTTCATGTCCAAGGTCTGATCGATCATCCTATGCTCCCGGTGATGATGGTTCGCGGTGCCGCCCGGCTCCTCCGCTGGGCGTTCCTTTGGGGCAAGCCTATGCAATCGCTGCAGGCTTGCCAATCACGGGCAGGGGGCACCACGCTTTACGCCGCGTCATTATGGCGTTGAAACCCGCGCGCAGGCGCTTAAGTTCAGCATATGACAGATGCATTGATCAAAGACGTTCTCACCCGCACCCGCCGCATCGCGGTGGTTGGCGTCTCTCCCAACCCGGCGCGACCCAGCCACTATGTCTCTGAATACCTTGCACAAAAGGGGTATGACGTCGTGCCGGTGAACCCCGTGCACGCGGGCAAAGAAGTCTTCGGCAAGACCATCGTCGCGACATTGGCCGAGATTGATCCGCCGGTCCAGATGGTCGATATTTTCCGCCGGTCCGAGGATGTGCCCCCCGTCGTGGATGAGGCGCTCGCGGCGTTTCCCGATCTGGAAACGATCTGGATGCAAATGGGGATCACCAATGCCGAAGCCGCGGCCAAGGCCGAAGCACGCGGCGTGGATGTGATCCAAGACCGCTGCCCCAAGGTTGAAATCCCGCGCCTGCTGGGCTGGGCCTAGTTTCGTGCGGCCTTTTCTGCGATGCCCGATGTCGACTGGCGCCGCGCCAGTTCGTCCAACACATCGCTAAGCGGCACATCCCGCGACGCCAGCATGACGAGCAGGTGATAGAGCACATCCGCCGCTTCCGAGGTAAGCCCCTTCGGATCGTTCTTCACCGCCTCAATGATCGCCTCAACCGCTTCTTCGCCAAACTTCTCAGCGCATTTTTCGGGTCCTTTGGCCAGCAATTGCGCCGTCCAACTGCTTGAGGGATCAGCGCTTTTGCGGCTCAGGATGGTGGCGTAAAGGTCATCAAGCGTCATGAAAGCCTCATTGGAATGCCTGCTGCTGCCATATGCTGCTTGGCCTCATGCACGGTATATTCACCGAAATGAAAGATCGACGCCGCCAGCACTGCCGACGCACCGCCTTCGATCACCCCGTCAACGAGGTGATCCAGATTGCCGACCCCGCCCGAAGCAATCACCGGCACTGAAACCGCGTCCGAAATTGCACGGGTCAGCGGCAGGTTAAAGCCCTGTTTGGTGCCATCGCGGTCCATGGATGTCAGCAGAATTTCCCCCGCGCCCTTGGCCGCCACGGTGCGCGCGAATTCGACCGCGTCGATGCCCGTGGGCTTGCGCCCGCCATGGGTGAAGATCTCCCATTTACCGGGGCTGACTGTCTTGGCATCAATCGCGCAAACGATGCACTGGCTGCCGAAATGATCCGCCGCTTCGGCAATCACATCCGGGTTCGCCACGGCGGCGGAGTTGAAACTGACCTTGTCGGCCCCCGCCAAGAGCAGCGCCCGCACATCTGCCACGGTCCGCACACCACCGCCCACGGTCAGCGGGATGTAGCAATGCTCGGCCGTGCGGGTGACCAGATCAAACATCGTGCCGCGGTTTTCATGCGTGGCATGGATGTCGAGAAAGCAAAGTTCATCCGCCCCCGCCGCGTCATAGGCAATGGCGGCATCCACCGGATCGCCCGCATCGCGCAGGCCGACAAAGTTCACGCCCTTGACAACGCGCCCATCGGCCACGTCGAGACAGGGGATGATGCGGGTCTTCAGCATGGCTCAGCCCTTCAACATCTTCATGGCTTCGGTCAAATCGATCGCGCCGTCATAAAGCGCCCGGCCCGAGATCGCGCCCTCGATCACCCCGGTGTCGCGCAGCGCCGCCAGATCTTCGAGCGACGAAACCCCACCCGAGGCGATCACAGGGATCGAAACCGCCCGCGCCAGATCGGCCGTCGCCTCGACATTCGGCCCGCCCATCGCGCCATCGCGCATGATATCGGTATAGATAATCGCGGCCACGCCCGCGTCCTCAAAGGATTTCGCGAGATCGGTGGCCATGACATCGGTCTCCGTTGCCCAGCCCTTGGTCGCAACCCGGCCGCCCCGTGCATCGATTCCCACGGCAACATGACCGGGGAAGGCGGCGGCGGCCTCGCGGACCAGTTCAGGGTTCTCTACTGCAACGGTGCCCAGAATGACCCGTGCCAAGCCCTTATCCAGCCAGCTTTCGATCGTCGCCATATCGCGAATGCCACCGCCCAACTGCGCGGGCACCTTGCAGGCCTTCAAAATCGCCTCGACCGGGGCGGCGTTCACCGGTGTTCCGGCAAAGGCGCCATTAAGATCAACCAGATGCAGCCATTCGCAGCCCGCCTCGACGAAACTCAACGCCTGCGCGGCAGGGTCGTCGTTGAAAACGGTAGCGCGGTCCATATCGCCATGCACGAGGCGCACGGCCTGACCGTCTTTGAGATCAATAGCGGGGTAGAGGATCATGGCCGGGCCCTTGTTCTGAACGTTGGTTTCCTTTTGCACGTCGCCAAGGATTTTGCAACGCGACCCTAGGTCAGTCTTGCCCGAAAGAAAGTTGTGTCTAACACTAAACCCAGATCGGGAGGAGAGATCATGAAACAGTTTTTTGCAGCGGCCCTTCTGGGCCTTGGCCTGACCGGTGCCGCCCATGCGGCGGATCCGGCAGTCGGTACATGGCAAACTCAGGTGGATGACGGCGCATACGCCCATGTGAAAATGGCCCCCTGCGGCGGGGCGATCTGCGGCACTATCGCGCGCACGTTCAACGACAGCGGTGAGTATAAATCACCCAATATCGGCAAAACGCTCGTCATCGATATGAAGCCCCAGGGCGGCGGCAAATACGCCGGTAAAGTATGGCGCCCGTCGAACGGCAAAATCTATATCGGCAAGATGGACGTCTCTGGCAAATCGCTCAAACTCTCGGGCTGCGTCGCGGGCGGGTTGATTTGTTCGAAACAGACCTGGGCGCGCATTAAGTAAAGCCGTTGCCTCAATACGAAAGTCAGAAGGCGCGAGGGACGATCTCCGCGCCTTCTTTGCGTTTTGCGGAAGGCAAGCGCAGCGCAGAGGTATTTAAGAAAGGATGAAGTTGAAGAGGGTCTTTCTTCAACTTCATCCTTTCTTAAATACCGTCCGACGCTTCGGCAGGCGCGGCGCTGGTTAGGTAATCCCCCCGGATCTTAAGGGGATGCGGAAGTATAATTTTCTCGGCAGGATGAACGAGGAGATTCCGATGAAGAAGACACGATTCACAGAAGCCCAAATCATGGGAGTGCTGCGCCAGATGGAAGGCGGTGTGCCGGCAGCCGAGCTGTGCCGCGAGCACGGGATGAGCAGCGCCAAGCTGTACAAATGGCGGGCGAAGTATGGCGGCATGGACGCGAGCCTCATCAGCGAGATGAAGGCGATAGCGGAAGAGAACCGGCGCCTGAAGCGCATGTATGCTGACGTCAGCATGCAGAACGACCTGCTGAAGGAGGCGCTCGGAAAAAATGATCCGGCCAGCTCAACGCCGAGAGTTGGCCGTGAAAGAGGTGGCGATGAAGGGCGTCAGCATTGCGCTGGCATGCCGAGCATTCGATGTCAGTGAGACGTGCTATCGGTACAGCCCGAAGCTGGACGGGGAGAACGAGCAAATCGCCGACCTGCTCCTCGGCCTGACGGCTGCAAGGAAGACCTGGGGCTTTGGCCTGTGTTTCCTGTATCTGCGCAACGTGCTGGGTCACAGGTGGAACCACAAGCGTGTCTACCGGATATACCGTGAGCTGGAGTTGAACCTCAGGATCAAGCCGCGCAAGCGTCTGAAGCGGGAAAAGCCGGACGAACTGGCGGTACCTGAGGCCCCGAATGAGGTCTGGTCGATGGACTTTATGGCCGACAGGCTGGGGGATGGACGGCAATTCCGGCTGCTGAACGTTCTGGAAAACTTCAACCGCGAAGGACTGGGCATTGAGATCGACTTTTCACTGCCTGCGGAACGGGTCGTTCGAGCCCTGAACCAGATCATCGAATGGCGTGGCGCACCTGAGAAAATTCGAGTCGATAACGGACCGGAATATGTCAGTGGCACCTTCATGGAATGGGCGGAGGACCGGGGTATTGCCTTGGTATACATCCAGCCCGGAAAGCCTCAGCAGAACGCTTAAGTCGAGCGCTACAACCGGACGGTCCGCCGCCACGAATGGCTGGACTTATACATTTTCGAAAGCATCGAAGAGGTCCAGAAGATTGCCACCGAGTGGCTCTGGTCCTACAACAACGAACGCCCCAACATGGGCAACGGCGGGATGACCCCCGCACAGAAACTGAGAATGGCTGCGTAAATTCTACGACCGAGCCCCGCAAAAACGGGGGGAATACCGTTAAGGCGTCCAGTTCAAAAAGTTCGAGATCAGCCGCAGGCCAGTGGTTTGGCTTTTTTCAGGGTGAAACTGCATGCCCAACATCGTATCGCGGCCGATAATCGCCGTGACCTCGCCGCCGTAATCGACATGGGCCAGCCGTTCGGCAGGGTCTGCTACGGCCATGTGGTAGCTGTGCACGAAATAGGTATGATCACCGGTGTGCAACCCGTCGAAGACCGCATGGTCATGATCGATCACCAAGTCGTTCCAGCCCATGTGGGGGACTTTAAGTTTCGGGTCCGCGGGGGTGATCTGGGTCACCTCTCCGCCGATCCAGCCCAATCCCGGGGTGTCTTTGTATTCGCGGCCCATGCTGGCCATCAGTTGCATGCCGACACAGATGCCAAGGAAAGGGCGCCCCTTTTCCTCAACCGCTTCGACCATGGCGTCATAGAGGCCACCGGCGCCTTTCAGCGCTGCCATACAAGCCGGGAAGGCGCCATCGCCGGGCAGCACCAGACGGTCGGCGCGGGCGACGACCTCGGCGTCTGAGGTCACCGTGACTTCGCCTGCGTCGTTTTCGCGGGCCATACGCTCGAAGGCTTTGTGGGCCGAGTGTAGATTTCCGGATTCGTAGTCGATGATTGCTGTCAGCATTGGCTTACAAGGCGCCCTTGGTCGAGGGGATGGCATCCGCTTTGCGCGGGTCGGTTTCGACCGCCTCGCGCAGGGCGCGGGCGACCGATTTAAAGGCCGCTTCGGCGATATGGTGGCTGTTGAACCCGTGCAGCGCGTCGACATGCAGGGTGATGCCGCCGTGGGTGCTGAGTGCTTGGAAGAACTCACGCACCAGTTCGGTGTCGAATGTGCCGATGCTGCTGGTGGGGAAATCCACGTTCCAGATCAGAAAGGGCCGGGCAGAGAGGTCGAGCGCGCAACGGATTTGCGCGTCGTCCATCGCCAATAGGCAAGACCCGTAGCGGCGGATGCCGCGTTTGTCGCCGAGCGCTTGGGTCAGTGCTTGGCCCAGCGTGATGCCTACGTCTTCGACCGTGTGGTGATCATCGATGTGCAGATCGCCTTTGGCGCGCACCGTGATATCGATCAGCGAGTGGCGCGACAATTGATCGAGCATATGGTCAAAGAAACCCACGCCGGTCTCATTGTCATAGCGGCCACTGCCGTCGAGATTGATCTCGACCGTGATGTCGGTTTCGGCAGTGGTGCGGGTCAGGGTGCTGCGACGCATAGGGCATCTCCGAAGGCAATTGCTGCGCCCTTATAGCAGGGCATGCCGCCACGCCAAGCCCAAGCGGTGAAGCACCTTTAGCCCGGGCTGACGCGATCGGGGATTGCGGGGGCAGGGCCCATATGTCAGCTTGAACCAAATCCCAGAAAGAGGCGCGACATGACCACCTGCGTATTCATCCAGATCCGCTGCCGACCGGGCACGACCTATCGTGTGGCCGAGGAAATCGCCCTGCGCGAAATCCATTCTGAGCTTTATTCCACCTCTGGTGAATATGACCTGTTAATGAAGCTTTATATCCCCAAGGGGGAGGATGTGGGCGTCTACATCAACGACAACCTATTGGACATCGAAGGCATTGAGCGGTCCTTGACCACGATGACCTTCAAGGTCTTTTGAGGTGCCGCGCAGGTTCTCTCTAACGGCGGTTGCGGTTTTTGCTTTGTCCTTTGGCGCGCTGGCCCATCCCGGCATGGCGACAGCGGGCACACGTATCTATGAGGGGCGCGAGGCCGCCGCTTTGCGCTGCGCCAACACGCTGGCCCTGACGGCTGTGGCGCTTTCTTCGGCGGAGCTGATCGGCGAGGGGGAGAAAAACGTGATGCTGGGCGTCACCGTGCGCATCCTTGACCGACATGTTGAGGGCAGTTGGGCCCAGAAACGTGCGGCGATGGAGGTGATGCGCGACCGACGCAGCGTGCCGGACACATTGGAGGATTACCGCCGCATCGCCGAGCGTTGTCTGGTGCAATTCCCCATCAACTGAATGCAAAAACCCGCCAGTGAGGCGGGTTTTTCATGAGGTCTCTTTTGGCTCAATGCGCGGCAGAGACGGAGGGTTTCTCGGTCGGGGCGGTGTCAAGTTTCACCTTCTGGCGCATCGCCACACGGCGAATGGCGCGATCAAATGTCTTTCTGACCCGCTGGGTGCGGCTGGCATTGGGCTGGATCGGGCCGCCCACGGAAAGCATTACCGACAGTGGGCTGTTGTCGTCGTAGCGCAGGTCCATCCCGTCAAGCTCGCCTTGAATGAGCACTTCGATCTCGGGCCATGCGGGCAGGCTGTCGCCGGTCACGATGCACAGCAGCGTGCCAGACCCATTGTGGGTCATCAGCAGTTGCGGGCAATCGACCACCCGCGCGATCGCTTGGGCGGCAGAGGTAACGGCGCGGGCGAATTCGCGGGTGTTGCAGGTCGCGTAAAGCTCATCAATATGTTCGATCTTCACGGCGAAAACCTGACAGATATCAAGGTGCTGGCGCGACAATTGCGACAGGTAATTGCCCAAAGAGAAGGGCAGCACCAACTGCTCGACCCCGTTGATATGCACAGGATCGGCCAGCGCGAAATCATGGGCGCCGGGCTCTCCTGCTTCTTTCAGATGATGCGGGTCAAGGCGCGGGGCACGCTGGGTGTTTTCCAACATCCGCTCGGCGATATGCACGCGGGTTGCGATGTCTTTCACATCGAAAGGTTTGGTCACATAGTCGTTGGCCCCAGCGGCAAAAGCGCTTTCGATCGCGGTCGCGTCGGCGCGCGAGGTCACCATCAAGATCGGCGTGTCTTGATAAGCCTCCAGCGTGCGGATGCGGCGGCATAGGGTGATGCCGTCCATTTCGGGCATTTCGATATCCAAGAGCAGGCAATCAAAATGGTCTTTGGTGGTTTCGAGCAGTTCCAAAGCGGCAGCGCCGGAATCGGCCAGTGTCAGATAGGGATAATCAGCTTCGCGGAAAACGACGGGCAGCAATTCGCGGATAAAAGGGTCATCGTCGACGGCAAGAATTTTCATTTTTGGCACCTCTTTCGTGGGGCAGACGGGCAGTCCGGGTGTCTTTATAATCTGTTCACATTTAGTCGTATAAACCCGGCGAAATTGTGACGTTGCTGCACCAATAGTTTGTGCCGTTCCGTTAATTATTAACCATATTTTGAAGTTCCGGGAAACCATTGAATTCGCAGCCTGTGGCAGCCTCGCGCCCTTGTTTTCCCGCGTCGCGGGAGGTGATTTGGCGGATATCGTGCGGAATTCTGGGCGCAGAGAAGCGGAATAAAGAGCCAAAACAGGGCGAGAATATGCGGTTCTTGTGAACCTGGGGGGGTTCGCACTGCGACTCGTCTTCACGCTTAGGTGATTGAGGGAAACTTTATCGGATGTCGTACGTTGCGCGCAGTAAAAGCCTGCCGCGCCTGTGCGCTCAACTACTGTAAGAGCCGTGAGGGGGACCATGTTGAAGCGCTTGCTGGACGATCTTGGCGGAACCTGTGCAAGCACTGCGCAGGCGGGAGGCGGGCGACGCTTTCGTCATCCCCCCGGGGATGGTGGCCCACTTTGCCCATTGTTCGCCCGACCTCGAATTGTATGAGGCCGGGCTGCGCGGTGATTTCTCGACGACGCTCTTAGACTAAGTGCGCAGCGACTTCGTCCTGCACCTTTTCGGCCGCGGCCTCTTTCACGGGGCCGTAGCCGCGGATCTCCATCGGTGCGGAAAGCACCGCGAGCGCCTCGTCATGGGGCAGGGCCGGGGCCTTGGCCATGACCGCCTCGTACCAGTCGATCAGCCCGACCTCCAGCTTGCGATCAGCGCCATAGCTGAACGGGTCGGCCCATGTGCCGCGCAGGGGTTTCATCGCGGCCAATAGGTCAAAGGCACGCCCCATCCATGGGCCAAACTTGCGCTTGTTGGGGCGTCCGCGGCCATCGCGGCCGGTGGGCCATGCGGGCGGGGCGAGGTGGTAGTGCACCTTGTAGTCGCCCTCGAAACTATCGGCGATGCGATCCTCAAAACCGCTTTGGCGGTGCAGGCGGGCGACCTCGTATTCGTCCTTGTAGGCCATGAGTTTGAACAGCGATTTCGCTGCGGCGCGCAGCAGGTCATCCGACCCCTGCGGCACCTTCAATGCCAGCGCGTCGAGCTTTTCCTTGTAGCGCTGGGCATAGGCAACGTTCTGGTAGCCAGTGAGGAACTCCATCCGCCGCGCGATCAGGCTATCGACACTGTGATCGGGGGCGGGCGCCGGGGCAAAATGCGCCTCAATCGCCTCGGGGTTTGCGGCCATGACCCGGCCAAAACCAAAGGCGGCGCGGTTTTTGTCGGGCACCACGCCATTCAACTCGATCGCCTGCTCCAGCGCGGTGAGCGAGACCGGCACCAGCCCCTTCTGCCAAGCATAGCCCAGCATCATCACATTGGCGAACACCGCGTCGCCCATCAGTTTTTCGGCCATGGCGTTGGCGTCAAAGGCACTGAGGTTCTCAGCTCCCACCGCCTGCGCGATCGCCGCTTCGCGGTCGTCGATGCGCAACTCGGCGTCGCGGTTCAGCACCAGATCGCCGGTCGGCATCTCGGCGCGGTTAAGCACGATCCGCGTGCCGCGCCGGTAGTGGGCCGAGGCTTTGGGCGCGGAGCTGACCACCATGTCGCAACCGATCACCGCGTCGGCGCCGCCCTGATCGATGCGTACCTGATGCACTTCCTCGGGGGTTTGGGCGAGCCGCACATAGCCCAGCACGGTGCCGAACTTCTGTGCAAAGCCGGTGAAGTCCAGCACGCTGGAGCCCAGCCCTTCGAGATGCGCCGCCATAGTGATAAGCGCGCCCACGGTGACAACGCCGGTGCCGCCTACGCCAGTCACCAGCAGGTTGAAGGGCTGGTCGAGCCTGGGCAGTTCGGGCATCGGCAGCTGCGCCGAAAGGCCCGCCACGTCCAGCCCGGCCCCTGAGCGTTTGCGGCGGCTGCCCCCCTCGACGGTGACGAAAGAGGGGCAGAACCCGTTGAGACAGGAGTAATCCTTGTTACAGGTCGATTGGTTGATCTGCCGTTTGGTGCCGAACTCAGTCTTCTTCGGCTCGACGCTTAGGCAATTGGATTCCAACGAACAATCGCCGCAACCCTCGCAGACCAGTTCGTTGATCATGACGAATTTCTTAGGGTCGTCCATCAGCCCGCGCTTGCGCTTGCGGCGTTTCTCGGTGGCGCAGGTCTGCTCATAGATCAGCACCGTGGCGCCCGGAATATCGCGCAGCTCGCGCTGCACGCGGTCAAGCGCGCTGCGGTGATCAAATGTGGTGCCGTCGGGGAAATCACCCTTCTCCAGCAGTTCGGGCCGGTCCGAGACCAGCGCGATCCGCGCCACGCCTTCCGCGCGGCAGGCCTGCGCGATGGCGGCGACTGAGACAGGGCCATCGACAGGCTGCCCGCCAGTCATGGCAACCGCGTCGTTGTAGAGGATCTTGTAGGTGATGTTCGTCTTTGCCGCGACCGCTTGGCGGATGGCGAGCGAGCCGGAGTGGTACCACGTGCCCTCGCCAAGGTTCTGGAACACATGTTTGCCCCCGTTGAACATCGAGGTGGCGATCCACGGCACGCCTTCGCCGCCCATCTGGGCAAAACCGGCGGTTTCACGGTCCATCCACGAGGCCATGACATGGCAGCCAATGCCGGAGTTGGCCTTTGATCCTTCGGGCAGTTTGGTCGAGGAGTTATGTGGGCAGCCCGAACAGAAGTAAGGCGTGCGGGTGGCGCCGGGGACGTTCAGCAGCACGGGCGGCTGGTCAGTCAGGGCGCGGGCCTTTTCCAGCAGGTTCTCTTCGGGAAAGAAGGCACTGAGCCGCGCGGCAATGATCGGGAGCAGCTTGAGCGGCGACAGCTCGCCGGTCCAAGGCACCAACTCCTCAAGGTTTTCGTCATGTTTGCCCACCATCCGCGCAGGTTTGGAGCCGGGCCAGTCATAGAAGGCCTCTTTAAACTGGCTTTCGATGATGCCGCGTTTCTCTTCGATCACAAGCACTTCGCGCTTGCCCTTGACGAAGTCGAGCGCGTCGTCCAGCGCCAGCGGCCAGACCATGCCGATCTTGTAGATGTCGATGCCGAGGCGGCGGCAGGCGGTCTCATCAAGGCCCAGAAGCCGCAGCGCTTCCATCGTGTCGAGGTGGCCTTTGCCGGTGGTCACGATGCCGAAAGAGGCGTCCTGCGTGTCGTAGATATGCCGGTCGATGGGATTGGCGCGCATGAAAGCCTGCACCGCGTCGAGCTTGTGATGCAGCCGCGTCTCAATCTCGGGCGAGGGCAGATCGCCAAGCCGCACGTACAGCCCGCCCGGAGGCGCGGTGTAGTCGGGCTGGTTGAACACGCGGTCGGGTGTCAGTGTCACCGATGCGCCGCTTTCCACGGTTTCCGAGATCGCCTTGAAACCCACCCAAGTGCCCGAGAAGCGTGAAAGCGCGATGCCGTATTCGCCAAACGCCTGATATTCGGCCACGCTTGCCGGGTTCAGCGTCGGCATGAACCACGACATGAAGCCCACATCGGATTGATGCGGCATGGAGGACGAGACGCAGCCGTGATCGTCGCCCGCCACCACCAAAACGCCGCCCTTGGGCGCGGAGCCGTAAGCGTTGCCATGTTTCAGCGCGTCGCCCGAACGGTCCACCCCCGGCCCCTTGCCGTACCACATAGAAAAGACGCCCTCGACCTCCGCCTGCGGGTCGAGGTGGGCCTGTTGCGCGCCCAAGACCGCGGTGGCACCGAGGTCTTCGTTCACGGCGGGCAGGAATTTCACCCCCGCCTTGGCCACGCGGTCTTTGATGCGCCAGTATTCCAGATCGAGCCCGCCCAAGGGGGAGCCGCGGTAGCCCGAAACGAAACCGGCGGTGTTCAGCCCCGCCTCGCGATCGCGGCGGGCCTGATCCAGCATGATGCGCACCAGTGCCTGCGTTCCGGTCAGGAAAACGCGGCCTTCGGTCTGATCATAGCGGTCGTCGAGTTTATAAGTGGTAAATTCGCGCGGTTGTTCTGTCATGGGGGTCTCCTCACTTGGGAGTATACCGCAGGGGGTCCGAATTTTCGCTCCGGTTTTGCTGGCGATATGGGTGAAATCCGGGTAATTTATCCATTGTAGTTCCGTGAAGTGAAAGATTTACCCGATGAGTGAGATGGATGCGACAGACCGACAGCTTGTGTTTTTGCTCCAGCAGGATTCGCGTCTGCCCAATGCGCAACTTGCCGAAAAGCTGAATATCTCGGCCTCTGCCTGCTGGCGGCGGGTCAAGGCGTTGGAGCAGGCGGGGGTGATCAAACGCTATGCCGCGGTGGTCGATCCCAAGGCGATGGGGCTGGGGTTTGAGGCGATGGTGCATGTGCATCTGACCCGGCATGACGCCTCGGCCCTTGCCAGTTTCATCCGTGCGATCCAAAGCCGGACGGAGGTGACGGAGTGTTTCGCCACCACCGGCCAAGCGGATTATCACCTGCGCGTTCTTTGCCGCGATATCGACGCCTATAACGCCTTTCTAGAAAGCTTTTTGTTCCTACATCCGGCGGTCAATTCGGCCACCACCAATGTGATCTTGCGGCAGATCAAATCCGACGCGCCGATCACCGGCTAAGGTGAACGCCGCGTGCCCCACTGGCGAAACGCGCGCGAAGTTGCGGTGTCGTTCTGAAATGGACATTTGACGCCCGCGTGCGCCATATAGCACCAAGTGATTAACCTCGAAGGAGAGACCCATGATGAGAACCCGTGCCGCCGTTGCCGTGGAAGCTGGCAAACCGCTTGAAATCATGGAGGTGAACCTTGAAGGGCCGAAACGCGGTGAGGTCTTGGTTGAGATCAAGGCAACCGGCCTGTGCCATACCGACGAATTCACCCGCTCGGGCGACGACCCCGAAGGGATCTTCCCCGCGATCCTTGGCCACGAAGGCGCGGGCGTGGTGCTGGAAGTGGGCGAAGGCGTGACCACGCTGGAGCCGGGCGACCATGTGATCCCCCTCTACACGCCAGAATGCCGCGAATGCGAATACTGCCTGTCGGGCAAAACCAACCTCTGCCAAAAAATCCGCGTGACCCAAGGCCAAGGCTTGCTGCCCGATGGCACAACGCGGTTTTCGATGCTCGATGGCACGCCGATTCACCACTATATGGGCTGCTCAACCTTTGCCAACCACACCGTGGTGCCGGAAATCGCGCTGGCCAAGGTCCGCAAAGACGCGCCCTTTGATAAAATTTGCTACATCGGTTGCGGCGTGACCACGGGCATCGGTGCGGTGATCAACACGGCCAAGGTCGAACTGGGCGCGCGCTGCGTGGTCTTTGGGCTGGGCGGCATCGGGTTGAACGTGATCCAAGGGCTGCGGATGGCAGGCGCGGATCAGATCGTCGGTGTCGATCTTAACGACGACAAAGCAGAGGTCGGGCGTTATTTCGGGATGACCGATTTCGTGAACCCTAAGAACGTCGAGGGCGATCTGGTGGCGCATCTGGTCGAGGTGACCAAAGGCGGCGCGGATTATTCCTTTGACGCGACTGGCAACACCAAGGTCATGCGCGACGCGCTGGAATGCGCCCACAAGGGCTGGGGCGAAAGCATCATCATCGGCGTGGCACCTGCGGGAGCCGAGATTTCGACGCGGCCATTCCAATTGGTCACCGGCCGGGTTTGGCGCGGGACCGCTTTTGGCGGGGCCAAGGGGCGGACGGACGTGCCCAAGATCGTTGATTGGTACATGAACGGCAAAATCGAGATCGACCCGATGATCACCCATAAGCTGACGCTGGATCAGATCAACGAAGGCTTTGAATTGATGCACAAAGGTGAATCGATCCGCGCGGTCGTCGAATTCTAAATATTGGGCTGGAGGGCTGCGCGCTCTCCAGCCTAGACCTCTGCCGCGAGGGAGAGGAACAGGTCGACATCGATATAGGTCTCGACATGATCGGCCAGCGCGTCGAGCGCATCATCCACGCCGCTTTCGAAATCCAGCGATGAGGTCACGCCAAAACCGCCAAGGTAGGCGCGGCGGAAGGCGTCTGAGCTGAAAATTCCATGCATATAGCAGCCCTGCACCCGGCCCGAGGGGGAGGCCGCGCCCTCGGGCGTGCCGTCAAAGGTGAGCCATGCGCGGGCACAATCGGAGCCGGTGGTTTCCCCGATGTGAATTTCATATCCCGTTAAATCGGTGCCGCTGGCAGGATGCTGGCCGGATTTTTCCGCCAGATGTTTCAGCGGGGCCATCGTGGTTTCCACGTCCAGATGCCCCAGCCCCGCCACCCGCGCCGCCGGGCCTTCGATGCCCTGCGGGTCTGTGATGGTCTTGCCCAACATCTGATAGCCACCGCACAGCCCCAGCACATGGCCGCCCCGCCGGATATGGGCGGCAAGGTCGATGTCCCATCCCTCGGCCCGGAAGGCTTCGAGATCGGAGATCGTCGATTTGCTGCCGACCATCAGCACCAGATCGGCGTCGGCGGGCAGGGGGCTGCCGGGCATAATCATCCTCAGGTCGACGCCCGGCTCGGCGGCCAATGGGTCGAGGTCATCGAAATTGGCGATACGCGGCAGGCGCGGGACGGCGATCACACAGCCTGAGCCACCGGAACGGGCGCGGGCGGGCAGGTCCATCACATCTTCGGCGGGCAGGCGGTGGGCGGCGTCGAACCACGGGATTACCCCAAGACTGGGCCAGCCGGTGCGCTTGGCGATGTCATCGCGGCCTGCGTCAAAGAGGCTGCGGTCGCCGCGGAATTTATTGACGGCAAAGCCACGGATCAGCGCGTTGTCTTCGGCATCTAGCACCGCCTGCGTCCCGACGATCTGCGCGATCACCCCGCCACGGTCGATGTCGCCCATCAGCACCACAGACACCCCGGCGGCGCGGGCGAAACCCATATTGGCGATATCGCCTGCCCGCAGGTTGGTCTCTGCCGGGGAGCCCGCGCCTTCGATCACGATTAGGTCGCAGTTTTCGGCCAAGCGGTGAAAGGACTGTAGCGCGGCGGGCATCAGGCTCGCTTTGTTGCGCCCAAACTCCCACGCCTGTTGCTGGCCCGCGATCTTGCCCTGCACCACGACCTGCGCGCCGGTGGCGCTTTGAGGCTTCAGCAGCACCGGGTTCATGTCCGTATGCGGTGCCACGCCTGCGGCACGGGCCTGCAAGGCCTGCGCGCGGCCAATCTCGCCCCCGTCCTCGGTGACGGCGGCGTTGTTGGACATGTTCTGCGGTTTGAACGGGCGCACGCGCAGCCCGCGCCGGGTGCAGGCGCGGATTAATCCGGCAACGATCATCGACTTGCCGACATTACTGCCGGTGCCCTGTATCATGATGGCTTTGGTCATGTCATTCTGCCCCTGTTTCGCGCAAACTGGCGCAAAATGATCCAAGGGGAAAGAGCCGCGATGAACACGCCTGCACATTTGCTTTTGGGCGCTGCCGTGATGGGGCGGGAAGGGGCCAAGCCGTTAATCTGGGCAGCACTTGCCGGGGCCCTGCTGCCGGACTTGTCGCTCTATCTGATGGCGGGTTTTGCGCTCTATATCCAAGGGCTGCCGGGAAGTGTGGTCTTTGGGGAGCTTTACTACTCGGACCTCTGGCAGACGATCTTTTCGATAGATAATTCATTCATCGTCTGGGGTGCGCTTTTGGCGCTGGCGGTCTGGCGGCAGGCGGGCTGGGCCGTGGCGCTGACGGGGGCGGCGTTGCTGCATCTCCTGTTCGACCTGCCGCTGCACCACGATGATGGGCGGGCGCATTTCTGGCCGCTGACGGGTTGGATATTCGAAAGCCCGGTCAGTTATTGGGATGTGCGTCACGGCGCGGCCTGGGTCGCACCGATTGAGGCGCTGGTCAGCACCCTTGCCGCCATTACGCTGTGGTGGCGCAGGCCGGGGTGGGTGCTCTCTTGCTTGACGTTGGCGCTGCTGCTGGCCGAGGGGCTCGCCCTACGCAACTGGATCTTCTTTTTCGGGGCAGATTGACCGCGCGAGAAACAGCAGACACAAAAAAACGCAGCCCGAAGGCTGCGTCAATTGCTCCGCTTGGCGGATATTCTCAGGCGGCTTCGGCCTGAAGCGCGGCATTGCGGCGCTCGGACTCTTCGCGCGACAGGGCGACGGAGGTCCGCACGCCTTTGCCGACAAATTCCATCAGGCCTTCGACGACCCGCTCATTGGGGTCGATCCCGGCACAGCTCAGCACTTCGCGGCCATCGCGCGAACGGGCCCAGCGGGCAATCTGTTCTGGGCCGTTGCCATATTTCTTGTCGTCGGCAATTGCGTCATCCAAAGCAGCAAGCACCACAGCAGCAAAGAGCTTGCGTGCGCGGTTGCCTTGCTCGTTGTTGAAAGCGGTGCCATCAACGAAATCTTTCATCTCGTCGTCCTTTCGATTATTCTTGCTCTTGTCATTCGGGCGTGGAGGCCCTTATGACGGATATCCTTTGATTCGGATACCTCTATTTAGCATACCTCCCATGCAACTTGCGCATATCTAGTTGCCGCAGCGACGCCCGGATATCGCCCGCTTGCAGGGGACCATCCCTCCCGATATAGACCCGGTCATCTTATCATCAACCTTATGTCGTGGTTTTGTCACATGCCCAAGATTAACGGAAACGAGATCCGCCCCGGAAACGTCCTTGAACATAACGGTGGCCTTTGGGCGGCCGTGAAGGTCGATCACGTGAAGCCCGGCAAGGGCGGTGCCTTTGCCCAAGTCGAGATGCGCAACCTTCGCAACGGCTCCAAATTGAACGAACGCTTCCGCTCTGCCGATAAGGTCGAGCGCGTGCGACTGGAGCAAAAAGACCAGCAATTTCTGTATGAAGACGACGGTATGCTGGTGGTAATGGACACCGAAACCTATGAGCAGGTGCAGCTTGATGCCGAGCTTTTGGGTGACACGCGCCCCTTCCTGCAAGACGGCATGATGATCGTGGTCGAGTACCATGACGCCGAGGCGCTGAACGCCCGTCTGCCGCAAAAAGTGGTCTGCAACATTGCCGAGACCGAGCCGGTCGTCAAAGGCCAGACAGCGGCGAATTCCTTCAAACCAGCCATTCTGGAAAACGGTGTGAAGATCTCTGTTCCGCCCTTCGTAGGGCAGGACGAAGCGATCGTGGTGAACACCGAAACCATGGAATATGTCGAACGCGCTTGACGCAACGTCATCCAACGTAAGCTAGATCAGCCCCGGTTTTGCCGGGGCTTTTTCTTGTTTTGGGGTGCTCAGGCGGCTGGGCCGGGCCATGTGACTTGCGCCTCATCGGCCTGCATATGCCCGTTGGCGCGGTCAAAGCGGAGATGCGCCAGCGCCTGGTCCCCCGCTTGAGTGAACAGCGTGCCCGCCGGTTTGCCCTCTGCCGTGATCGCCGTGCCCGGCGCGGCGCTGCCACTGACCTCAACTCGCGTCAGCCCCTTGCGCAACTCGGTCTTGTGTTTCATCCGCGCCGTGACCTCTTGGCCCACATAGCAGCCCTTGCGGAAGTCGAGCCCGTTGATCCGATCAAGCCCGGCTTCGAGGATAAACGTATCAGGCGTCAGTTCCACACCGGTTTCGGGGATCAGATGCGCCACGCGCAGGGCGTTCCAATCGGTAGTGTCATCTGTCTGCGGCGTGTCGCGATAGGCGCGCCAGCCCATTTCCGAATGACGCGGGTCGGACACGGCATCTTCGGGTGCGGGGCCGGTGCCACGGTGCAGGTGCAGCCCGCTCGGCTCAATCGTCACCTTGGCGCGCAGCTTATACATCGACAGCCGTTGGCTCAGCATGTCGCCAAGGCTTTCGTCCACATCAAGCAGAACGCTATCGCCGTCAGCGATCAGAAAGAAATCGGCCATATATTTGCCCTGCGGCGTCAGCAGGGCGGCGTAGACCGGGCCTTGGTCCAGTTTGCCAACGTCATTGGTCACGATGCCTTGCAGGAAATCGCGGGTGTCGGGGCCGGAGAGGCGCAGAATGCGGCGCGTGGTCATGCGGTTGTCCTTTGATTGCTGGCCATGACATATAACCTGTCAAACCCATCCAAAAGGGGCAACCATGCGCGCGCCGATCTCTGTCGTCATTCCCAGTCTCAATGCAGCCGCCGCGCTGCCTGCCTGCCTTGCCGCGCTTGTCGAAGGGTTGCAGGCCGGGCTGATCCGCGAGGTGATCCTGAGCGATGGCGGATCGACAGATGGCACGCCTCAGCTGGCCGAAGGCTGGGGGGGCGAGGTGATCTCGGGCGCGCCCTCGCGGGGGGGGCAGTTGCGCCGCGGATGCGAAGCGGCACGGGGGGAGTGGCTCTTGGTGATCCATGCCGACACGGTGCTGGCGCCGGGGTGGACCGATGCGGTGCAGGATCACATGGCGCGCGGGACAGGGGCTGCGGGGTGGTTTCGCCTCAGGTTCGATCAGCGCGGGCTGCCACCACGATTGGTCGCAGGTTGGGCGAACCTGCGCAGCGTCTGCGGCTTGCCCTATGGTGATCAGGGGCTGCTGCTGCCCCGCGCGCTTTATGACGCGGTCGGCGGTTACCCCGATCAGCCGCTGATGGAGGATGTCGCACTGGCCCGCGCCCTGCGGGGCCGATTGGCGCGGCTTGAGGGCATCGCCGTGACCAGTGCCGAGAAATACCGCCGTCAGGGCTGGCTGCGCCGCGGTGGGCGCAACCTGTGGACGCTGATGCGCTACGCTATGGGCGCCAGCCCCGAAGCCCTTGCGGAAAGCTATCGGCGGTCGTGAAAAGGGCGCGGGTTGCCCTCACGCCCCTGCACTCAGTTAAAGAAGACCGCCCCGATCCGTTGGAACAGATTGGGCTGGCGCGCCCTTTCGCGGCGCTTTTTTGCAGAGAGGGCGCTGAGGCCGCGGGCATCCGACACCGTCTTTCCGTCGCGGAATTGCAGGCGGTAAAGGTCGGCATAGATGCCGCCGCGCTCCATCAATTCGTCGTGGGTGCCTTCATCGGTGACTTGGCCGCGGTCCATCACCACGATCTTATCCGCGCTGCGGATGGTCGAGAGCCGATGCGCGATCACGATGGTGGTGCGCCCCTTGGCGAGCCGATCAAGGGCATCCTGCACAACCTGTTCAGATTGCGCATCCAAGGCGCTGGTGGCCTCATCAAGCAGCAGAATCGGCGTGTCGCGCAGCAGGGCGCGGGCGATCACCACACGCTGACGCTGCCCGCCCGACAGGGCCGAGCCGCGCGGACCGACGCGGGTCTCTAGCCCCTGTTCAAGCTGCGGCAGGAAATCGGCCACATGGGCGGCTTTCAACACCCGGTCGAGTTCTTCGTCGCTGACGTTCTCGCGGCCCAGCACGATATTCTCGCGCAGGGTCTCATCAAACAGCAGCGCCTCTTGCGTCACGACAGAAAACAGGCCCCGCAGGTCTGGGATGGTCATCGACGTGGTGTCGACCCCGCCGATTTGAACCGTGCCGCTTTGTGGATCCACCAGCCGCGTGAGCAGGTTGAAAATGGTCGACTTCCCCGCGCCGGAGGCGCCAACAAGGGCGGTCGTCTGGCCCGCTTGCGCGGTCAGGTTCAACGCATTCAGCACCTTCGTATCGCCGTAGGAGAGCGAAACATCCGCCAAGGTAACGTCAGGCGGGCCATCGGGCGCGGCCACGGGCTTGGCCGGGCTGCGCAGGTGCAGGGGCGCGTCGAGCAGCTCCTTGATCCGCTCCAGCGCGGCGGCGGCCATCTGCCACAGGCCGCTGATCGCACCGAGGCGCCGCAGGGGGGAGAACATGAACCCGAGCGAGGTAAAGAAGGTCATGAACTCGCCAATGGTCTTGTTGCCCGCGATAATCTCGGACCCGCCGTAGACGATCACGGCCATGAAACCGATGCCGGACATAATATCGATCATCGCCGGGATCGCGGAATTGCCAAAGGCGGCGCGAACTTCGGTGCGAATAAAGGTGCGCGTCAACTCGCGGTATTGTCGGGCCTGATAGTCTTCCAGCGCGTTCAGTTTGATCTGCACGATGCCGTGAAAGACCTCGTCCAGACGTGTCGAGAGGCTGGCGCCGATGTCGCGCGCCTCGCGCGAGCGGGCGCGGACGAAACGCTGGGCGATGGCGGCAGGCAGCACCATCAGCGGCACGCCGACCATCGCCAAAAGCGCCCAGATCGGATCAATCGCGATGGCGACGCCCATCAGGATCACCAGCCCCACCAGATCGCGCCCCGCGCCGGTGATCACCGCGCGCCAGACATCGCTGACCGCGTTCACATCCGATTGCACGCGCTGCACAAGAAAACCGGGCGGGTGGTTTTGGTGAAAGGCACCATCCTGCTGCATCATCCGGTCCAACAGGTCGATGCGCAGGTCCGCCGCCGTGCGTTGCGCCACGCGGGTCAGCAGCACCTTTTGCACCACCGTGGCCAGCGCGCGCAGCGCAAAGATCGCCACCAGCACCAGCCCCACCCAAACCAGCGCACCTTGGTCGCCGCCGACAAAGACGCGGTCGAACATCGGCTCCATCAGCTTGGCCAGCACGCCCAAGGTCGAGCCTTCGATGATCATGAAGATCACCGCGATGGCCATCAGGCCGGTGTGTTTCTTTAGATAGTCATGCCAAAGCCAACGCATCAACTGCGCGGAGGTGTAACTGTCATCATTCATGCCGGTGCCTGATCCTTTTGGGCAGTCGGATCCCGTGTACGAAAGCCGCGCAGGCAGGGCAAGCCGTCGCAGGGCGCGCATGGGACGCGCATCCGGGCCGGAGCGGGCCGGGGTAGGGGCGTCCGGGGCGCGGCTTACCTTACGTCCGATCGCGTGTTGACCCCGGCCCGGCGGGCAGTAAGCTGCGCCCGACCGCAGCCCGGTCACGCATTTTCAAAACGGCAGCCAATATCATGACAAAGCAGAATAAACTCGTCCAAGGTCGTTCGTACCTTGCCATTCCCGGCCCCTCGGTCATGCCCGACGCGGTGCTGAGCGCGATGCACCGCGCCGCGCCCAATATCTATGAGGGTGAGTTGGTTGAGATGATGCCGGCACTGGCGGCCGATTTGAAGCGTGTGGCGCGTACAGATCGTCATGTGGCGATGTATATCAGCAACGGCCACGGCGCCTGGGAGGCCGCGCTGAGCAATGTCATAGCACCGGGCGACCGCGTGCTGGTCTTGGCGACGGGGCGTTTCGGCCATGGTTGGGCCGAGATGGCAACGGGGCTGGGGGCGGAGGTGGATATCCTCGACTTTGGCCGCAATGCGCCGGTTGATCTGGCGCAGGTGGCCGAGCGTTTGAAGGCCGACACGGGCCACCAGATCAAGGCGCTGATGGCGGTGCATGTCGACACCTCAAGCTCGGTGCGCAACGATGTCCCCGGCCTGCGCCGCCTGTTGGATGAGGCAGGCCACCCCGCGCTTTTGATGGCCGATTGCATCGCCTCGCTTGGGTGCGAGCGGTTCGAGATGGACGCTTGGGGCGTCGATGTCATGGTCACCGCTTCGCAAAAGGGGCTGATGGTGCCGCCGGGCATGGCCTTCGTGTTTTTCAACGACCGTGCCGAGGAAGCCCGCGCGCGTCTGCCGCGGGTGAGCCGCTACTGGGATTGGTCGCCGCGCGCCCATGCGCAGGAATTCTATCAATACCACGGCGGCACCGCGCCGACGCATCACCTTTATGGCCTTCGGGCCGCCCTTGATATGATCCATGAAGAGGGGATCGAGCAGGTCTGGCAGCGCCATGCCACCTTGGCCCGCGCGGTTTGGGCAGCGTGCGAGGCATGGTCGGCAGAGGGCAGCCTGCGGTTCAACATCGAAGACCGCGCCCTGCGCAGCCATGCCGTCACCGCTCTGCGGCTGCAAGCGCCCCATGCGACAGAGTTGCGCGATTGGGTACAGAGCAATCTGGGCCTGACACTGGGCGTGGGTCTGGGCATGGCCCTGCCGGGGGAGCCTGCGTGGCATGGTTTTTTCCGCCTTGGCCACATGGGCCATGTGAACGGCCATATGGTCATGGGGCTGCTCGGCGGGATCGAAGCTGGGCTTTCGGCGCTGAAGATCGAACACGGGCCCGGCGCACTGCAAGCGGCGGCGGAGGTGATCGGCGGGGCTTAAGCCCCGCGCGCTTCGGTCAGAGCGTCGGGTAAGGCGGCGGCGAAGTAATCCAATTCCTCTGTCGTACTGCAACTGATGCGGATGCAACGGTTTTGCGGCGCGGCGAAGGGCATGCGCACAAAGACGCCCCGCGCCACTAGGGCATCCAGCACCGCCTTGGCGAAGGCGCCATCGCCGCCACAGTCGATCGCGACGAAATTGGCTGCGGAGGGCAGGGTGCTCAGCCCGTTCTTTTCAGCGATTTGAGCGATCCTGTCGCGGGCCTCGGCGATCTGGATCTGAACTTTCTTGAGGTAGTCTTGATCCTGTACCGCCGCCAAGGCACCTGCCTGTGCTGCGCGGTTGAGACCAAAGTGATTGCGAACCTTGTGAAAGGCCGTGATCAAGTCGGGCGCTGCAATCGCATAGCCGATCCGCGCTCCGGCGAGCCCATAGGCTTTGGAGAAGGTGCGCATCCGGATCACCCGCGGGTCATCGGCGGAAAGCTGGGGTGCTGTGCCCTCGGGGGCGCATTCGATATAGGCCTCATCCAGCAAAAGCAGGCTGCCTTGGGGCAGATCGTCAAGCGCGCGCGCCAGTGCCGTGCCCTCATGCCAAGTGCCCATCGGATTGTCGGGGTTGGCGAGGTAGACGAGCTTGGCGTCAACCTCTGCCGCTTTGGCGAAAAGCGCTGCCGGGTCTTCGTGATCGTCGCGGTAGGACACTTTGTGCAGCACGCCGCCAAAGCCCGCGACATGGTAGTTGAAGGTTGGGTACGCGCCTTCCGAGGTTACCACCGCATCGCCTTCGTCCACCAGCAGACGGACGAGATAGCCCAGCAGTCCGTCGATGCCTTCGCCGACGATGATATTGTCGGGCGTCACGCCATGCAATTCGGCCAATGCCGCGCGCAGCTCCACGCTTTCTGAATCGCCATATTTCCACATCTCCGTTTCAGCCATTGCCGCGATGGCGCGAGGCGAAGGGCCAAAGACGTTTTCATTGGCGCCAAGCCGCGCTTTGAAGGGGCGGCCAAGCGTGCGCTCCTGCGCTTCGGGGCCCACAAAGGGGACGTTGGCGGGCAGGCTTTGGGCGAGTGGGGTGAGGCGTGCATATGTCATGCGCCAAGGTGTAGGGTTGCGCCGTTGAGAGGGCAAGGGTCGCAGCACCTGCCGCCACGTTTTGCTGGTGCCGCGCGTTGATCTGCGCTGAACTGCGCCAAACATTCAGGAGAACAGCCATGCCCCGCGTCACCACCCGGATCGAAGACCATATCGCCCATGTGACCCTCACCCGCGCCGACAAGATGAACGCCGTGGATGATGAGATGATCGAAGCGATCATCGCGGCAGGGCAGGAGGTTGCGGCCTCGGATGCCCGCGTGGTGGTGTTGTCGGGCGAGGGCAAAGGTTTTTGCGCGGGCATCGATATCGGCGGGCTTTCGGGGATGCTGGGGCAGGATGTTGAGGCGCTGATCATGCCGCGCACCCATGGCGAGGGCACAACGAACAAATGGCAGGAGGTGTCGATGGTCTGGCACCGTTTGGAAATCCCGGTGATCGCGGCGCTGCATGGCGTGGTCTATGGCGCTGGGATGCAATTGGCGCTTGGCGCGGATATCCGCATCGCCGCGCCGGATACCAAGCTGGCGGTGATGGAGATGAAATGGGGCATTGTGCCGGATATGGGCGGCATGGTGTTGCTGCCGCGTTTGGTGCGCTCGGATGTGCTGCGGCGGTTGACCTATACGGCGGCACCCGTGGGGGCCGCGCAGGCCGAGCGCTGGGGGCTGGTGACCGAGGTCGCCGATGACCCGCAGGCGGCGGCTTTGAAACTGGCGCAGGTGATTGCGGGGAAGGGGCCGACTGCCGTGCGGGCGGCCAAGCGGTTGATTGGATATGCGGAATCCGGGGCGTCGGATGTGGATGTACTGGAGGCCGAGTCGCGCGAGCAGGCGGCGCTCTTGGGCAGGCCAGAGCAGATGGAGGTGATCGCGGCGGAGTTCGGCAAGCGGCCTGCGGTGTTTAAGTAGGCTGGTGGCGTTCTCCGGAACAGCCCGGAATCAAGGCCGTAAGGCCGCCGGGCAGAGCCAGACCGCCCGGACGGGCTGGCGCTTTTGCAATCGAAGTGCTGTCCTGAAATAAATGTGTATGCGCAACAGGGATAAACTGCCCAACTGCCCCGTATGCAGCGCCACCCCGCGGTCTGGCGCTGCCCGGCTCGCGTGGCGTTTTTGGCGTGGCAGCTAAACCGCCACGCCCTCAATCTCAGCCCAGTTCGGCCAGACGGTCCAGTGCGGCCTGCAACTGGTCCGCCTCTTCCTGACGCGCGGCCAGATTGGCCTGCGCTTCGGCCACGACTTCCTCGGGCGCGGAGGCCGCGAATTTGGGGTTGTTCAAACGCCCCTTCAGCCCACCGATCTCCTTGCCCAGCTTGTCGAGCGACTTTTGCAACCGTGCCTTCTCGGCGTCGATGTCGATCAACCCGGCCAAGGGCAGGCCGAAGCTGGCCCCCGGTGCCGCAATCGACACGGTGCCTTTGGGGAAGCTCTCGGCACGCTCAAGGCTCTCGACCCGCGCGAGGCGTTTGATCATCACCTCGTTGCGATCCCATGCGCCCTGTGCAGCCTCGTCCATCTCTGTCACCAGCATCGGCACCTTCAGCCCGGCGGGCACATGCATCTGCTGACGCGCAGAGCGGATGCTTTCGATCAGGCCGATCACCCAGTTCAGTTCCCGGTCAGCCTCTGCGTCCAGCAGATCGGCGGTGGTGTAGGTCGGCCAATCGGTCAGGGCGAGCAATTGGTCGCGCTTGGTGGTGGTCTGCCACAGCTCTTCGGTGATGAAGGGCATGATCGGGTGCAGCAGCACCAGACATTGCTCCAGCACCCATGCCATCGTCGCGCGGGTCTCTTCGGCCTCGGGCGCGTCGTCTTGCAAAAGCGGTTTGGAGAGTTCCACATACCAGTCGCAGACCTTGCCCCAGACAAAGGCATAGAGCGCATTGGCCGCGTCGTTAAAGCGGAAGTTGCCAAGCGCAGCGTCGACCTCTTCGCGGATGCGCGCGGTCTCGCCCACGATCCATTTGTTCAGCGTGGCCTGCGGCTGCGGCATCGCGGCGGGCATGCTGTCGAAGACGTTGTTCATCTCCGCAAAGCGGTGCGCGTTCCAGAGCTTGGTGCCGAAATTGCGATAGCCCGCGATGCGTTGCGTGCTGAGTTTCAGGTCACGCCCCATGGCGGCCATCGAGGTCAACGTAAAGCGCACCGCATCCGCGCCAAAATCGTCGATCAACTCCAGCGGGTCGAGCACGTTGCCCAAGGATTTCGACATCTTTTTGCCCTTCTCATCGCGCACCAGCGCGTGGACATAGACGGTGTCGAAGGGCTTTTGATCGACCACGGCGTATTGCATCATCATCATCCGGGCGACCCAGAAAAAGATGATGTCGAAACCGGTGACCAGCACGGAGGTGGGGAAGTATTTCTCAAGCTCCGCGGTCTGCTCGGGCCAGCCCAGCGTGCCGATGGGCCAGAGGCCGGAGGAGAACCATGTGTCGAGTACGTCGGGGTCGCGGCGCAGGGTTTTGCCGGGGGCCATGGCCTGTGCTTCGGCCTCGGTCGGCGCGCAATACTCATTGCCCTCATCGTCGAACCACACCGGAATCTGATGCCCCCACCACAGCTGGCGCGAGATGCACCATGGCTCGATGTTCTCCAACCAGTGGAAATACACCTTGCGGTCCTGTTCGGGCAGGATCGTCACCTCGCCCGAGCGCACGGCGTCGATGGCGGGCTGCACGATCTTATCGGTGGCGACGAACCACTGGTCGGTCAGCATCGGCTCAATCACCACTTTGGAGCGGTCGCCGAAGGGCTGCATGATCTTCTTGGCCTCGACCAGCGGCACGAGGTTCTCTTCCTCGGTGCGCATCTCGCCGCCTTCACCGGGCTCGACCGGGGCCTTCTTGGCGGCGCGGCCGAGGCGCGGGTCGGTCGCCTCGGTCATCACGGCAAGGCCCTCGGCGGTCACGTCCTCGACCACGCGCTTGCGGGCCTCGAAACGGTCGAGGCCGCGGTAGGCGTCGGGCACGAGGTTGATCTCAGTCGCGTCCTCGGGGGCGGGCTCGGAGCCGTCGGCAATGGCTTGGGCGCGGGCGGCGGCTTCGACATAGGGCAACCCGTCGGCGCGCATCTGGCCTTGGGTGTCCATCAGCGCATAGAGCGGGATGCCGTTGCGCTTGGCGACGCCGTAGTCGTTGAAGTCATGCGCGCCGGTGATCTTCACAGCACCAGAGCCGAAGTTCTTGTCTGGGTATTCGTCGGTGATGATCGGGATCAGGCGGCGCTGCTCTTTCGGGCCCACGGGAATTTCGCAGAGTTTCCCCACGATTGAGGCGTAACGCTCATCTGATGGATGAACCGCCACCGCGCCGTCGCCCAGCATGGTTTCGGGCCGTGTGGTGGCGATGGAGATATAGTCGCGGGTCTCTTCGAAGAGCGTGTTCCCGTCTTCGTCTTTCTCGACGTAGGTATAGGTCTCGCCCCCGGCCAGCGGATACTTGAAGTGCCACATGTGGCCGTCGACTTCGGTGCTCTCGACCTCCAAATCCGAGATCGCCGTCTCGAAATGCGGGTCCCAGTTGACCAGCCGCTTGCCGCGGTAGATCAGCCCTTTGTTGTACATATCCACAAAGACCTTGATCACGGCGTCGTGGAAGTTGCCTTCCTCGCCCTCGGGGGCACCCGGCGCGCCGGACATGGTGAAAGCGTTGCGCGACCAGTCGCAAGAGGCGCCCAAACGGCGCAGCTGGTCGATGATCGTGCCGCCGGATTTCTGCTTCTGCTCCCAGACCTTGGCAGTAAACGCCTCGCGGCCCAACTCGCGGCGGCCGGGCTGTCCGGTGGCGGCCAATTCGCGTTCCACCACCATCTGCGTGGCGATGCCCGCGTGGTCTTGGCCCGGCTGCCAGAGCGTGTCAAACCCCTGCATCCGGTGCCAGCGCATCAAAATATCCTGCAGCGTGTTGTTAAACGCATGCCCCATGTGCAGCGAGCCGGTGACATTCGGCGGCGGGATCATCACCGAGAAATGCTCATCCCGTTGTGCGTTTGCGCCGGCCTTGAACGCGCCTTTGGTTTCCCAATCGGCGTAGATGCGGCTTTCGGCCTCAGCGGCGTTGAAGGTCTTTTCGAGTGCCATGGTCATGATCCCTTTTGTTGCGCCCCGTTTAGCGGTCTGGCGCGGCGAGGGAAAGACCTATGGCAAAGCGGATTTGGGGCGGGAAGCGGCCTAGCCGCGCCGGTCGATCTTGGTGCTAAGGTGAATGAGGCTCTCACTGCCCTTCACGCCGCGCGTCTCGCCAATACGGTCGAGGGTTTCGTCCAACTCTTGCGTGGTCTGCGCCGCGATCTGCACCAGCAGGTCGAAACGGCCCGACGTGGTGTGGACCACCTGCACGCCCGGCAGGCTGCGCAACCGGGCCAGCACGGCGGGGCCAGCGCGCAACTCAATATTAACCAGCGCCGTGGCATGAAGAGGCGCGCGGGCTGCCTCGCCCAAGCGCAGGGTATAGCCGACAATAGCACCGCTGCGTTCCAGCCGTTCCAGCCGCGCCTGAACGGTGGTGCGGGCAAGGCCCAGACTGCGCGCGAGATCGGCCACCGGCAATCGGGCGTTGCCCTGCAGTGCCGCGATCAAAGCGCGGTCGGTGTCGTCAAGTTGTACTGCCATCTCGTCAATCCGCCGAAAGTTCGCATCACTTTAGGCGGTTTGACACGATGAATCGACTGAAATCGCGGGTTTACTGGAGAAAAGCAAACAAGAGGCCCCCATGCAGCATATCGCCCCCCTTTCCGACAGCCCCGCCGCCTATTTGGCCAAACATAGCCCAGATGCGCCGGTGTTGTTCCTGGCCCCCTCGGTGCTGCAAGCCACGGCGCGGCGCTTTCAGGCGGACTTCGACGGGTTGGTGACCTATGCGGTCAAGGCCAATGACCGGCCCGAGGTGCTCTCGAACCTTGTCGCGGCGGGGATCACCACCTTCGATGTGGCCTCTCCGGCAGAGATGGCGGCGGTCCGGGCGGTCTGCCCGCAGGCGGTGCTGCATTACAACAACCCTGTCCGCTCGGCGGCAGAGGTGCGGGCCGGGATCGCGGCGGGCGTCTATAGCTGGTCGATCGACGATATGTCGGAACTGGCCAAGCTGCGCGACGTGCCGCGCGACAATGAAGTTGCGGTGCGCTTTGCCTTGCCAGTGAAGGGTGCGGCCTATGACTTCGGGTCGAAATTCGGCGCGGCCCCTGAGCAGGCGGCTGACCTGTTGCGCGCGGTGGTTGAGATGGGGTTCACCCCGTCGATGTGTTTCCACCCTGGCACGCAGTGCAATGATCCGCAGGCCTGGGTGCAATATGTCCACGCGGCGGCGGATATTCTGCGTGCGGCGGGTGTCTCGATCAAACGGATGAATATCGGCGGTGGTTTTGCCGTAGACCGTGGATTTGACGCGCCGGATCACCGGGCGGTTTTTGCCGCGGTGAAGGGTGCGCTTGCCGAGAGTTTTGGCACGGATGCGCCCTCGCTTCTTTGCGAGCCGGGGCGCGCGATGGTTGCCGATGCCGCCGTGCTGGCGACCCGTATCAAGGGGATGCGCAACGCCGGGCGGACGGTCTTCCTGAACGACGGTATCTATGGCGGTCTGCCCGATCTGCGGGACATGGGCCTGTCTGGGCTGGTGGATGTGGTCGGCCCTGAGGGGGCGCTGCGCCAAGGGGCGCCGACACCGCGCGTGGTCTTTGGCCCCACTTGCGATTCGTTGGATCGCTTGCCCGACGGCCTGCCGCTGCCCGAAGATGCGCAGACGGGGGATTATCTGTTGTTCGGCGGCATGGGGGCTTATTCCATCGCCATGTCCACCGCCTTTAATGGCTATGGGCTGGCAGGGATCACGCTTGTTTCGGACCTTGGAGCCGTGCCCAAACGCAAGGCGGCCTGAGCCTCTGGACACTGGCGGTTCGCCCGCTACTGTTGCGCTGGAATAGGCAGGGCAGCAGGGGCAGCGTCAGATGGAAAAGTTCGGGAAAAGCCAGCCGGTCAAACGGGTGGAAGACCACCGTTTCCTGACCGGCGATGGCCGCTATGTCGATGACATCGCCCCCCAGGGGGCACTGCACGGCGTGTTCTTCCGCGCGCCGGTGGCGCATGGGGTGATCACTGAATTGGACGTGAGCGATGCCCGCGACGCGGAGGGCGTGCATCTGGTGCTGACCTGTGCCGATCTGGAAGCGGCGGGTATGAATATCGCCCTGCCGCATACGGTGGTCGACAACCGTGACGGCAGCAAGGGAGCGGCACCGCTGCGCCCGATGTTGGCGAAAGACCGGGTGCGCTATGTGGGAGAGCCGGTCGCTCTGATTGTGGCCGAAACCTTGCAAAAGGCGCGCGATGCGGCTGAACTGATCCTTTTCGACGCTGATGACCTGCCCGCCAAGATGGACCTCACCCCCGGAGGCGAGACCCTGCATCCTGAGGCCCCCGACAACCGCGCCTTCGACTGGGGCATGGGGGATGAGGCTAAGGTCGAGGCGGCATTTGCGAAGGCTGCACAGCGCGTCAAGCTGGAGATCGGCGACAACCGCATCATCGTCAACTCCATGGAGCCGCGCGGCTGCTATGCCGAATGGGCCGATGGCCGGTTGCATGTGGCGCTGGGCGGGCAGGGCGTCTGGGCGCATAAGGGCTTCTTTGTCAAAGCTTTTGGTCTCAGCGAAGATGCCGTGCGCGTGACAAACCCCGATGTCGGCGGTGGTTTCGGTATGAAGGCGATGACCTACCCAGAGTATTTTTGCATCGCTCAAGCCGCGCGGGCGCTGGGCCGCCCGGTGCGCTGGATGTCAGAGCGGACCGAAGCCATGCTCACCGACAATGGCGGGCGCGATCTGGTGTCTTGGGCCGAATTTGCGTTTGACGATAACCACAAGATCACCGCCTACCGTGTCGACACGCGCTGCAACCTCGGGGCCTATAACAGCCAGTTCGGCCAGCCGATTCAGTCGACGCTGTTCTCTAAGGTTTTGATGGGCGTCTATGACGTGCAAGACACCTATCTGCATGTCGAGGGCTATTACACCAACACCGTACAGGTCGACGCCTATCGCGGCGCCGGGCGGCCCGAGGCGATCTATGTGCTGGAGCGGTTGATGGACCGCGCCGCGCGTGAGTTGGGCGTCGATCCGTGGGAATTGCGGCGGATCAACTTTATCAAGCCGGATCAGTTTCCCTATACCACCGCCACGGGAGAGCTTTACGACGTGGGCGATTTCGCGCGCCTCCTGACCCGGGCGGCAGAGGAGGCCGACCGTGAGGGGTTCGCGGCCCGCCGTACCGCCGACGCCAAGCGCGGCCTGCTGCGGGGGCAGGGCTTGTGTTACTATATCGAAAGCATTCTGGGCGATCCTTCCGAAGGGGCTAAAGTGGTCTTTGAGGAGAATGGCCACGTGACGATCTATGTCGGCACCCAAAGCAACGGTCAGGGGCATGAGACGGTCTATGCGCAGTTCCTGTCGGATCAGACCGGCATCCCGGCGGAGCGGATCAGCGTTGTGCAGGGGGATAGCGATTTGATTAAAAAGGGCGGCGGCACCGGCGGCTCGCGTTCGGTCACCACGCAGAACACGGCGACCTTGGCGACCGTGGCGAAGATAACCGAAGTCTTCACCGCGTTTCTGGCTGATGAACTGGGCGTTGCGGCGAGCGATATCACCTTTGACGATGAACGCTTCCGCGCCGAGGGGTCGAACGTCAGCCCCACGATGATGGAAGTGGCCGAAATGGCCCGCGCCAAGGGCCGGGATGATCTGCTGTCTCACCACGAACGCGCCAGCCTGCCGGGGCGCAGCTATCCCAACGGGGCGCATGTGGCCGAGGTGGTGATCGACCCTGAAACCGGGGTGGTGACCCTCGACCGCTATACGGTGGTCGATGATTTCGGCAACCTGATCAACCCGATGCTGGCCGAAGGGCAGGTGCATGGCGGGGTCGCTCAAGGCATCGGCCAAGCGGTGCAAGAACGGGTCGTCTATGACGAAGACGGGCAACTGCTGACCGCCACCTTCATGGACTACGCCATGCCCCGCGCCGCCGACCTGCCGATGATCTCTTTCACGTCTGAGCCTGTGCCCTCGACCGCCAATGCCATGGGCATGAAGGGCTGTGGTGAGGCTGGGACTGTGGGCGCGCTGGCGGCGGTGTCGAACGCGGTGCAGGATGCGCTTTGGGAACGCGGTGTGCGGCAGGCGGATATGCCTTTCACCCCGCATAGGGTCTGGGAGATGCTGCAAGGTGCCGCAATCGCAGCCGAGTAAAAGCCTGTTCCAACGGCTCTTTGGGCGGTTATGGCGACGGCCTGAAAGTGACTTCGGCCCGCGCCGGGGGGCGGTGACCCACGTCATTATCCTTGATGGGACCATGTCTTCGCTCGAACTGGGGCGAGAGACCAACGCCGGCATCGCCTATAGCCTGTGCCGCGAGATGGGCAGTGCTCTCTCGATCTATTATGAACCGGGTCTGCAATGGCGTGATTGGCGCAGCGCGCGCGATGTGATCATGGGGCGCGGGATCAACCGACAGATCCGCCGCGCCTATGGCTATCTCGCATCGCGCTACCGACCCGGGGACCGGATTTTCCTGATGGGTTATTCGCGTGGCGGCTATGCCGTGCGTTCGCTCGCCGGGGTGATCGACCGTGTGGGCCTCCTGCGCGCCGAGGTCGCGACAGAGCGTAACATTCGCGATGTCTACCGCCATTACGAGGCGCATCATCTGAGCAAGGCGGGCGAATTGTTTGCGCGGGCCAACTGCCACCCCGAGGTGGAGATCGAGGCGATCGGCGTTTGGGATACGGTCAAGTCGTTGGGTCTGAACGCGCCGCTGTTCTGGCGGTTCTCGCAGCCGCTGCACATGTTCCACAACCACGATCTAAGCCGCAATGTGAAGAACGGCTTTCAGGCGCTGGCGCTGAACGAAACCCGTGTCGCCTATGCCCCGGTGATGTGGACCACGCCCGAGGGCTATGCCGGGCGGCTTGAGCAGGTCTGGTTTCCGGGCACCCACGGCGATGTCGGCGGGCAGTTGGGCGGTGATGAGGCCGCGCGCCCCTTGGCAAATATCCCGCTTGTCTGGCTGTTGTCGCGGATGGAAGAAAGCGGTCTGCCGCTCCCCGACGGCTGGACCACACGCTTTGATCAAGACCCCGCTGCACCCTCCATCGGGCGCTGGCGCGGCTATGGCAAAATGCTTGTGACCCGCCGCCGCCGTCTGGTGGGCGCGGACCCGTCAGAGCGGCTGCACGAAAGCGTGGATCAACGCCGTGCGCACGCCGAGCCGCAGCCGGGGCTTCTGGCGCGGATGCAGGGGGTGATTTCCAGCCTTTAGCTGCCCTCGCGGTCCGAGGGGTGATTGACCCCGTCGCTATAGGGCAGCGGCTCCATCTCCCAAGGCAGGACCCCTTCGATCGCGCCAAGGTTCACGCCGCATTCATCGGGGTTCGAGCGGCGGCGGTGGTGGGTATAGATGCCACAGGTCTTGCAGAAGTAATGCTGCGCCGTATGGGTGCCCCATGTATAAAGCGTGAGGTTCTCGGCGCCTTTCAACACGGTCACGGTCTCGGCCAGTGCGGTCACCGTGGCCGCCGCGCGACGGCGACAGAACGTACAGGTGCAGCGCGAGGCCGAGGCCAGACCGCGCGGGAACAGGGCTTCGATCAGTACCGCCCCACAATGGCAGGAGGCGCGGCGGGTTTCTGAGGTTTCGGTCATTTGCGTCTCACTTTCGGAATGCGACTTTCGCTGAGGTCATAGTCGGCAGCGGCATGGGGCGGATGGCCGTCGGTCTGCCGCCAAAAGGCAAAACCGCCCCGGCGCAGCCACAGCGGCAGGGTCAGAACCAGCCCCGCGATAAACCCGCCCGCATGGGCCCAATAGGCCACGCCGCCGGTGCCCGGTGTGGCGCCGATCCCCCCGATGAACTGCATGCCGAACCACAGGCCCAGCATGATCCAAGCCGGGATCGCGAAGATGCGGAAAAACACGATAAGGATCACCAGAATGTCGACCTTGGCACGGGGGAACAGCAGCAAATAGCCCCCCATGACCCCCGCAATCGCGCCCGAGGCGCCGACCATGGGCACCCATGAGAGCGGCTCTGTTACGACTTGGCCCAGCCCCGCCGCGATACCGCAGGCAAGGTAGAACAGCAGGTAGCGCCCGTGACCCATCTCATCCTCGACATTGTCGCCGAAGATCCACAGAAACAGCATGTTACCGGCCAAATGCATCCAGCCGCCATGCAGAAATTGCGAGGTGATGAGGCCGAAATACCCCTCTCCATGGCTCAGCCGCGCGGGCAGCAGAGCGTAGGTGTAGTAAAACTCTGCCAAGGCACGCTCATCCGCCATCAGCGACAGGGAAGACAGGAACACCCCGATGTTCACCGCCATCAGCGCATAGGTGACATAGGGCGTGCGGCCCGAGGGGTTATGATCGCGGATCGGGAACATGCGGGCCAGCCTTTGCCAAGTCGCGCGCAGCGTCAAGCGGCACGGGGGGAACTTGCATGTTTAGCTGCGCCCGCCGGGGCGTCTGTCAAGCAGAACCGAGCAAATCCCGTGCGATCCGCTCAAAAATACCCGCGCCGATGGGGATCAGATCATCGGGGAAATCGTAATCGGGATTGTGCAGCGCGGCGTAATCTTCTCCCGGCCCGAGGCAGAGCATCGCCGCCTTGGCGTCGCGTCCGAACAGGCCGAAATCCTCAGAGGCGCGCATCGGCAGATTTCTCTGCCCGTGCGACACGCCAAGCGCGTTCATCGCCGCGGCGGCGATCTCATAGGCTTCGGGATGATTGATTGAGGCGGCGAAATGGTCGGACTCTGCGAATTCCGCCCTCAGCCCATGGGCCTTTGCGCTGCGGGTGACCTCGGCGCGCAGGGCGGCTTCGATCTCGGCCAGTGCATCGTCGCGGGTGCTGCGCAGCGTGGCGTAGAGCACCGCTGCGCCGGGGGCAATGCCAAAGGTCGGCTCGCCCATGCGCAGGTGGGTCAGGGTGACAAGGCGGAAGCCATCGTCGAGCGGCCCGCCGGGGCCGAGGGCTTGCAGCGCCGGGATCAACTCGGCCAGCGCCACGGCGGGCGATCTGCCGTCTTCGGGGCTGGCGGCATGGGCGGTCTTGCCGCTGAGGGTCAGGGCGATGCCCTTGGAGGCGCAATTGATCAGGGCGGGGGCTGTATCCACATGGCCAAAGGGGCGGCCCGGCTCGACGTGGATGGCAAAGGCATAATCGGCGGCGATCTCGGCGTAGGCCGGGTCGTCCACCACGGCGCGTGCGCCGCTGCCGTCTTCTTCGGCGGGTTGAAACATCAGCACGACGCGGCCCTTTGCAACCGGCTGTCGTGCGACCAATCGCCCAAGCGCCAGCAGCATGGTCATATGTCCATCGTGCCCGCAGACATGGCCTTTCCCCGGCACTTTCGAGACCCACGGAATGTCGTGCTCTTCGGGGATCGGCAGAGCGTCCAACTCGGCGCGGAACAGCACCGTGGGGCCGGGGCTGCCGCTGTCAAAGACCGCCGCGACACCGTGCCCGCCGAGGCCGGAGAGAATGCGGGTGGGGCCGAGTTTCTCCAGTTCCGCCGCGATGGTCCGGGCGGTCTCAATCTCTTCGCCCGAGATTTCGGGATATTGGTGGAGCGCCCTGCGAAACCGCGTCAGGTCTTCGATGTCGCTGTTCGTCAGCATGGCGCTCCTCCGATTGTCTGCTTTAGGCCATCATGCCCAAGAGCTGTGCATTGCCGCCCGAGGCCGTGGTGTCAACACAGACATGCCGTTCGGCGCGGACACGGGCGGTGTCGGGTTTGCCGCGCAAAAGCGGGATGATCGCGCCCTCGCGGGCCGCCAGCGCCTTCTCGATCTGCCGCGCCGTCGCATCCTCGCCCCACCAAAGCACGCCGCCATAGGCCGGGCCGGTGGTCAGCGCCTCAGGGTCGATCCGGCCAGAGGCCGTGACCGCAACACCGCCGAGCGCCCGCACGGCCTTGGCCTGCGCCTCTGCCGTTTCGGCGCCCGGTCCCATGCACAACAGTGCGGGGCGCGGCAGAGTCGACAGGCGGTTGCTCTCACCGGTCGGGCCGGGCATCGACTGGGTTTCCAGAACGGTCGGATGCTGGGCGGGCAGGGTGGGAAGCTTGGCCTCTGCGCTGTCCCAAGTGCCAGCGGCCTCCTGATGGTCAGGTGCCGAGAAACGTGGCAGATAGTTCGGCCCGCCCGCCTTTGGCCCGGTGCCCGAAAGCCCCTCGCCGCCGAAGGGCTGGCTGCCGACGATGGCGCCGATCTGGTTGCGGTTGACGTAGATGTTGCCCGCCTCGATCCGTTCCGAGACATGCTGCACCCGGTCGTCGATGCGGGTGTGCAGACCAAAGGTGAGCCCGTAGCCCGTGGCATTGATCGCGTCGATCACGGTGTCAAGTTCGTGGCTCTTGAAGGTCGCGACATGCAGCACGGGGCCGAAAATCTCGCGTTTCATCTCGCTGATGCTGCCCACCCGCAGGATCGCCGGGCCGACGAAAGTGCCGCCCTCGGGGGCCGTCATCTCGGCGATCAGCCGCCCCTCGGCGCGGGCCGCTTCGATATGATCCACGATTGTCTTGCGCGCCTGCGCGTCGATCACCGGGCCGACATCGGTCGACAGGTGCCACGGATCGCCCATGTTGAGCGCCTGCATGGCCCCCGTCAGCATGCGGATCAGGTCTTCGGCGATGTCCTCTTGCACATAGAGGCAGCGCACGGCGGAACAGCGTTGGCCGGCCGATTGGAATGCGCTTTCGACGATGGCCTGCACGGCCTGCTCGGGCAGGGCGGTGCTGTCGACGATCATGGCGTTAAGGCCACCGGTCTCGGCGATCAGCGGGGTGCCGGGGGCGCAATGTTCGGCCATGTTGGCGCGGATGCGCAGGGCGGTGGCGGTGGAGCCGGTGAAGGCCACGCCATTGATGCGGGCATCACCGGTCAGCGCCGCGCCGACCTTGCCGCCACCCGGCAGGAGTTGCAGGGCGGCGCGTGGCACCCCCGCTTCGTGTAGCACTTCCACGGCGAGTTTGGCGATCAGTGGGGTTTGCTCGGCTGGTTTGGCCAGCACGGCATTGCCAGCCGCCAGCGCCGCTGTGACCTGCCCGCAAAAGATCGCCAGCGGGAAGTTCCACGGCGAGATACAGGTGAAGATGCCCGAGGGCGGCGTATTGGTGGCTTGGCCGGCGTAGTAGCGCAGAAAGTCCACCGCTTCGCGCAACTCGGCCACGCAGTCGGGCAGACCTTTGCCAGCTTCGCGGGCGAGGATGGCGAAGATCTCGCCGTAGCGGTCCTCGAACATATCGGCGGCGCGGAGCAGACAGGCGCGGCGGGTGTCGAGTGGCGCATCCCAAGGAGTGGCATTGTCCAGCGCAGTGGCGACATCGGCCTCGGAGGCAGGCTGTACCGTGCCGGGAGAGGTGCCGCCGGTGGGGTTGCTGACGGTCTCTTCCGCCTCGGGTTTGGCATCGCCCGCGAGGATTGGCGCGGCGGTCCATATGGCGTCCGCAAAGGGGGCGCGGGCCTCTTCGATGGCGGCAAGCGTCGGGGTGTGGGCCAGATCGAAACCCCGCGCATTGGCGCGTTGCGGCTGGAATACGTCCGGGCCTTTCGGGATCGTCGGCGCGCTGTCTTGCAATTGGTCAAACGGGTCGGCGGCCACCACTTCGGGCGGCACGTTTTCGTCAACGATCTGATTCACGAAGCTGGAGTTCGCGCCGTTCTCAAGCAAACGCCGCACCAGATAGGCCAGCAGGTCGCGGTGCGCGCCGACGGGGGCGTAGATGCGGCAGCGGGTGCCGTGTTTTTCCATCACGATGTCATGCAGGGTCTCGCCCATGCCGTGCAGGCGTTGGAACTCATAGGCCTCGGGGTCGTCGGCCATATGCAGCACGGCGGCAACGGTATGCGCGTTGTGGGTGGCGAACTGCGGATAGATGCGATCCGTCATGTTCAGCAGTTTGCGGGCGTTGGCGATATAGCTCACATCGGTCGCGGCCTTGCGGGTGAAGACCGGGAAGCCGTCGATGCCTTCGACCTGCGCCTGCTTGATCTCGGTGTCCCAATAGGCGCCCTTGACCAGACGGACCATGATGCGCCGATCGTGACGTTTGGCCATGTCATAAAGCGTGTCGAGCACCACGCCCGCGCGCGGGCCATAGGCCTGCACCACCACGCCGAAACCGTCCCAGCCTGCCAGCGCAGGCTCGGCCATCACCGTGTCGATCACTTCGAGCGAGAGCGCGAGGCGGTCGGCTTCTTCGGCGTCGATGTTCAGGCCCATGCCCGCGGATTTCGCCAAGAGCGCCAGCGCCCGCAGACGCGGCACTAGATCGCGCATCACCGCCTTTTCCTGCGCCAATTCATAGCGCGGGTGCAGGGCCGATAGCTTGACCGAGATGCCGGGGTTCTTGCGGATATCGTCATGGGTGCAGGCATCGGCAATGGCCGAGATCGCACGGGAATAGCTGAGGTGGTAGCGTTTGGCATCGGCCTCAGTCCGCGCCGCTTCGCCCAGCATGTCGTAGCTATAGGTGAAACCCTTTTTCTCCATCCCCTTCGCGCGTTTCATCGCCGCGTGGATGTCTTCGCCCAGAACGAACTGACGGCCCATCTCGCGCATGGCGCGGCTGACGGCGGTACGGATCACCGGCTCGCCCAGACGTTTGATCGCGGCGCGTAGGTGGCGTACCGGGCCGGGCTGGTCATCGTCGAGCACGCGGCCCGTCAGCATCAGCGCCCAAGTGGAGGCGTTCACCAAGCTGGAGGTCGAATGCCCCATGTGGCGCCCCCAGTCCGAGGGGGCGATCTTGTCTTCGATCAGCGCGTCGATGGTCTCGGCATCTGGGACCCGCAGCAGCGCCTCGGCGAGACACATCAGCGCCACGCCTTCGTCGGTGCTGAGACCGTATTCAGCGAGGAAGACTTCCATCATCCCCGGCGCGGAGGTGCCGCGAATGTCACGGACAAGACCCGCCGCATCGGCGGTGATCTGGGCGCGATCTTCGGCAGAAAGATTGGCCTGCGCCTTGAGCTCGGTCAGCAGCGCATCCGGGTCGGCATAGGTGCGCGCGTCAATGGTTTGGCGAAGGGCGGGGGCGTGATCGAGGGGCATGGCAAGCTCCAGTTGATGTTTGACCCAAAATACCTGATGATCGGCGGGATATTCGACTGAAGATAATCCATACTTCAGTCGATCAGACTGAAGTATGGGGTAATCACATGGCAAATGAACTTTTCGATCTGGACCGGTTCGACAGCGCGATTCTATCGGTGCTGGCCGAGGATGGCCGCATCAGCATCACCGACCTTGCCCGCCGCATCGGCCTGTCGAAGTCACCCACCCAAGCGCGCCTGCGCCGGTTGGAGGAAAGCGGCGTGATCCTCGGCTACCGCGCGCTTTTGGATCCGATCCGGCTGGGGCTCGACCATGTGGCCTTTGTCGAGGTCCGGTTGAACGACACGCGCGAGGCGGCGCTGAGGGCCTTCAACGTCGCCGTCGCCAAGGTGCCAGAGATCGAACAGGCCCATATGATCGCCAGCCATTTCGATTATCTGATCAAGATTCGCACGCGGAACATGTCGGAATATCGGCGCTTTCTGGGGGAGGTTATTTCGACCCTGCCGCATGTGGCCAGCACATCGACCTATGTGGCGATGGAGGCGGTGAAAGAAACCATGCTGGCCGATACGGCCTAAACCGTGGGCCGGGGCATTCCCCCATTTACACCGCCCACGTGATGCTTATTGTGCGCCCCGATGCGGGCGTGATGGAATGGTAGACATACCAGACTTAAAATCTGTTGGGGCGTAGCCCCGTGTGGGTTCGAGTCCCACCGCCCGCACCACCTTTTTCAAAGACTTAGCTTGCTTGGGCCAGCGTCGCAGGTTCCGCCATCTGCGTGGCGCCGGGGATGAAGACGGTAAAGATCGTGCCCTGGCCAAGGGTGCTTTTGACCGTGATGTCGCCGCCGTGCGCGAGCGCCAGTTTCTTGCAGATCGCCAACCCCAGACCTGTGCCGCCTTCGGCGCGGTCGTCGGCGTCTTCAATCTGGGTGAAGGCTTCGAAGATGCGGTCGAAGTCCTGCGCGGCGATGCCGACGCCGTTGTCTTCGACCTCAAAAACGAACCCGCCTGCATGCGGGCGGGCGCGTAGGTGAATGTCGCGCGCCTTGGAGAATTTCAGCGCATTGCCGACGATATAGCCGAGCAGCTGCAGGCTGCGGCGGCGGTCGGCGGTAACGGTGAGCGGGGGGGTGTCGATATGCAGCCTGGCCGTCTTGTCATGCGCCGCCCCATGGTGCTGCTCGACCACTTCCTCCAATAACATGCGCGTATCAAAGGGGGTTTTGTCCAGCGCGAGGTCGTTCAATTCCATATTCGTGTAATCGAGGATGTCGTTGATAATGGTCAGCAATTGCCCGCCCGCAAATTTGATGCGCTGACCGTAGAGTTCCGCCTGATCGCCCATCTTGGTGAAATGCTCTGATGCCGGTTTCTCCTCCGGTTCGAGCTTGGCAAGGTTGTGACGCTTGAGTTCCGACAGGAAGCTAGCGTAGCCGATGACGATGGTCAGCGGGGTGCGCAATTCGTGGCTGAGCACGCTCATGAATTCCGATTTCGCGCGGCTGGCGCTTTCGGCGGCATCGCGGGCCTGACGCAGTTCCTCGACGCTTTCGTTGCGTGTCCGGTTTTCGACCACATAGCTGAAAAGCGCGGCCAGCGCGATGATGGCGGCGGTTCCGGCGATGATCAGCGCGATGAGCCGGTATTCGACAGGATTGTCATAGAGAGGCTGCGCGGCGAGCGGCGTCACCTGAAAGGCGGCCATTCCGGTGAAATGCAATAGGATAATGGCCAAGGCCAAAAGCCCGGTCATCCACAGCACGCTGCCCTTTCCCCCACGGCCGGCGGCCCCGAGCGCAAGGGTGGCGAGGGTCACCGCGATGATCACAGAGGCGGCCAGATAGCCAATGTCCCATTGGATGGTGCCCTGCACACGGTAGGCGATCATGCCGGTGTAATGCATGGCCGAGATTGCCAAGCCGAAGATCGCCCCCCCCAAAACCGTGGCGCGGCGCGATTTTAACAGACCCGCGATGACGACACCCAAGATCGATCCAACGATGGCGATGATCAGGGACAGGAAAGTCAGGGAAAAATGGAAGGTTGCTGGCGCGTCGAGCTGATAGGCGAGGATCGCGATGAAATGGGTGCACCAGATCGTGACCCCGGCGGTCATCGCGGTCAGATAGCACCAGATCATTGCCTGTGCGCGCGGCTGCTCAAGCACATGCTGATAAAGCCGCGACACCACCCAGCTGCCAAAGATACAAAGCAGCGCCGCCAGCAGCACGAGCCCGAGGTCGTGATCATGATGAATACTGTGGGCGACCCGGAACATCTTAATCCTATCAAATACTAAGATTTAGTTAATTGCTGGCCGAATAAGGCCAAAATAAGGCCCCCGCAAGTTCACACTATGCTGCAGTTTTAACTCGTTCTTAAGGGCAGGGCGCTAAACCTCAGCCATGATCGGTATTGCGGCGAGATGAGGAAAAGGCGGGGGTATGGTAGAGTTAAACGAGCGGGTAAAACCGTCTAACCCATTGCGGCGATTTGTTTTTCGCTTGTTTCGCCATGTCGGGCAGCTGATGGGGCGGGCGCGGCAGCGTCGTGCGTTTGGGCGAGGAAGGCAGTGCGAAAACAGGCTGGTTTTCCGCAAGGACTTAACTGGTTCAGAGGGACCGCTTACCTTAGGGCAATTCCCGCTTATCTCCATCGTTTTCGCGGCAGAGCGGCGCATGTTTAGGCACAATCACGATGGCGTCACAGGCGGGGGGGCGCCCAAGGCGCGGCGCTGCGGGGGGCTTTTCCCCACTTTCTGTCACGCGGCGCTGACGGGGGCCGAAGGTGCGCGCATCCTTTCCAACGTCAACGTCGATATGGCTGAGATCGAAGTGGACTTCGCGCCGGACGGGCACGTCCGCCACGCGAATGAGGCGGCCTGCGGCGTCACCTACGGGCTGGGGGATTGTCTGAACGGGCAGCATATCTACGATCTTTTTGGCCCAAGGCTTTGCGATGGGGCTGAGATCGGCAAACTTTGGACGCAGGTCCTGCGGGGGCAGTGTCCGCAGGGGCGTTTTCAGATGCACCCGGGAGAGGACACAGCCCGGATCGTCGACGGACAGTTCAGCGCGGCGTGCGGCCCTGATGGGCGGGTTCAAACCATCCGGTTTCGGGGCGTGGAAGCCGCGGCGAACGATGTGGGACCGGTGCGCGCGTTGGGGAAGGGGGCTTCGCGGCGCGCCATGGGCAGCTAGCCGCGAATGCCCATCAGCGCATAAAGAAACAGCGGCGACTTACGCGGCGCCGCTGATCCGTCGGTTTCTATCAATCCCGCTTGCCGGCGAAGCGTTCGGCCCAGCTTTCGCGGTCCTCATCGCTGATCTTGGCAAAAAGCACCTCGGGCACGTCAAAGCCATGACCGGGGGCTAGTTTGCCCAAGGCCGCTGGCACATTATCGGGCCAAGGCATGTCTTCGACCTTCATCGCCTCGAGCATCGAGGCCGAAGCCGCAGGGATGAATGGGGCCGATAGCACCGCATAGAGCGGGATCAGGTTCAGCGCCAGCCGCACCTGTGCCGCCGCTTTGTCGGGGTCGGTCTTGAAGGTGGTCCAGGGCGCTTGGGCCTGCAGGTATTCGTTGCCAGCCGCCCAGATGCCGCGCAGTTCGGCGGCGGATTTACGGACTTCCATCGCCTCCATCAGCGCCTCGTAACGCGCGACGCGGGCGGTGATGTCTTCGATCAAGGCGTGCTCCGCCTCACCGTATTCCCCAGCCTCCGGCACGGCTTCGCCGAATTTGGAGCGGCAGAATTTGGTGATGCGGCTGACGAAGTTGCCCAGCACGTCTGCCAAATCTTTGTTCACCGACGCTTGGAAGTTTTCCCATGTGAATTCGGCATCCGAAGTCTCGGGTGCGTGGCTGAGCAGCCACCAGCGCCAATAATCCGCGGGCAGGATCTCCAACGCCTGATCCATAAAGACCCCGCGCCCGCGCGAGGTGGAGAACTGGCCGCCGTCGTAATTCAAGTAGTTGAAGGATTTGATGTAATCCACCAGCTTCCACGGCTCGCCCGAGCCCTTGATCGTGGCCGGAAAGCTGAGCGTGTGGAAGGGCACGTTGTCCTTGCCCATGAACTGGGTATAGCGCACGTCGTCTGCGCCCTTGTCGGTGCGCCACCAGCTTTCCCAGTCAGAGCCTTTGCCCGTATCGACCCATTCCTGCGCGCAGGCGATATATTCGATCGGCGCGTCGAACCAGACGTAAAAGACCTTGCCCTCCATGCCCGGCCAATCCTGATCGCCGCGCTTCACCGGAACGCCCCAGCTAAGGTCGCGGGTGATGCCACGGTCTTGCAGACCATCGCCGTCATGAAGCCATTTCTTGGCGATGGAGGTGGTCAGCACGGGCCAATCGGTCTTGGAATTGATCCAGTCGTCCAGCTCGTCCTTCAGCTTGCTCTGCCGCAGGAACAGATGCTTGGTCTCGCGCATTTCCAGATCGGTCGCGCCCGAGATGGTGGAGCGCGGATTGATCAGGTCTTCGGGGTCGAGCTGCTTGGTGCAGTTGTCGCATTGATCGCCGCGCGCGTCCTCGAACCCGCAGTTGGGGCAGGTGCCTTCGACATAGCGATCCGGCAGGAAGCGGCCATCAGTGGGGGAGTAAATCTGGCGCTGCGAAACTTCTTCGATCAGCCCCTGATCCGCCAGCGCGCCCGCGAAATGCTGGGTCAGCTTGCGGTTTTGCGGGCTTGAAGAACGGCCAAAGTGGTCGAACGACAGGCCAAAGCCTTCGGCGATGCGGGCCTGTGTTTCATACATCTCGGCGCAGTATTCCTCGACCGGTTTGCCCGCTTTGGCGGCGGCGAGTTCGGCAGGGGTGCCGTGTTCGTCGGTGGCGCAGAGGAACAGAACATCCTGCCCCCGGCCACGCTGGTAGCGCGCGTAAAGGTCCGCAGGCAGTTGGCTGCCTACAAGGTTACCCAGATGTTTGATCCCGTTAATATAGGGGATGGCGGAGGTGATGAGGTGGCGTGTCATATCAATATTCCCGGTGCTTGGCGCAGCCTTATCGCAAGGGCTGCGCTGTTGCCAGCAAAAGACGGGATCGGCTAGTCGCGGTCTCGGGTGCGGCCCAGCAAGCGGCCGATAAGAAAGGTGGTCCGGGGGGCATAGACATAGGGCGTACGCTCTGCGCGCGTGGGCCGGGCGCGCATCCGGGCAAGGCCAAAGACCACCAGCACCCCATGGGCCGCCGCGATCATCGCGAACAACGCCGATGCACCGAAACCGTCGATCAGCACAGAGGCAAGGTAGGGCGCGCCGATGGCGCCCACGGCGAAAAAGAACATCAAGGCGGCAGACAGTTCGACACGCTCGTCAGAGCTTGCGAAATCATGGGCATGGGCGGCAGAGACGGAATAGATCGGGAATGTCGTGGCCCCAAAGAACCCTGCCGAAAGCATGATCCCCGCCGTGCCATAGCCCGCGCCCATCATCGTGACAGCGCAGCCACCCATCGCCGCGAACGACAGCCAGATCAACACCCAGCGGCGGTCGTATTTGTCGGCGAGAATCCCCATCGGATATTGCGCCAGCGCCCCGCCGAGCACGAAAGCGGCAAGGAACCAAGCGATCTGTGGGGCGCTAAGACCCACTTCTTGCCCGTAGATCGGCCCGACCATCCGGAACGACGCGCTTGAGACCGCCGCCACCACGACACCCGCCGCCGCCAAAGGCGAACGGTCAAAGGCGAGGCGCGGGCGCAGCCGTGGTTGGTTTGGCGTCTCTGGCGGGCGGACTTTGGTCAGCGTCAGGGGCAAAAGTGCGGCACAGCAGCCGATGGCGAGCAGATTATACGAGACATATGACGCCGGGGCGAGCACGCCGACGATCAACTGCGCGGCGAGCGAACCGCTCATGTCGACCACCCGGTAAACCCCCATGGTGCGCCCGCGCGTCTCATTGGTGACCTTGGCCTGCATCCACGCCTCGATCACCGTATAGCACCCGGCGACGCACATGCCCGACGCCACCCGCATCAGGCCCCATGCGTAAGGATCCACCACCATCATATGCGCCATCAACCCGATTGACCCGGCGGCGGTGAAGGCGGCAAAGGCGCGGCTGTGGCCGACGCTGCCCATCAGCCGCGGGGCCCACCAGCAGCCGATGAAAAACCCTAAAAAATGCGCCGAGCCGAGCATACCGATTTCCTGACGGCTAAACCCAAGCTGCACGCCAGAAAGCACATCAATTGGCCCCACACCCCCGGTGGAGAGTTGCAAAAGGATGACCGAGAAAAACAGGGCGGCGAAGGAAATGAGCAGGCGCATGAGGGCACATTGCGTCCATTGCTGCCCGAACGGAAGCGCGAATGCGCCGGGTCCGCATTTTTGCCGGGACCGTGAGATTGGCGCTTGGCAATTGCCCTTGCGAAGGCCGGGCAGGCGGCTAGGTTGCGGGCAAATCACAAGCGAGGACCACAAGATGAAGATGAACAAGCTCGGCTCAAGCGATATCGAGGTCTCGCATTTCTGTCTGGGCTCCATGACATGGGGCACCCAGAACACCGCCGAAGAGGGCCACGCGCAAATCGACCGCGCGCTCGACGCCGGGATCAACTTCATCGACACGGCCGAGATGTACCCCGTGAACCCGATTAGCGCCGAGACGATTGGCCGGACGGAAGAGATCATCGGCCAGTGGTTTGCCCGCGACAACCGCCGCGATGATGTGGTCTTGGCCAGCAAACATTCCGGCGAGGGGATGCAACATGCCCGCAACGGTGCGCCGATTTCATCCGACACGATCCCCGGTGCCATCGAAGGGTCGCTGAAGCGGTTGCAGACGGATTATATCGACCTGTACCAATTTCACTGGCCCAACCGCGGCAGCTATATGTTCCGCAAGAATTGGACCTTTGACCCGTCCGGTCAGAACCGGGCCGAGACAATTGCCCATATGGAAGACGCCCTCGGCGCGCTGCAGCGCGAGGTTGAGCGTGGCACGATCCGCGCCTTTGGTCTGAGCAACGAAAGCGCATGGGGGCTGACCCAATGGGCCGCCGTGGCCGAGCGCACGGGCGGGCCGCGCCCGATCTCGGTGCAGAACGAATATTCGCTGATGTGCCGTTTGGCCGATACCGATGTGTCGGAAACATGTGTGAACGAACAGATCGACATGCTGTCTTTCTCACCCCTCGCCGCAGGGCTGCTGACCGGGAAATATCAGGGTGGCAAAGTGCCCGCCGGATCGCGCCTCTCTCTGAACGAAGACCTGGGCGGTCGCGTCACACCCCGCGCCTTTGAGGCCGTTGCCGCCTACCTTGATGTGGCGCAGAAACATGGGCTCGACCCGGTGCAGATGGCGCTGGCGTGGTGCGCGACGCGGCCCTTTATGGGCTCGGTGATCTTTGGCGCGACCAGCCTTGAGCAGCTTGATGTGGCGCTCGGCGGGTCCGACCTGACCCTGAGCGATGAGGTGATGGCCGACCTTGATGCGGCGCATAAATCCCATCCGATGCCCTATTGATGGGCCGTTTCGCATCTTCTGGGGCGCGCCGTGTCGTTGTGCTGGTGTTGCTCGGCGCACTGGCCGCCTGCAACCGCAGCGCACCGCCGCCCGCGCAGACCGGCTTTCGCAATGCCGAGGCGCTGATCGGGGCCACCAGCCGCTATGACGCGGCGCGGTTTGGCGGTGATTGGCAGGTCCGGGCGGCCTTTCCCAATGATGCCAATCTGCGCGCGGTGACCTTCGCGCCGCAGGGGCCAACGCTGATCGAGCACCGCCAATCCTGTGATGCTGCTGGAATCTGCACCGACCGCCGTGATCTCTGGGCGCTGAGCGAAGAGGGGCCGGGGCGCTATACCATGCGCGCCGCCATGGGTGGGGCCGAGCGTGCGTTCTGGGTGCTTTGGGTCGATGAGGGGTTCCGCACCGCCGTCATCGGCAGCCCCGAGGGGGGGTACGGCTGGATCCTTGACCGTCAGGCGACAGGCGGCGAAGACCGGATCACCGCGGCGCAAGAGATTTTAGATTTCAACGGCTACGACCTCAGTGCGCTGCAAATGAGGCGCTGACCACGACGGCGCTGGCACTGCCGCCCGGCTTCGGCCTATAGGCTGTTATGGACAGTATTTTCGCGCCCGATCTGTGGATCCTCGTCACCCTTGCCGCCGCCACGTTTCAAACCGGGCGCTTCATGCTGCAAAAGCATCTGGCGACCGATACGCTCTCGGCGGGCGGGGCGACGTTTTCGCGGTTTCTCTACTCTGCGCCCTTCATCGCGCTGCTGCTGCCGCTCTATCTGGGCCTTAGCGGGCAGGCGCTGCCGGCGCTTGGTCCGGGGTTCTGGCTGTACGGTGCGATGGGCGGCACGGCGCAGATCATGGCGACGGTTTGCGTGGTGCTGCTGTTCAAGCAACGCAACTTTGCCGTCGGCATCACCTTTAAGAAGACCGAAGTGATCCAGACCGTGCTGATGGGCTGGATCGTGCTGGGCGAAGGTGTCTCGGGCGCGGGGTTTGCTGCCATTGCGCTTGGCGTGGTGGGCCTGCTGGTTCTGTCCGGCGGGGCCGAGGCCAAGGGGCTGCGGTTGGCCGATCTGCGCAACCGCGCGGCGGGGCTGGGGATTGCTTCGGGTTTTTTGTTCGCCATTTCGGCGGTCTGCTATCGCGGCGCGTCGCTGGCCGTGGTCTCTGACGATCCGCTGCTGCGCGCGGGCGTGACGCTGGCGGCGGTGGTGCTGATGCAGACGCTGATCATGGCTGTCTGGCTGCGGCTGCGCGAACCGGGACAGATGCGTCGGGTCTGGGCCGCGCGCCGCGTGGCAGTGTGGATCGGGCTGACGTCAATGGGCGGATCGCTGTGCTGGTTCATCGCCTTCACCCTGCAAAACGCGGCCTATGTGAAGGCTTTGGGGCAGGTGGAGTTGATGCTGAGCATCGCCGCCTCAACTCTGTTTTTCCGCGAAAGGATCTCGCGCCGGGAATGGGCGGGGATGGCCGTGCTGGCGCTGTCGATCCTGGCGCTGGTGCTGGCGACTTAGCCCGTCATCGGGCGGCCATGGAGACGCAGGAACAGGCTCTCTTCGTCGTTGTTTTTGAAAAACGGGACCGAGGCGGGCGGATTGGTATCGCGCGCGCGGGCGGCGACTTCGGCCAGCACGACCTCGGTGATGAAGGGCATGTCAAACGACCGCGCCCGGCTGAGCGGCACCCATTGCAGATGCGAAAGCTCATCACAGGCGGCATCGAAATCATCCGGATCGCTGGCGATGTCTTCGGCGTCGACCAAAAAGAACCGCGCATCAAAGCGGCGCGGACGGCCCGGAGGTGTCAGCGCGCGAAACACGAATTGCAGGGCAGAGGCGTCGGGCAAGTGCCCCGTAGCGGCAAAGGTCTGCCAATCGGCGGGCACGTCGCCCTCCCACGCGCCCTTGCGGCCCAGCACCAGACCGGTCTCCTCCCACAACTCACGAATGGCGGCGACGGCGATGGCATGGGCCAAGGACGGTTCGGCGTCATCGCAAAGCCTGCCGTGACAGAGCGCGTTCACCGGCGCGGCCAGCGGCACCTGCGCATCGGTCGCATCGACTGCACCACCGGGAAAAACGAATTTATTGGGCATGAATGCCGCTTTGGCCCCGCGCTGCCCCATCAGGATATGCGGCGTCACATGGCGGTCGCGCAGCACGATTACTGTGGCGGCGTTGCGGATTTTGGTCTTGTCGATGGTCATGCGGCGATGCTCCGGCGGTCAGGGGCCGAAGGGCGGGCCGCGCTAGGTGGTGCCGCCGAAGCCGCCCATCCTTTTGGCCCATTGAAAGCCGATCATGGCCCCCTTCAGTCTGGGCAGAAGGTAGAGGGACAGCGCCGTGCAGCCAACCGCAAAAATGGTGAACAGGGTCAAAGGCTCGGGCCGCCAGACGACGAAAGCGATGTGCAGACCCGGGGCCAGCAGGTGGCCGACCAGAAGAATGGTCAGATAGGCTGGGCCATCATCGGCGCGGTGGTGGTGGAACTCTTGGCGGCAGACGGCGCAGTCGTCATTCACCTTAAGATAGCCGTGCAACAACTGACCGCCCCCACAAGAGGGGCATTTGCCGCGCCAGCCGCGCAGCATGGCGGGCAGGCGGGCCCGTTCTTCGCTGTCGTGCGGTTCTGCGGTGTCGGGGGACAATTGCTGTGTCTGTGACATGGGGGCGATCCTTTGGTTGAGGGGTAGATGCAGGCTGGGGCGTGAAAAGAAAAGACTTGAGGACGCCGTTGCGGCGCCATGTCGCGCAGGGGGCGGGGCTTTGCCGACTTTTTGAAAAAACTTCGGGTTCGAGCGACGGAAGTTCTGGCGCCAGCCGTTTGACCCTGTGATCGCGGCGCAAAAGCGTGAGACGATCTTTAAAAAACGAGGAGTATCAAGATGACCATTCGTACCAATATGAAGATCGCAGCTCTCAGCGGTTTGCTGGCACTCGGTGGCGCAGCTGCATTTGCGCAGCAGAACGGCGATCAGAACCCATTCCAGCAGCTTGACGCTGACGGCAACGGTGAGATCACACAGGCAGAGTTTCAGGCCCACGCCGAGGCGCGTTTTGCTAAGGTTGATGCAGATGGCGACGGCTTCGTGACGGCTGAAGAAATGAAAGCTGCAGGCGAAGCGCGCCATGCTGAGCGTGCCGCCAAGATGCTGGAGCGGTTCGACACCGACGGCAACGGCAGCCTCGATGCGTCAGAGCTGGAAGCCATGGGGGGCAAACACGGCGAGATGCACGGCGGCAAAGAGGGCGGCAAGCGCGGTGACAAGGGCGGCGACAAGGGCGCGCGCATGATCGAGCGTATGGACACCAATGACGACGGCAAGCTGTCGATGGAAGAAATGACGCAGCGCCACGACCCCGCCAAGATGTTCGAGCGTCTGGACAAGGACGAAAACGGCAGCATCAGCGCCGAAGAGTTCGAAGCGGCGAAGAAAATGCATGGCAAGCGCCACGGCAAGGGCCAGAAGATGGACCATGACAAGCCGCAGCGCGACTAAATGATGCGTCGGGCGCGCTTGATCATGGCGCGCCCGGGCCTTAGCGATGGACGGGATGCAGGATTTGTCCGACGAGCAGCACGATGCGGATGCCGAGTTGTTGCAGCGCTACGCCAGCGGCGATGCGGCGGCGGCGCGGCTGTTGACGGCCCGGCTGGTGCCGCGCATTCACGGCCATGCGCTGCGGGTGCTCGGCGACCGTGCCGAGGCAGAGGATGTGGCCCAAGAAGCGATGCTGCGGCTGTGGCGTCAGGCGCCAAAGTGGCGCGCAGGTGAGGCCAAGGTCACCACATGGCTTTATCGCGTCGTGGCCAACCTTTGCACTGACCGTCTGCGCCGTCGTGGCGCGGGGGCGGCAGGGCTTGATGACGTGGCCGAGCCGGTCGATCCGACGCCGGGTGCCGCACAGAAGATGCAGCAGGCCGCCCGTGTGGATGCGCTGCAACAGGCGCTGGCCAGCCTGCCCGACCGGCAGCGTCAGGCGGTGGTGCTGCGCCACATTGACGGTATGGCAAACCCCGAAATTGCCGAAGTCTTGGGCATTGGGGTCGAAGCGGTGGAGAGCCTGACCGCACGGGGCAAACGGGCGTTGGCCGCGCAGCTATCTGCGCAACGGGACGCATTGGGGTTTGAAAATGAATGATTTTGACGACGCATTAAGTGATGGGGCATTGAGTGACGCCGCACTGGAAAATTTCTTTGCCGCAGCCCGGGCTACTCCGCCACAGGTCTCTGCCGATCTGCAAGCGCGGGTTCTGGCCGATGCCGAAGCGCATATGCCCAAAGCAGCGCGCCAGCCGTGGCACCAAGCACTTTGGCATCTTTTGGGCGGTGCGGCGGGGCTAAGCGGTCTTGCCACCGCCGCGGCGGTTGGGGTTTGGGTCGGCGTTGCCCCGCCTGAGGGCATGCCGGATCTCGCCGGGCAATTCGTCTCTGGTACATGGACGGCCGAGACATTGGACACGGGCGAAGCCGATACAGGCACAGAACTGGGTGGTTTTGGCTGGGACATGGAGGAAAGTTGAGATGACACAGGTTCCCACACCACGGCGCAAGCGACTGATGCGCTTGGCGCTTGGTCTGTCGCTGGCGCTGAACGTGATGATCCTCGGCGCGCTTGGCGGGGCGATGTGGCGTCATGGCGGGCCGGGGCCGCGCGGCGATGGCGATCTGCCGGGGCTGCGCAGCTATGCTTCGCCCTATGTGCAAGCTTTGCCGCCCGAAGCGCGGCGCGATCTGCACGGCAAGATGCGCAGCAGCGGCACGGCGCATCACCTCGACCGGGCGGCACGGCGCGCGCTTTATGACGAGATGCTTGCCGCGCTGCGGGCAGAGCCGTTTCAGGCGGATGTGGCCGCGGCGGTGCTCGCCGCGCAAGGAGAGGCTGCGGCCAGTGTTCAAACCGTGGCCCATAACGCATGGCTGGCCGAGGTCAGCGCGATGGATGCCGCCGCCCGCAAAGCCTATGCCGACAAGCTGCAAGAGCGGTTGCAAGCCGGGCACGCCCGCAAAAGAGACAAGCGCGAGAGCAAGGCTGAGCGTTAATCGGGCAGGGCGCCCCCGGGCGCGCGGTCTTGCCCTTTGCGGGGCGGCGGGCTAGGCCGAGGGCGAATGAAATCGGCAGGCGGCGGCAGGCGTGCGGCCCCATTGCCCCTCAGAAAGCCCGGCCGATGACCGATACCCCCCAGACGATGCACAGCGGCGCGGAAACCGTGCTGGCCAGGGCCAAAGCCTCTCCCGCGCGGCGCGGGGTGGGGCTTTTGTCGCTGGCGGGGCTGGGGCTGTTGCTGATCTATTCCGCGCTCACCCGTTCGCCCGATCCGGGGTGGCAGATCGCGCTGGCGCTGGTGGGGCTGGGCTTCATCGGCATTGCCGAATTGATGCGCCGCTCAACCGCCAGCGGCGTGGAACTCACCAATGAGGCGCTGCGCGATGCCGATGGCCGGGTGATCGTCCGCATCGACGAAATCGCCCGCATTGATCAGGGGGCTTTCGCGGTCAAACCCTCAAACGGTTTCCTGCTCAAGACCAACCGCCGCGTGGCGCGGGGCTGGCGCTTGGGCCTGTGGTGGAGCCTTGGCCGCCGTATTGGTGTTGGTGGCATGACCCCGGCCAACGAGACCAAGCTGATCGCCGAGATCATCCGCGCCAAACTGGCCGAGCGTGACGCGGCTTAACCGTCTGACCAGACCGTGCGCGGCGCATAGCGCGGACGGGTGAAGACGAAGTTATAGATATCGCGGCGCTCGAGCCCGGTTTTGAACAGTGGCTCGAAATCGCGCCATGTCTCGACCAAGGTGACACGTTCGTTGTTGGGCATCACCGGCAGCTTGTCGTGCCAATTGCGCACGTCATCGCTGGTCAGAGGGGTGGGGGTGCCGCGCACCTGCGACCAATCCGTATGGTAGCGGTTGTTGGCCTCATCATACCAAATCGAGCTGACCCGCATGTCGGTTTGCCCTGTGCCACGGGTGAGATATTCGAAAAGTTGCTGCATTCCTTGCAGGTAGTCTGGGTCAATCGCCTGCGTCTCCCGCGAGATGGCATCGCCCACGGTATAGGCCGCCGTCTGGTTGAGGTTATACATGCGGAAGGTGTCAAAGGTCGAATACATGGCCAGATAGGCCCAGAACATCAACGGCAGCATGATCACCGTTTCAACGGCGATCGAGCCGTCTTCGCGCCCTTTGAACCGGGCCAGCAGAGAGATGAGCGTACGCATCAGTTCGGCTCCTGTACGAAGGCCGCGCTTGAGACCATGGAAACACGGCCCGCGCCGTCTTTCTCAAGGGCATAGCCAAGGCCGGTGGTCGGAAAGAAAGGTTTAAACCGGGCACAGGCGCGCAGCAGCATCAACTGATGCTCGACCCCGAGGGTCCAGCCGCGCACCGGTTTGGGGTCTTCGGAGGTGTCGACGCAATCGGGTGACTGATCGAAACTTGCAAAATTGCGCGGATCCACTTGGATCATCTCAAGACGCAGGACTTCGCTGCAGTCTTCCAAGTAGATCGCGGATTCACAGATTTTGTCCTTGATGGTCTGATGCGTCATCGGTGTGTTGGTGTTTAGCCGGACATAGCGCACCGTCATGTCCAAGCCCCGATCAAGGAGCATGTGGCGGATGGCGTAAAAGCTCATTTCGACCGACATAAGCAGACAGCCAAACAGCAGCGGCGACAGAATGGCGAATTCAATCAGCATCGCCGATCCGTCCTCATCGCCGCGAAACCGGCGCCATGCTTTGATGCTGCGTTGTATCATTGCGTCAGCCTCAACTGGTTGATTTGCCGGGCGATGGCCTCAAAGGCGCTGACGATCTCGACCCCTTCGACGCGGAAGAAATGGCTGTCGGAAGAGGCGCAGTTTTTCATGACCGACGCGCCATGGTCGGTCACCTCAAAGCCGATCGACCAGATCACGATGCCCTTGGCCTTGGCCGCGTCGCAGATGTTGTCCAACAGGGCGTCGGCCCGCGAGGCGGTGTATTTGGTGTAATACCAGCGGTATTGCTCGCTTGAGCGGACATTGCGGTTGAGCCACCAATAAAAGGGGTAATCGCTCCAGTGGCGGTAGTGGTCCATGTTGGCATAGACCTGCGGGTTGATCCGGCGGGTGGTCACGTTCACGCCGTCAGTCATCAGGATCACTGTCTTAAGCGTCTCGATATCATCATAGGCCGCCGGGCGATCTTGAAATGCAGCCTCGCCACCCGTGGCCTGGTTGATCGCCCGGAAGGACGGGTCGAGCAGGGCCACGCCCCATTTCATCCCCAGATGGATGGCAGTATTCGCGCGGGGCTGGAAATTTGAGATACGGGCCTTCAGCGCGGCGGCGTTCTGCGAGAAGGCGGCCACCTCTTCATAGCTTTGTTTCGGGCAGCCGGGATTATAGATGTTGTCATAGCGCCCGGTGTTCTCGCGGTCATAGCCGTTCCAGCTATATCCCGCCTCGAAATGCTGCATATGCTCATAGCTGCGGGTCTGGCTGATGGCGGTGAGATCAAATTCGCTGTCGTCAAAATCAACGCAGTGCGAAAAGGAGTGCAGTTGGGTGACGTTCAGCTCATTCATGATGTCCTGCCCGACGTTCACCTGCGCGGTATAGGGCACCACCGAGATTGAGATCAGGTCGGCGTTCTCGGGTTTGATCACCGTGTCGATGAAGGCATCGCTTGCATCGTGTAGGTTGGCCATTTTGCCGTTCTCCCGCATGGAGCCGGAGATATCGAGCACCATGGAAATCTCGACCTTGTTCACCTTTTCCTCGGCTTGGGATTTGGCGGGGACCCGCAGGTTGTCTTGGCCGAATTTGCTCATGAACATGGTGTTCAGGGTATGGGAGGCATCGACCGTGACGCGGCGGTAGTTCAGCCCTTCTTCGACCGTGACGCTTGAGACATATTCGGCCAGCCCTGCCTTATCGAAATAGTCGCGGGCCACAGCTTCGGGGCTGAGCGTCTGATCAAGGTCAGCTGCCGCCAGCACGGCGCGGTCGGCCACGGCCTGCACCAGAGAGCGTTCACGCTCATGGCGCATCAGGTCCACCCCGACACCGCCCAAAAGGATCATCAACAGGATCATCAGAATGGCGAAAAACGTGACCAACCCGTCTTCTTCCCGCGCAAAACGCCGAAGCAGCGCGGGCAGGGGCCGCGGGGAATGTTCCGAACTGTGAGATGTCTTGCGCATCGTCATCAACCTTTCTTCCTGTGGCGTCCTGCGGGCACCAAAGGGAATGGGCGGCATTTGCCTTGCCCTTGTTGTGCTGTGGGAAAGTGTCCAGAGTTTGGCGCATCTGGGGCAATAGGCAGCGTTCCGGGCAGGTTTTCATGGAAATGACCCACCTAGCACTGGCTGATTTCCACCGAACGGGGAGGGCGTGTTTCCCGGCCCTACCCAGGGTTGATAAAGTTTTGCAAATCGCGCTGAATTAGGTCGCACCCCGTCATGAGGCGTCCTACGGTGCGGCAGCATGCCCCTAGGGCAGCCAGATGAGTCGCGCCCCGCAACAGAGGTAACGCGGCCAGACAAGAAGAGGAGAGACCGATGAATCCAGCCAATGAGCCGAGTTTCCGCGACAGTGTGGACCTGATGTTCAACCGCGCGGTCGCGCTGATGGATTTGCCACCCGGTCTTGAAGAGAAAATCCGCGTTTGTAACGCCACCTACACGGTGCGTTTCGGCGTCCGCCTGCGGGGCCGTATGCATACTTTCACCGGCTACCGCTCGGTGCATTCGGAACATATGGAGCCTGTGAAGGGCGGCATCCGCTACTCCATGGCCGTGAACCAGAACGAGGTCGAAGCGCTGGCGGCGCTGATGACCTATAAATGCGCCTTGGTCGAAGCGCCCTTTGGCGGGTCCAAGGGCGGGCTTTGCATTGATCCGCGCGACTACGACGAGCATGAGCTAGAGTTGATCACCCGGCGTTTTGCCTATGAGCTGATCAAACGCGACATGATTAACCCCGCGCAGAACGTGCCCGCCCCCGACATGGGCACTGGCGAGCGTGAGATGGCGTGGATCGCGGATCAATACAAACGCATGAACACCACCGACATCAACGGTGTCGCCTGTGTCACTGGCAAGCCGATCAACGCGGGCGGCATCCAAGGCCGGACCGAGGCGACGGGCCGGGGCGTGCAATATGCGTTGCAAGCCTTCTTCCGTGATCCCGAGGGGCTGAAGAAAGCCGGTCTGAGCGGTAAGCTTGAGGGCAAGCGGGTCATCATTCAGGGTCTCGGCAATGTGGGCTATCACGCCGCCAAGTTCCTGAGCGAAGAGGATGGCGCAAAGATCACCGCAATCATCGAACGCGATGGCGCGCTGCACAGCGAAGACGGGCTGAACGTCGAAGCCGTGCACAAGTGGATCGAAAAGCACGGCAGCATCAAAGGCTACGCTGATGCGAAGTTTGAGGAAGATGGCGCCAAGTTTTTGGAAGCAGAATGCGATATCTTGATCCCTGCCGCGCTTGAAGGTGTCATCAACCTCAGCAATGCCGAGCGTATCCAAGCGCCGCTGATCATCGAGGCCGCCAACGGCCCTGTGACCGCCGGGGCGGATGAGGTGCTGCGCAAGAAGGGCACGGTCATCGTGCCGGATATGTATGCCAACGCGGGCGGTGTGACGGTCTCGTACTTCGAGTGGGTCAAGAACCTTAGCCACATCCGCTTTGGCCGTATGCAGCGCCGCGCCGAGGAATCGCGTCACCAACTGGTGGTGGACGAGCTTGAGCGGCTGAGCGCGGACAAGCAACTGGGTTGGACGCTGAGCCCGAACTTCAAAGAGAAGTACCTGCGCGGCGCGGGCGAGTTGGAGCTGGTCCGCTCTGGCTTGGACGACACGATGCGCACGGCCTATGAGGCGATGGCCCATGTCTGGCACAGCCGCGACGATGTCGATGACCTGCGCACGGCCGCCTATCTCGTCTCGATCGAAAAGGTGGCGGCGAGCTATCACGCCAAGGGGCTTTAAGGGGGCGTATTTCCCCTTAAGTGAACGAAAAAGGGGCGCAGTGCGCCCCTTTTTGCTGACCGGGCCCACGATGGGGGCAGAGGGCGTTTTCGGTCATTGATACTTGCGCCCCAAGTTGCTTGACTGCGGCAAGACCGGGGGAGGCGAATGATGCGATTTTCAGGACTGCGGGTGTTGCGCGAAGGTTTGACCGGCAATCGCGGTTGGACAGCGCAATGGCGCGATCCAGAGCCGCAGGCGGAATATGACGCCATCATCATCGGCGGCGGCGGCCATGGGCTGAGCACGGCCTATTACCTCGCCAAAAACCACGGGATGACCAATATCGCGGTGCTTGAGAAAGGCTATCTGGGCGGTGGCAACGTGGGGCGCAACACCACGATTGTGCGGGGCAATTACTTTTTGCCGGGCAATTCCGAGTTCTACAGCCATTCGCTGAAGCTCTGGGAAGGGTTGTCGGAGGAATTGAACTACAACGTCATGTTCAGCCAACGCGGGGTGATCACGCTGTTTCACTCCGACGCACAGCGCGACGCCTCGGCCCGGCGCGGCAATGCGATGATCAACCAAGGCGACGACGCGGAACTCTTGGGCCGCGACGACTTGCGAAAATTGCTGCCTTATCTGGACTACGACAACGGCCGTTTTCCCATCCACGGCGGGCTGCTGCACCGGCGCGGCGGCACCGCGCGGCATGATGCGGTGGCATGGGGCTATGCGCGCGGCGCGGACCAGCGCGGCGTCGATCTGATCCAGCAATGCGAGGTCACCGGCATCGACATCGAGAACGGCAAGGTGCGCGGCGTAGAGACCACGCGCGGGCCGATCCGGGCCAAGAAGGTGGCGATTGTGACAGCGGGGCGCTCGGGCCAAGTGGCCGCGATGGCCGGGATGCGCCTGCCGATTGAGAGCCATGTATTGCAAGCCTTCGTTACCGAGGGGCTGAAGCCGGTGATCGACCATGTGGTGAGCTTCGGCATGGGGCATTTCTATATCAGCCAGTCCGACAAGGGCGGATTGGTCTTTGGCGGCGATCTGGATTTCTATGCCTCCTACGCGCAGCGCGGCAATATGCCGATGATGGAACATGTGATGGAGGCGGGGATGACCCTGATGCCGATGCTCGGCAAGGCCCGTGTGCTGCGTTCTTGGGGTGGGATCATGGACATGACCCCCGATGGCAGCCCGATCATCGACAAGACTGATACGCAAGGTTTGTTCATCGATTGCGGCTGGTGTTACGGCGGCTTCAAAGCGGTGCCGGCCTCGGGCTACGCGCTGGCGCATCTGATGGCCACCGGGCAACACCATGAGACGGCGGCGGGCCTTAGGCTCGACCGTTTCCGCTCGGGCGAAGGTCTGATGGATGAAGAGGCCACCGGGTCTCAGCACAACTTGCATTGAGGGAGGGCGACCATGCGGATTGAATGCCCCATCTGCGGCAGCCGGGACCGGCGAGAGTTCTATTATCGCGGCGACGCCATCGCCTTGGCGCGGCCAGCACCTGATGCTGGCGACGATGTCTGGGACGGCTACCTCCACCTGCGCGACAACCCGGCAGGGCAGACGCGCGACCTGTGGCAGCATGAGAGCGGTTGCGGCGCGTGGGTGGTCGTCACCCGCAATACGGTGACCCATGCGGTGCAGGCCGTGGAACTGGCATCTGATGTGAAAAGGGCCATGGCATGAGGATCGCAGGGCGCGGATTGATTGACCGGGACAAGCCGGTCAGATTCACCTTCGACGGGCGGCGCTATGACGGCTTTGCGGGCGATACGGTCGCCTCGGCCATGCTGGCGAACGGGCAGCGGCTGATGGGGCGGTCGTTCAAATACCACCGCCCGCGCGGGGTGCTCAGCGCGGGCAGCGAAGAGCCGAACGCGCTGGTGACCACAGGTGTCGGTCCCGCGTCAGAGCCTAACGTTCGCGCCACGATGCAAGAGATTTACGAGGGGCTGGCGGTGCGCAGCCAGAACGCTTGGCCGAGCCTCGATTTTGATCTGATGGCGGTAAACGACCTTGGCGCGCCCTTTCTGGGGGCGGGGTTCTATTACAAGACATTCATGTGGCCGCGCCGGTTCTGGCGACATGTCTACGAGCCGGTGATCCGCCGTGCTGCGGGGCTTGGTCGGCTGAGCGGTCAACCCAATGCCGATGCCTATGAGAAAGCCTATGCCTTTTGCGACCTCTTGGTCATCGGCGCGGGGCCGGCGGGGTTGATGGCGGCGCTGAGCGCGGCGCGGGCTGGGGCCGATGTGATCCTCGCCGACGAAGACGCGCTGATGGGCGGGCGGCTCTATGCCGAGAACGAGAGTATCGGTGGCCAACCGGGTCACACATGGGCAGCGGGAATGGTGGCGGAACTGGCCGCGATGGAGAACGTCCGCCTGATGCCGCGCACGACGGTCACCGGGGCCTATGACGGCGGCATGTTCGGCGCGCTCGAACGGGTCAACCAACACCGCGCGCGGCGCGGCGAGGGTGCGCCGCTGGAATGTTTCTGGCGCATCGCGGCCAAGCAATCGATCCTTGCGGCAGGCGCGTTAGAGCGCCCCGTGGCCTTCGCCAACAACGACCGCCCCGGCATCATGACGGCAGGCGCGGTGCGGGCCTATCTCAACCGTTGGGGCGTGGCACCGGGCAAGCAAGTGGCGGTCTTTGGCAACAACGACGACGCCCACCGCACAGCGCGCGATCTGGCAGCGGCGGGGGTGCATGTGGCTGCATTGATCGACAGCCGCGAGGGGGTCAGCATTGAAGGCGCGGATTTTCCGGTGCTGCGCGGTGCCGTGGTCTGCAACGCTTCGGGTCGCAAGGAATTGGAGGCCGTGACCATCCGCACAGCGGGCGGAGAGCATAAGATACAGGCCGACTGTCTGGCCATGTCGGGCGGCTGGAACCCCTCGCTGCATCTGACCTGTCATCTGGGCGGGCGACCGACGTGGGAGCCCGATATTCACGCCTTCGTCCCAACCCCCGGCGCTGTGCCGGGGATGCATGTGGCGGGGGCCTGCAACGGCACCTTCTCGACCCACGGCTGCCTTGCCGCGGGTGTGGCCGCGGCCGGGGACGCGCTGGAGGCGCTGGGCTGCAAAGCAGAGGCCGTGGACCTGCCGCAGGCCGATGATGCGCCATACACTCTCAAACCCCTCTGGGCGGTGCCGGGCAAGGGCCGGGCGTGGCTCGATTTTCAGAACGATGTCTGTGTGAAAGACGTGCAGCAGGCGGCGGCAGAAAACTTCCGCTCGGTCGAGCATATGAAACGCTACACGACCCAAGGCATGGCACCCGATCAGGGTAAAAACTCAAACGTTGCGGCGCTGGCGGTGCTGGCCGATGCCACGGGGCGCGGCATTGCCGAGACGGGCACGACCACCTTCCGCCCGCCCTATACCCCGGTTGCGATTGCAGCGATGGGCGCGGGCGGGCAGGGCAAGGGCTTTGCGCCCGAACGGCTGACGACCAGCCACGCGGCCAGCCTTGCCATGAACGCCCCGATGGTGGAGGCGGGGCTGTGGTATCGCCCCAGCTATTTCCCGCGCGGGCAGGAACGTAACTGGCGGCAGTCCTGTGACCGGGAGGTCGGTTTTGTGCGCAACACGGTTGGGGTCTGCGATGTCTCGACCTTGGGCAAGATCGACATTCAAGGGCCGGACGCGGCCAAGCTGCTCGATCTGGTTTATACGAATAAGTTCAGCACCTTGAAGGTCGGCAAAGTGCGCTACGGGTTGATGCTGCGCGAGGATGGTTTCGTCATGGACGACGGCACCTGCGCGCGGTTGGGGGAGACGCATTACCTGATGACCACCACCACCGGCGCTGCCGGTGAGGTGATGCGCCATCTGGAATTCGTGACGCAATGTCTGCATCCCGAATGGCAGGTGCATCTGTCTTCGGTCACCGAACAATGGGCCCAATTCGCCGTGGCGGGGCCGAAGTCTCGTGAATTGCTGAATGGGCTGCTGGAGCAGCCGATCGACAATGACAGCTTTCCCTTCATGGCCTGTGGTGACGTGTGGCTCGGCGGTGTCGCGGCGCGGCTGTTCCGCATCTCTTTCTCTGGCGAACATGCCTATGAAATCGCGGTGCCCGCGCGCTATGGCGCGGCGCTGTTTGATCTGCTGGTCGCGCGGGCCGAGGCGCTGGACGGTGGGGCCTACGGGATGGAGGCGCTCAACGTGTTGCGGTTGGAAAAGGGCCATATCACCCATGCAGAGATCGACGGCCGCGCCACGGCGGAGGATATCGGCATGGGGCGGATGCTGTCGGACGCCAAGGATTGCATCGGCAAGACCATGTCCGAACGCCCCGGCCTGCGCGATCCGGAGCGGGGGCAGTTGGTGGGGCTGCAGCCCGTGGGCGCGGTGAAGCAGTTGACGGCGGGGGCGTTTTTGTTTGAGGCCGGGGCCGAGGCGCGCCGCGAGAATGCGCAGGGGCATACGACCTCGGTCGGCTTTTCGCCGGATATCGGCACCTTTATCGGGCTGGGTTTTGTCACGCGGGGCCGTCAGCGGCACGGAGAGGTGATGCGCATGGTCGACCATCTGCGCGAGATTGAGGCGGAGGTGGAGATCTGCGCCCCAGTCTTTGTCGACCCCGAAGGAGGGCGCGCCCGTGGTTGAGTTGAAAGCACAAACGCCCTTTGGCGACCTGCTCCCGTTAAAGATTGGCGGCATGACGGTGGCGGCCTGTGACATGGGTCAGTTGACCGTCCTGGGCGCTTTCGATCGTGCGGGCCTGTCAGAGGCGCTTGAGGCGACCCATGGCCTCGCCTTGCCCGACCCGCTACGCAGCACCGCCAAAGGCGATGCCCGCTGCCTGTGCTTTGGTCGGGATGAAGTGCTGCTCTTCGGTGTTGCGCCGGGCGAGGCGCTGACGAAACATGCGGCCCTCGTCGATGTCTCAGACGGATGGGCGGTGGCGGAATTGCAGGGGCCGGGGGCCGAAGACGTCTTGGCGCGTTTGGCCCCGGTGGATCTGCGCGCGGCGGCGTTCAAACCCGGTCAGACCCTGCGCAGCGCGTTGCGCGACATGCCTGCCTTGATCACCCGCACTGAGACCGGCTTCCTGCTGATGGTCTATCGGTCGATGGCCGCCACTTTGGTGCAGGAGTTGCGCCGCGCTATGGAAGCGGTGGCATCGCGGCGCTAGGTTGTCCGGCGGGGGCCCGAATCCCCGTTTGGCAAACAACGGAGCATAGACATGAACAAAACGATTTTCGCCGCTTTGGCCGCGATCAGCATGGCGGTCTCGGGCCCGGCGCTGGCAGCCTCGAAAAAAGAAGACAGCTGTATGCATCAGGCCGCCGTGGTCGCCGCCGTGCAGCAGGCGAGGCTTGACCGCGTGAAGGAACGCGCAGTGCCTGCCGCCGTGAAGGCCAAGGCGACATGGCCCGAAAGCTTTAACACCGCGATCCCGCTGGTGACCCCTTGGGTTTATGAGATGAAAATGCGCGACGTGAAAAAGAACGATCTCTCCGCCGCGTGGAAAGAAATGTGCCTCGCGCAGTAAGCTAACAAACACCATGCCGGGCAGGGGCGCTGCCCGGCATGGAAAGGCGCTTTGCCGCCCGTGGCTGACCTGCCTCCTCTGGACTCTGATCCGCCCCAGCCGGTATATGAAACCATGAGCCTGCCCCCTGGATTTTTGGAAGAACTGCGTGACCGCGCCAGCCTGTCTCAGGTGGTGGGGCGCAAGGTCATATGGGACAATCGAAAGTCCAATCAGGGCAAGGGCGACATGTGGGCGCCATGCCCTTTCCATCAGGAAAAATCCGCCAGCTTCCACGTCGATGACCGCAAGGGGTTCTACTACTGCTTTGGCTGCCACGCGAAGGGGGATGCGATCTCTTTCGTGCGCGAGACCGAGAATGTGAGCTTTATGGAGGCGGTAGAGATCATCGCCCGTGAAGTCGGCATGCCGGTGCCCAAGCAAGACCCGCGCGCGCAGGCCAAGGCCGACAAGCGGACCCAATTGGCCGAGGTCATGGAGCAAGCGGTGCAGTGGTTCCGCCTGCAATTGCGCACCGGCGCGGCGGGGGCGGCGCGGGACTATTTGATCAAGCGCGGCCTCTCGGAACAGGCGCAGGCGCATTGGGAGATTGGCTTTGCGCCGAACAGTTGGCAGGGGCTTTGGGATGCCCTCAAATCTAAGGGCGTGGCGGATGAGTTGATCCTTGGTGCGGGGCTGGCGAAACCCTCGTCCAAGGGGGGCAAACCCTATGACACTTTCCGGGGCCGGATCATGTTCCCGATCCGCGATGCGCGGGGGCGGGCGATTGCTTTTGGCGGTCGCGCGATGGACCCAGAGGATAAGGCGAAATACCTCAACTCGCCTGAGACAGAACTCTTCGACAAGGGCCGCAGCCTTTACAATGTGAAAGACGCCCGCGCCGCTGCAGGTCGGGGGCAGGCGTTGATCGTGGCCGAAGGCTATATGGATGTGATCGCCCTGCACGGGGCGGGGTTCGAGGGGGCCGTGGCCCCGCTTGGCACCGCGATTACCGAAAACCAGTTGCAGATGCTTTGGCGGATCGCGCCCGAGCCGATTATTACGCTGGATGGCGATGCGGCGGGCCAGCGTGCTGCGCTTCGCCTGATCGATCTGGCGCTTCCGCTGCTAGAGGCCGGGCAAAGCCTGCGTTTCGCGGTGATGCCCGAGGGGCAAGACCCCGACGATCTGCTGCGGGCCCAAGGGGCCGGGGCCTTGCAAAAGCTTTTGGACAGCGCCCTGCCCATGGTGCGCCTGCTGTGGCAGCGCGAGACCGAGGGCAAAGTCTTTGACAGCCCCGAACGAAAAGCGGCGCTGGATAAAAGTCTGCGTGAAAAGATTAAACTTATCCGCGATCCGTCGATCCGCAGCCACTATGGGCAAGAGATCAAAGACCTACGGTGGGACCTTTTCCGCCCCCAAAAACAGCGCCCTGAATTCCGCCCCGTGGGCGGCAGGGGGCCGGGCAAGGGCGGGGGCAAAGGAGGCAAGGGTGCTCCATGGGGCGCGCCGCTGGCCCCTTTGGCGAGCACCAAAGCCTCGGCCCTCGTGGCGATGAGCGATGAACAGGTGGGCATGCATCTGCGCGAGGCGGTGATCCTCGTGGCCCTCGTGGACTGCCCGCAATTGGTCGAGACTTTCGAGACCGGGTTGGAGGCGATGCGCTGCGACGATCCCGACCACGCCCGGCTGCGCGATCTGCTGCTGCGCTTTGGCCACGCGGGTCAAGAGACGCTGCGCGATGAGATTTCCTATTCGCTGGGCTGGGAGACACTTGAAAACATGAAGGGGCAACGCCACGTTGCCATCACGCCCTGCATTCGCAATCCCGGCAACGTGGACATGACCCGCCTGACCGTCGCCGAGGAACTGGCCAAGCTGGATGCCGCCCGTGGACTGAACGAAGAGATTGCCGAAGCCGTCGAAGACCTCAGTGGCCCGGCGGACGAGGGGGTAACCTGGCGTCTGAGCGAAGCGGCCCGCGCCGCCGACCTTGCCCGCCGCAGCGCGCAGGAAGAAAGCAACGGGGAATTCGACGTGGGCGACAACGGCATGACCATGGACCGCGATGAACGCAGTGCGCTGGATGCGCTGCTTGGAACGATTAAATATGAGAAGTCGAAGGGTCGCGGATGAGGCATCAGCGTGGCCCATTTGCAGGACTTTTTGAAAATGCTGGGCAACGGGTTTAAGAATCACCAATAACCCCGCATGATTCGGAAAACCGAATCGTCTGCGGATGATTCGCGCTGACGCGCTGAAGGAGCATGAGATGGCTGCCAAAGATACGAATGACGACGCAAAGAGCAACGATTCAGAGGCTGGCCACTCGCTCGACATGAGCCAAGCCGCCGTGAAGAAGATGATCGGCGAGGCCCGCGAGAAGGGCTATATCACCTATGATCAGCTCAACACGGTGCTGCCGCCCGATCAGGTAAGCTCGGAACAGATCGAAGACGTGATGTCGATGCTGTCGGAAATGGGCATCAACATCATCGAAGACGAAGAGGCCGAAGAGGAAGAGAACAAAGGCTCGACCGAAGTCACGACCACCGAGTCCAACCGTGATGTGGCGCTGTCCTCTGGCACCTCTGAAAAACTCGACCGCACCGATGACCCGGTCCGCATGTACCTGCGCGAGATGGGCAGCGTTGAGTTGCTTAGCCGTGAGGGCGAGATCGCCATCGCCAAGCGGATCGAGGCGGGCCGCAACACGATGATCGCCGGGCTTTGCGAAAGCCCGCTGACGTTTCAGGCGATTACCATCTGGCGCGACGAACTTCTGTCCGAAGACATTCTGCTGCGCGACGTGATCGACCTTGAGGCGACGTTTGGCACGCAGATGGGCGATGAGGAAGAAACCACGCCGGTCGTGGCCCCTGCCGCCGGGACCGAGACCAAGAGCGAAGAAGCCAAGCCCGAGTACGACGCCGACGGCAACCCGATCTCTTCCGACGACGATGACGATGAGGACGAACAGGCCAACATGAGTCTTGCGGCCATGGAAGCGGCGCTGAAGCCTCAGGTTCTCGAAGCGCTCGACATCATCGCCGACGACTACGAAAAGCTCAGCGCGATGCAGGACAGCCGTATCTCGGCCACGCTGAACGAAGACGGGTCTTTCACCAAAGATCAGGAAGCGATGTACCAAAAGCTGCGGTCCGAGATCGTGCTGTTGGTGAATGAACTGCACCTGCACAACAACCGTATCGAAGCCCTGATCGACCAGCTTTACGGCATCAACCGCCGCATCATGCAGATCGACAGCGCGATGGTAAAGCTCGCCGACCAAGCGCGCATCAACCGCAAGGAGTTCGTCGATAACTACCGTGGCTACGAGCTTGATCCCAACTGGATGGAGCGGATGGCCGAGAAGTCCGGTCGCGGTTGGCAGATGTTTATCGAACGCTCTAGCGACAAGGTCGAAGAATTGCGCGCTGACATGGCGCAGGTCGGTCAGTACGTCGGTCTTGATATCTCTGAATTCCGCCGCATCGTGCAGCAGGTCCAGAAGGGCGAAAAAGAAGCCCGTCAGGCCAAGAAGGAAATGGTCGAAGCGAACCTGCGCCTCGTCATCTCCATCGCCAAGAAATACACCAACCGTGGCCTGCAATTCCTTGATCTCATTCAGGAAGGCAACATCGGCTTGATGAAGGCCGTGGATAAGTTCGAATACCGCCGCGGCTACAAGTTCTCCACCTATGCAACATGGTGGATCCGTCAGGCGATCACCCGTTCGATCGCCGATCAGGCGCGCACCATCCGTATTCCGGTGCATATGATCGAGACGATCAACAAGCTGGTTCGGACCGGTCGTCAGATGCTGCACGAAATCGGCCGCGAGCCGACGCCAGAGGAACTGGCCGAGAAGCTGCAGATGCCGCTCGAAAAGGTCCGCAAGGTGATGAAAATCGCCAAAGAGCCGATCAGCCTTGAGACGCCCATCGGCGATGAGGAAGACAGCCAACTGGGCGATTTCATTGAGGACAAGAATGCCGTGCTGCCGCTAGACAGCGCCATTCAGGAAAACCTCAAGGAGACCACGACCCGCGTGCTGTCTTCGCTCACCCCGCGGGAGGAGCGTGTCCTGCGGATGCGGTTTGGTATCGGCATGAACACCGACCACACGCTCGAAGAAGTCGGTCAGCAGTTCTCGGTCACCCGCGAACGTATTCGCCAGATCGAAGCCAAGGCACTGCGCAAGCTCAAACACCCGAGCCGTTCGCGCAAGCTGCGCAGCTTCCTTGATCAATAAAACGATGCGCGGCCCCGGTGGCCGCGTTTCCTTTTGCGGGGTGGGCCTTTGACCTGCCGCGCGCGCCGCTTACATCAATGGGATATCCCAAGGAGGATCCCATGATGCGCAAAACTCTCCTTACGCTTCTGTGCTTGGTGCTGCCGCTGCAAGCCGCCGCGCAGGCCTATCGGGCCGAGAATTGGTTGGTCGTCGTGCCCCTCACCGCGCGTGATTTTGAAGTGATCGAAGACCACGGCGCAGGCGCGCGTCACGTCTGGTGCGCCGCTGCGGAGTTTGCGCAGGATGTTTTGGGCCTGCCGAGCAGTAAGCGGCTTTTCATCAAAACGCCCCGTGGACCGTCGCTCAGCGGTGTGGGCCGAACCGGCGTTGTTTTCACCACCGATCCCGAGCGGGTGAACGGCGATATCCGGCAGTCCTATTCCGTCACCCTGCGCCGCGCGGGAGAGAACCTGCCCAGCCACCATGCGCGCCAGTTCTGTTTGGACCACCTGATCGAGTTGGAAGATTTCTAGAGCCACACTCTGACCTAGACCGTTGTTTGCGCGGCACCTCGGGCCTATCCTGCGTGGGATGTTGCGGTGGATCAATCTCATGCGTCTCGTTCTTGCCAGCCTGTTTCTGACCCTCGGCGTCAGCCAAGCCGCTGCCCTTTGCGACGCAGGCAGCACCACGGTTTTGAGCTGTACGACCGGCAGGGGCACCAAGCAGTTGGATGTCTGTATCACCGGGGATCGCGTGACCTACCGCTTTGGCCCTCACACCGCGCCTGACCTGAGGCTGAGCGCTCCGATCATGGAGGTCGCGCATCAGCCTTGGCCGGGGATTGGTCGCGCCATTCGGGAGAGCACGACCTTTCGCAACGGGGCGTTTTCCTATGAGGTCTACGGCGCATACGACAAGATTGATCAAACCAGCAATGGCGGTGTGACAGTGACCGAGCAGGGCCGAGAGATCGCGGCGCTTACCTGCGACAGCGGCACGGCGGAACTGGGGCTCTTTGCGCTCAGCGATGCGAAACAGGCGGCGGGCCAATGCTAGGACGCTGACGCGCAAAATTGGGGAGCCTGCTAAGATGCAGACTGTATTTACCGTCGAAACGCGCGGGCAGGCGCTCTACGAATTCACCGATGATGTGGCCCGCTGGCTTGCCGGGCAGGGGGATGGGCTGCTGACGCTCCTTGTGCGGCACACCTCTGCCTCGCTGTTGATCCAAGAGAACGCCGATCCAGACGTGCAGCGCGACCTCTTGGCCTATTTCGCGCGGCTGGTGCCGCCTGCGGATGCGCCGCAAATGGGCTATCTCACGCATCTGTTGGAAGGGCCGGATGACATGCCTGCGCATATCAAAGCCTCGGTTCTGCCCGTCAGCCTCAGCATCCCCGTGGGGCGGGGGCGGATGATGCTGGGGACATGGCAGGGCATCTATCTGTTCGAGCACCGCAACGCCCCCCATCACCGCCAAATCGCGGCGCATTTCCGGCCCGACTGACGCCGGACCGGACCGGGCTTAGCCCGTCGGCATCAGATGGATTTCACGCACCGCCGCCCGCGCAGGCGCGTCGAGCGCATGCATGACGGCATTTGCCACGTCCTCAGGTTGCAGCTTGTCGGGTTTGGCCTCATCGAAAAAGGCCGTATCGACCATGCCGGGGGACACCACCATGCAGCGGCCACCCCATTCGGCCATCTCATCCGCCAGATTGCCCGCGAAGCCGTGGATGAACCATTTGGTGGCGCTATAAATCGAGCCTTGGATATGGCGCCGTCCTGCGGCAGAGCCGGTGACGACATATTGCCCGGTCGTTTTGCGCAGATGCGGCATGGCGGCATGAGCGGTATAGAGCGCGCCCATGATATTGAGGTCTACCATCGCCTTCCAATCCTGCGGATCGCCCTTTTCGGTGCCCGCCGGGCTGGTGCCACGTCCGGCATTGGCGAATGCCGCATCGACCCCGCCAAAGTGATCGGCGAGCTTGTCGAGCGCCTGTTTCTGCGTGTCGTAATCGGTGGCGTCGCCCACGAGCACCAGCGCCTGATCACCGATCTCATCGGCGAGGGCGTTCAGTTTCTCTTCGCTGCGGGCGAACAGGCCGATGTTCCAGCCCGCCTTGGCTGCGGCTCGCGCGGTGGCCGCGCCGATCCCGCTGGAGGCACCGGTGAGGAAAAGTGTCTTGGTCATAGCATGCTCCGTTTATGTCCTTGGCTGACCAACGCAGGGGCATGGCGTTGGGTCCATGACACATTTTTGAACGCAACATCTAGCTGTGGAAATCTTCTCTACCCAAAACCTCGCGGCTCCCCTATAAGTTTTGACAAGAGGGCCGCGCGCCCCACAAGTGAGGCAGGATGAAGAGGGGGACGGCCCATGCGCTGCCCGTTTTGCGGAAATATCGACACCCAAGTGAAAGACAGCCGCCCGGCCGAGGATCACGTCTCGATCCGGCGCAGACGGTTTTGCCCGGCCTGCGGGGGTCGCTTTACCACTTATGAACGGGTGCAACTGCGCGATCTTGTGGTGATCAAAACCTCTGGCAAACGCGAAGACTTTGACCGCGACAAGCTGGAACGCTCGATCCGCATCTCCATGCAAAAGCGCCCCATCGATCCCGAGCGTATCGATCAGATGATCTCTGGCATCGTGCGGCGGTTGGAAAGCATGGGCGAGACCGACATCAGCTCGAAACACATCGGCGAGATCGTGATGGAGGCGCTGGCCCGGATCGACACCGTGGCCTATGTGCGTTTCGCCTCTGTTTACAAGAACTTCCAAGCCGCGGATGATTTCGATAAATTCGTCCAAGAACTGCGGCCCGACGCCCTGCCGGAAGAGTGACCGGCGATGGGGTGAGCGACGTGCGGTTCATGGCGCTTGCGCTGTCCTTGGGGCGGCGCGGGCAGGGCAATGTCTGGCCCAACCCGGCGGTCGGCTGTGTCATCGTGCAAGGCGCTCGGATCGTTGGGCGCGGTTGGACCCAGCCCGGCGGGCGCCCCCATGCAGAGCCGCAGGCGCTGGCGCAGGCGGGCGCTGCGGCGCGCGGGGCGACGGTCTATGTCACGCTTGAGCCCTGTTCCCACCACGGTAAGACACCGCCCTGCGCGCAGGCGCTGATCGACGCGGGCGTGGCGCGGGTGGTGATCGCGACGCAAGATGACGACGCGCGGGTGAACGGACGCGGCATCGCGATGTTGCGCGCGGCGGGGATCGAGGTCTCAGTCGGGCTGCACGAAGACGCGGCCCGCGCGGATAACGCGGGTTTCTTCTGCCGTACCGATTTGGGCCGTCCGATGCTCACGCTGAAGCTGGCCAATTCCTTTGACGGGCGCATCGCCACCGGTACGGGCGAGAGCCAGTGGATCACCGACGCCCCGGCGCGGCGGTTGACCCATGCCATGCGCGCGCGGCACGACGCGGTGATGGTCGGGGCAGGCACCGCGCGCAAGGATGATCCAAGCCTCACGGTGCGCGGTCTTGGCGTCGCCCAGCAACCGGCCCGCGTCGTCGTCTCGCGCAGGCTTGACCTGCCGCTGATGGGGCAGTTGGCGCGGACGGCGGCAGAGGTGCCGTTGATCCTCTGCCATGGCACGGATGCCGATCCGGCCTTGGTCAAAGCGTGGTCCGATCTGGGGGCGACGCTGCTGCCGTGCGCGGCGCGGGGGGCGCAATTGAACCCCACTGATGTGTTGCGGCAACTGGCGGGCCATGGGCTCACCCGTATCTTCTGCGAGGGCGGCAGCGCCTTGGCCGCGTCCTTGATTGAGGCGGATCTGGTCGACCGGCTGGTGGGCTTTACCGCTGGGCTGGTGATCGGCGCCGAAGGTCTGCCGGGGATCGGAGCGCTCGGTCTTTCGCGGCTGGCCGAGGCGCCGCGCTTTGCCCTGCAATCGAGCCAGCAGATCGGGCCGGACTTGCTGCACGTTTGGCGTCGGAACGCGGCCGACTAAACGCTACCGCCGCCAGAGGTGGCTCTGGCTGGCAAAGACCCCTTGAAGTTTCGACAGCAGCCGGTTGCCCAGCCCGGCGCGGGGCAGGCTGCCGGAAGCCAGCCGTTCGACCACCACTTCGACGGGGCAGGGCAGGCCGCTTAGCGGATCGCGGTAGCGTGGGTAGTCGATGAGGGCAGCATGGACCAGCCCTTCCAACGTCGGTTGCGCCCGGCGGCGGGGCGGCACATCGCTCCGGTCTTCGGTCAGCCCCCAGCCTGCGTAAAAAGGCGCGCCCAAGGTCACGACCGGCACGCGGCGCAGCAGGGCTTCGAACCCCAAGAGCGAGGTCATGGTCCAAACCGCATCGACCTGATCCAAAAGCGCCATCGGGTCGGCGTGGTGCAGGATCAGATCGGCGTCGCCCGCCTCGGTCGCGCCTTTGCGCAGGCCCGCTTCGACATCGGGGTGGGGTTTGTAGAGGATCACGGCATCCGGGTTGGCGGCACGGGCGGCGGCCAGCAGGGCCGCGTTGCTGCGCACGGTGTCTGTGCCAGTGAGGATCGAAGCGTCATCTTCCACCTGACCGGGCACAAGGATGCGGCGTCCCGCTGGCAGATCGGGCGCGGCGCCGCCAAGGTTGTATTTACTCAGCCCCGCGCCGGTGAGCCTGTCGATCAGCGCGCGGGCGCGGGCCAGTTGATCGGGGCGCAGCTCGGCGCGCTTTTCGATCCATTTTTCCAGACGGCTTGGCCCTTGGGGGTCGTAGTAGATGCCCAGATCATCGCAGACCAGCGACAGGGGCGGGACCAGTTCGGCCCCCAGCCCGCGGGAGCGGAGAAAGCCATCCTCCACCCTCAATGCGCCTTGGGGCGCGGTCTCTGCCTGGTTGGCCCAGACCATGGCGCGGCGGGGCGGCTGCGGCGTCTCTGCAGCGCCTTTGCGAAAGCGAAGCGGCGTTGACGCGCCAAAGAATTGCTGCAGCGGACGGCGCTTCCACAGGCGCATGCCCCATGCGTCCCAACCGGCATGATCTTCTCGCCACGCGCGGGCCTGCGCGGCGAGGCAGGCGAGGGCCGTCTCGAAATCCCCGAGCCGGTCGCGATAGGGATCGTACCACGCCGGATAAAGGATCATCGCCGCCGCGAAGAGTTGCGCTCGGGTAAGGAGGCGTTGGCGGCGTTGGACAGGGAATTCATCCTCCGTCAGCCCCCAACCGGCGTAGAAGGGCTGGCCAAAGACACGCGGCTTATGACCTGCAAAAATCGCCTCGAACCCCATTTGCGAAGAGACGGTATAGACACCCACCGCCCCCTCAAACAAGCTCCAAGGGCTGACCGGATCGGTCAGCAGGGTGATCCGGTCGTTGCTGTCCTCGGGTCTGTAGTGGCCGGGACGAAACCCCTGGGCCGTTTCGGGGTGGGTTTTGATGATGACCCGCGCGCCGGGGTGTTCCTCTTGGGCGAAAACGAGCATCTCTAGAAACCGTGCGCGATCCGCGCCCGAGGCGGTGACTGATGCATCGCCGCGCGTCTGGTCGATCACCAGCACATAGCCCGGATCAGGCGCTGGCGTGGCAGGGTCAAAGCCCGCGTATTTGGTCAGATGCGCCTCGGCCAACTGCGCCATGCCGCCCCGCGCGCGGTCCAGAAGGGCGGTGTCGTCCAAAGGGTGACGGGCCAGAAGTTCTTCAAGGTCGGAAGGTTGGGCAGGGTCGAAATGCGCCCCCCGGCTGTCGATCAGTAGCCCCAAGGGCGGCTCCCCTGCGCGGCCCGGATGGAGCGAACGCAGCCACGCGTCTTCAACCCGGATCACCGGCACATCGCGTTTCGCGGCCACCGCCAGCCCGCGGTGCGCGGTGGGGGAGTTGCCCCAAACCGCCACGGCATCACCAGGGCCAGGCAGGCCAAGACGCAAGGAATGGCCCGACAGCTGCAAAATGCGCCGCACCCGCCGCTGCGTCAGAAACCCGCCGTTATATACGAAAAGCCGCCGGCTCCTTTCGGGACCGGCGGCAGGGTATTGGTATGGGTCAGCTTCAAAGGCCACCGGCGTGGATCAGCCGCTGGTGAGCGATGAGATGCTGTCGGCCGAACTTGCCGTGCCTGTGATGGCCGAAATCACCTTGCTCCACTGGGTGAAGGGGGCTTCGGTCACATAGATCGTGTCACCGTCGCGGATAACGAAGTCACGGGCCATGAACATGCCGTTGGGCTTGGTCAGATCGGTCACATAGACCATACGCTGCGCGCCGGTCAGATCACTGCGGCCCAACACCTGTTCGGCAACTGCTTCCGGCTCGTTGCGGAAGACGAAGACGCCGGTTGGGTCAGCCGAGATCGGGCTCAGCCCGCCGACCTGTGCGATGCCTTCGAGCAGTGACAGGTTTTGCGATTCAAACGGCACGCGGGCCTGACCGCCTGTGGCGCCAAGTGCGGTGAATGAACGTGTATCCTCTTCGACCAAGATACGGTCGCCGGGGCGTAGCGCGATATCGAGTTCGGGGTGGTCATAGAGGTCTTGGAACCAGATTTTGCCCCGCTGCCCGCCACGGATCACGGTGACCTGAGCGATTTCGGGAATGATGGTCACACCGCCTGCGCGGGCCAGCATGGCGGCCAGCGTGCGGGTGGGGCGCTCAATCGGGTAAACGCCCTGCGCACCGATGGAGCCAATGAGCGATACGGTCGAGCCGTCACCAGCAGCGCGGCGCACTTCGACCTGCGGGTCGGGGGTCTGTTCGCCCAATTTTTGGGTGATGATGCGGCGGATGGCCTCGGGTGTGTTGCCCGCAGCGCGGATGCGGCCCGCGTAGGGAATAAAGATAAAGCCCGCGCCGTCGACCTGCACTTCTTCGAGCAGGGTGGCCGGCGCGCCTTCGACGCCCAAAAGCGGGTCATCCACGTTCTCATACACGGTGATGCCAAGGATGTCGCCCGGTTGGATCGTGTCAGAGCCGACCCGGCCTGCGTTTTTAAAGCTTTCGGAAAAGCCAAGCGCGGGGGCCACGGCGGTGGCACGGGTGACGCGGTCGTTCACGCTGACGACAAAGGCATCGCCCTCGCGCTGAACGGAGCCTGCATAGATTTGCCGCTTGTTCGGCCCGACCTGCGGCAAACCACAAGATGAGATGACGGCCACTGCCGCCAGTGCTGCGACGGGACGCGCCCACCGGAAAGATACGGATTTCACTGCCCGGTCTCCTCGACCTGAAATATCTGCCTCGAAATCGCCAATTGTTTTGGCGTATTACTTTGCAACTTAGCGCAGCCTAACGAAAAAATCTACAGGCCGGAATGGGTTAACTCAGGTGACGACCCGCAACTGTTGCCGAGGGGCCGCGGTGCCCTGTTCCAGCGCGTCATATGGATCGTCGGGCGCGAGCATCATATCGACCACTTGGCGCAGCAATTGCCGCCGCCCCCGCGCGGCATAGAACCCGCCCGGAACCTGAGAAGTTTCAAGCAGATAGCGGCGGTAGTCCTTATAGGCGCGGTTGTCGGGGCGGCTGGCCGTGGCAAAGAAATCCGGCAAAGGCTGGTCCGAAACGAATTCTGGCTGGGAATAGACCGCCCGGCCAAAGACCTTGAGGGGGATGCCGCGCCAAAGCACCTGTTGCCCGGCGGTGGAGTTCACTGTCACAGCACTGCGCGTGTCGTTCAAAAGCTGTGCCAGTTTGCCGCCGCGGACAAAATGCACCCGGTCTGAAACGCCGAAGGCACGTGCCAGCCGTTTGACATCGCGCCGCACGGGGACGCGGCCATCCTCCAACGGATGCGCCTTGATGACGAGGTGGTGGTGCTGCGGCGCGCCCTTGGCAAAGCCTTCGATCACCAACTCTAGGAAATCGGCCATCGTGTCGAAGGGTGAATGCTTTTGAAAAGAGGAATCATGCTCAAGTTGCAGCAGCGCCAGATGATAGGGAAAACCGCCCAGCCGGATTTTTAGCGTCGCCAGCAAACGGTCGGCGGCCAGCACCGGCATCAGCAGCAGGCGCTTGAGATAGAGGCGGAATTCCTTGGTCACCGGCAGGCTGCGGTGGGGTTTGAAATTGCGGTAGTCGCCGTTTCGGAACATCACGAACCAATGGTAAAGCGCGCCGTAAAAGATGTGGTGCCGCATGTCGCCCCAGTGGCCGGGGGGCAGGGGGGCTTCCATGTCCGAGCGCGCCAGCGCTGCCTGCATCTGCGGAATGGTCATCTCCATCAGGCGCGAGTTGCCGTTTGAGCCGCCGCGCTCATAGGTGACCCAATAGGGCCGCATATAGCCTTCCTCGAAAACATGCACGGTGATGCCGCGGCGCTTGGCCTCGGCCACCGCTTCGGCGTGGATGGGCTGTAGCGCGACAATCTGGGTGAGAAGAGCGCGTCAATCAGGATGAGAATCCTTGGTCGCGACACTGGTAACGATGGTGGCCTTTTCAGCCGCGATCAAGGGATTTGTGTTTTTGATTGTCGCGGCGCGTCAATCAGCTTTCATATCTGTCGGTGAGGCCCTGTGCGCGGGCCGCCCCGGCCCCTTTGCCTTTTCGGCGGCTCTCCGGCGGTAGCTTTCGACATTCATCTCGAAGATCGTCGCGTGGTGGACGAGCCGGTCGACGGCGGCCAGTGTCATTGCCGGGTCAGGAAAGATCGTATTCCATTCCCCGAAAGGCTGGTTGGCCGTGATCAGCATGGAGCGGCGTTCGTATCTTGCACTGATGAGTTCGAAGAGCACGCTGGTCTCGGCTTGGTCCTTGGTGACGTAGGTGATGTCATCGAGGATGAGCAGGTGGAACTTATCGAGTTTCGCGATTGCACTTTCGAGGACGAGATCGCGGCGCGCCTGCTGGAGCTTTTGGACCAGATCGGTGGTGCGGGTGAAGAGGACGCGGTAGCCTTTCTCGACAAGTGCGAGCCCGATGGCGGAGCCGAGATGCGACTTGCCTACGCCCGGCGGGCCAAACAGCATGATGTTGCTGCCCTTTCCGATCCAACTGTCACCCGCGGTGATGGCGCTGACATGGGCCTTGGACAGCATGGGGACGGCTGAGAAGTCGAAGGTCTCGAGGGTCTTTCCGGGCAACAAGCGGGCCTGTGCGAGATGTCGCTCGATACGGCGGCGAACGCGTTCGGCCAGCTCGTGCTCCACCAGGGTGCTGAGCAGCCGGGCGGCGGGCCAACCTTCCTTGTCGGCCTGTTCAGCGAAGCGCGGCCAGAGCGCCTTGATGGCTGGCAGGCGCAATTCGTTCAGAGCGAGGGTGAGACGGGCGGTGTCGATCTGCGACGACGTCATGCTGCAACCTCCTCGGCGGATGCCGCATTGCCGACCAGCTGGTCGTAGGATGACAGGTCGGCCAGGCGCACCTCGACTTGGGGGAGCGCCTCGGTCGACGGGCTGAAGAGCACGCGCAGGGCTGCCATGTCAGGCAGGCGGTTCTGACGAAGATCCTCCTCGATCTGAGCGGCCAATTCGGCCTCGCACCCCCGGTCGTGGGCCAGCGCCAGAAGATCGACGGTCATGCGACAAGCCTTCTTCTCGCCGGTCTGTTCCAGCAGGACTGCGAACATGTCGCCGAACGCCCGGCGCGGAAACAGCTGGTCACGATAGATCAGTCCCATCAAGGCCATCGGCTTTTTGCGCAACGAATGGATGACATGGTGGTAATTGACCACGTGACCATGGCTGCCGTTGCTCGATGCGCGCCCGCGTGGCAGCGTCAGCAGGGAGGTGCCTCCGAGAAACAGCTCCAGCCGATCATCGTAGAGCCGTATGCGCAGATGATGACCGATCAGCCGGGACGGCACGGTGTAGAACACCTTGCGCAAGGTGAAGCCACCGGAGGACGTGACGCGCAGCCTGACCTCTTCATAATCCGTGGTGCGACGCGCAGGCAAAGGCCTGAGGCTGGCGCGCTCCACATCGATGCGTTTTGCATTGCGCGCGTTGATCCGCCCAACGATCTCATCGATGAAGCGGCGGTAGTCCGGCAAAGTCTGGAAGTCGCGCGACCCACGCATGAGCAACGCATCTTCGATGGCGCGCTTGAGATGGCCATTGGGGCTTTCGATCGAGCCGTTCTCGTGCGCGACACCTTTGGTGTTACGCGTTGGCGTCATGCCGTAATGACTGCACAGAGCATCGAAACGGTCGGTGAGATCAGCCTGGGCGGACTTGTCCAAGTTCTTGAAGGCCGCCGACAGGCTGTCGGTCCTATGTGCGTGCGGCACACCACCGAGCGCCCAGAGGGCGTTCTGCAATCCCTCAGCCAGCGCCACATAGCTTTCGCCGCCCAGCACAACATGGGCGTGCTGAAACCCGCTATAAGCAAGCCGGAAGTGATATAGCCGATGATCCAACGGCTCACCGGCCACGGTCACCCCCAGTTTGCCCATGGCGGTGAAATCCGACAGGCCCATCTTGCCCGGCGTGTGGACCTGCCGGAAAATGACTTCCTGTTCGGGGCCATGCTCGGCGTTCCAGGCGCGTATCCGCCGTTCCAAAGTGCGCCGGATGCCGGTGCCCAGCTCGGGGTGTCGCCGCAGCAGCTCTTCGTAAACGGCGACAGGACGGAACCCCGGTGAGGACCGCAGCAGCGGCACGACATCCGTATCGAAAATATCGGCAAGCGGATCCGGGCGACGTCGGCCACGCGGGGTCTTCTTCTGGGATGGTAAAGTTGGGTCGGCTTGCAGCCGATAGCCAGTTGCCTGGCTGATCCCCGCCTTGGCCGCGGCCACAGGAACGGTGTGGGTCTGTCTGAGCGTCATGAAAAGCCTCATCTGTTGGTCGGTGACATGACGGCCCGGCATGAACGATCTCCTTACGCAGAAAATCATTCCCTATCCGAGCCGGCCACGACCGTCAGACCCACCCATTCTGGGCGCAACGCGGGGATTGGACCTCTCCAGTCGGGCTACGCCCTCCCTGCGAGCCCCAATCCCCGCGTTCTCATCCTGATTGACGCTGGATTCTCACCTTGTTTGTCGCGCGGCAATGGGCCGTGTGTCACCATAAAGCACGATGTCGGTGACCTGTTTTTGCTCTAACAGGGTGGCGAAAACGCTCGGCCAGTCCTCAACCGTGCCGCGATAGGGGATGTAGGTCGACGGATGAAACCAAAAGGCCCGGTCGCCCGCGTTGAACCCTACGCGCCAGACCTCAGCGCCCGCCCGGCGCAGCATCTTGCCCAGACTGTTGAAGAAAGGCCCATGCGGGCCTTGCAGGAACAGGAAGGTGCGGGCGGGGGCAGCGGTCACGGTCATACGGGTCCTAAATCGGCGTGTTTTACCCTTAACCACCATATAATAGGGGCGACAATGTGGCGTCACCCGCTCTTGCCTGTGGCGGTGCGCGGGTTTACCACTGCGCCAAACAGCAAAGGAGCCTATCCATGTTCACCGGCATTATCACAGACGTTGGCAGCGTGACCAAGCTGGAACAGGAAGGCGACCTGCGCGCGCGCATTCAGACCGGCTATGACACCAGCAGCATCGACATGGGCGCGTCAATCGCCAGCGACGGGGTCTGCCTGACGGTCGTGGGGCTGGGCGATGATTGGTACGAGGTACAGATCAGCGCCGAGACGGTGGCCAAGACCAACCTAGGCCAGCATTGGGCCGAAGGGCGGCGCGTGAACCTTGAACGCGCGTTGAAGGTGGGCGATGAGCTGGGCGGGCATATCGTCTCGGGCCATGTCGATGGCGTGGCCGAGATTACCGAGATGAAAGATGAGGGCGACAGCACCCGCGTGACGCTGCGCGCGCCGAAGGATTTGGCGCGGTTCATCGCGCCCAAGGGTTCCGTGGCGCTGAACGGCACCTCGCTGACGGTGAATGACGTCGAAGGCTGCGATTTTGGCATCAACTTCATTCCGCATACCAAAGAGGTGACCACTTGGGGTGACGCCAAGGTTGGCGATCTGGTCAACCTCGAAATCGACACGCTGGCGCGCTACGTCGCGCGGCTGAACGAGATGTGACGCGGCGCCCTTCGGGGCGCGCTCTGGCCAAGCGGCGCGGGTCAGGCTAAGAGCCGGGCAACAGATAGATGGAAGCAGCCAATGCAATTTGACAAACCCGGACCGGTCGAGACAGGGCTGAGCGACGCGATTTCGCCGATCGAAGACATCATCGAAGACGCGCGCCAAGGTCGGATGTTCATTCTGGTGGACCATGAGGACCGCGAGAACGAAGGCGATCTGGTGATCCCGGCGCAGTTTGCCGATGCCGCGGCGATCAATTTCATGGCGACCCATGGGCGCGGGTTGATTTGCCTGCCGATGACCTCAGCGCGGGTTGATCATCTGGGCCTGCCGATGATGGCGGTGAACAATTCGTCTCGGCATGAAACGGCCTTTACCGTCAGCATCGAAGCGCGTGAGGGGGTCAGCACGGGTATTTCCGCCGCCGACCGCGCGCTGACCGTGGCGGTGGCGATCTCTGAGCAAGCAGGCTCGGCGGATATCGCGACCCCCGGCCATGTCTTCCCACTGCGCGCCCGCGATGGTGGCGTGTTGGTGCGGGCAGGGCATACCGAAGCGGCAGTCGATATTTCGCGACTTGCGGGGCTGCACCCTTCGGGCGTGATCTGCGAGATCATGAAAGACGATGGCGAAATGGCGCGTCTGCCCGATCTGGTGGCGTTTGCGGCTGAACACGGGCTGAAAATCGGCACGATCAGCGACCTGATCACCTATCGCCACAAACACGACAACCTGCTGGTGGAGCGCGACAGCCGCACCGTGACCTCCGCCTATGGCGGCGATTGGCAGATGCGGGTGTTCTCCGACCAGATCACCGGGACCGACCATGTGGTGCTTACCAAGGGCGATATCTCGACCCCTGAGCCGGTGCTGATCCGGACCCATGCGATCAATGCGCTGGAGGATATCCTCGGCCTCGGCCCCAGCCCGGCGGATGAGCTGCCGCGTGCCATGCAGATCATCGCTGATGAGGGCCGCGGCGCTGTTGTGCTGTTCCGCGATCCCTATCCGCGCCTGCGGCTGGATGCCGAAGATGATGAGCGTCCGCGCACCATCAAACGCACCGGGCTGGGCGCGCAGATCCTGTCGTCGATGGGGCTGCATGAGTTGGTCCTGCTGACCGACAATCCCGACACGCGCTATCTGGGCCTTGATGCCTATGCGCTGGAAATCGTGGGCACCCGGCCCATCACCACGGAGTAATCGCCATGGCTTCCGCCGAAGAACACACCATCCTGCCGCGCCCGGAATTTGATGAGCCGGTGAAGCTGCTGATCGTTGTCTCGCCCTATTATTCGGACATTGCGAACGGCATGCTGACCGGCGCCAAGGCCGAGCTTGAGGCCGCCGGTGCGACCTATGAGATCATCGAGATGCCCGGCGCGTTGGAGATTCCCACCGCCATCGGCATTTCCGACCGAGGCAGCAATTTTGACGGCTATGTCGCGCTTGGCTGCGTGATCCGTGGCGAGACGACGCATTATGAAACCGTCTGCAACGACAGCAGCCGCGCCTTGCAACTGCTTGGTCTGCAAGGGCTTTGCATCGGCAATGGCATCCTGACCGTCGAGAACAAGAAACAAGCCGAGGTCCGCGCCGACCCTGAGGGGCAAAACAAAGGTGGCGGGGCGGCGGCTGCGGCCTTGCATCTTATCGCGCTCGCTCGTAAATGGGGCCGCCAGAGCAAGGGCATCGGGTTCAAGCCATTCGGGCAGGACACTTTGATGGCCGGCGATACGGATGGATCAAACCTCGCATGACCAGCAACGCGCTTTCGGGCAATCAGAAACGTAAGATGAAGTCGGCCTCGCGGCTCTATGCCGTGCAGGCGCTGTTCCAGATGGAACATTCCGCGCAGACGGTCGATGTCGTGCGTCACGAGTTCATCGACCACCGTTTCGGCGCCGTCTATGAGGGCGACGAAATGCAGGAGGGGGATGTCGATCACTTCTCTCGCGTGCTTGAAGATGCGGTGAACTATCAGGCACCGATCGACCAGATGGCCAACCGTGCCATCGTCGCCAAATGGGCCATCGCCCGGATCGACCCGACCCTGCGCGCGCTGTTCCGCGCCGCGGGTGCCGAGCTCCGCCATGACGATACGCCGCCGCGTGTGGTGATCAAGGAATACGTCGACGTGGCGCATTCGTTCTTCCCCGAAGGGCGCGAGCCGAGCTTTGTGAACGCCGTGCTCGACCATATGGCCCGCGAGGCCCGTCCCGAAGCGTTTTAAACGCAAGGGAAAGTGGCCCCGAGGGGCCATCAACCACATCATAATCTTGGGAAAAGTGACGGGAACCGCGCCTGCCGCTGCTGTTTTATATTCCCGAGGACCTGTATGTACAGGTGGGCGCCAGGTAACCGAACCAGGGCTCGGACAGAGCCAGCTCCCTCGGATTTGCTTAAGGCCACTGGAATGTAACGTTCACGAACAGGGCAGAACCCGTCGACCCCCGATGTAGGGTCCATGGGGGGCTGCGGCAAGGGGGCGAAGGTGGATTTGCAAAACTTCTGCGCTCCGCTCAGTCCTCAGAAGGGATAAAGCCATAGCGGCGTAACTCTTCCGGCAGCAGCACGTAGATTTCATCGGGCGGGGTGACCAGCGCATGCTGCATCACCAGCGGGTCTACCCCCATGTCATCCAGATAGCGCATCACCTCTCCTTGGCCGCGTTGGATATCCTCAACGGCGACAAAGGCGGGCAGGATCGTGCTTTCGCCAAAGTAATGCTGATGTACCCCGACCGAGGCGCTGTCGGGGACCGTGCGTGCCTCGCCTGCGGCCAGCAGGTAGGGGCAGGCGGAATAGCAGATGTCGCCCTCACGCAGCGCGGTATCGAACCCTTCGCGGCGCAGGTAGCGGCCCAGTTCCAGCGCATCGCGGACCGACCCGCCGGGGGAGTTGAGATAGATTTCCTCGGGCGCGGGGGAAAGCTCGGCCAGTTGCTTGGCGATCCGCTCTGCATCGCCTGCTTCGATGGTGCCTTCTAACAATGCCGCGCGACCGCCAGAGACGGGCGTCAGGATCAGCCGGTCGGGCAGGGCGGTATCGGGCATCGGCTGGCCGGGATTTGGCGCGCGTTCGGGGCGAAAGCGGCGGGTCTGGTCGCCGGGGCGGATGGGCTCGGTCAGTTCCGGTGCGCGCGGGCCAAAGCCGGGCAGGCGCAGTCCTTCGCCCAAATCGCCCCAGAACAGCAGCACCGCGAGGCCCAGTTGAAAGATCAGCACGCCGATCAGCACCCGCCCGACGATGGGCGGGCGGCGGGTGCCTTCCATTTCTTCCGAAGTCTCCTCGCTCATGTGCTTTTGATCGGCGTGACGTGGCCGGGAGCGTCTTCACGCACGCTCTCATTGGGCAAAGGGGCGGCTTCGGCGGTGGGGCGTTTGTGGGCGGGGCTTTCTTGCATCGCCACATCGACATCGCGCACGGCGGCCAGTGCTGCGCGCAGCTCGGCAAGGGTCAGCGTGTCTTCGACCGCGGCCCCCTCGCGGCCAGAGCGGATCGCGCCTTGGGTAATGGCGAGGATCATCACCAGCACGGCGGGCAACAGGTCAATCGCAATCGCCCCGGCCCAAGAGGGCACGAAGTTGCGCGCATAGAGGATCACCGCATCGGCGCTGGAGATCGGCGTATAGGTCGTGTCGGCGGCGGGCGGCATGGCCTGCACATCCTGCGCCGCGCGTTCCAATGTCGCTGCACGCTGCGCCAGCACTTCGAGCACCGAGGTGATCGTTGCGCCCTGCGCGCCGCGCTGTTCTTCGTTGCTGCCGTCCAGTTCCGGCAGCACGACGGAGGCCGCCAAATCCTGCGCCGCGCGTTCAACCAGTGGTGCGACCGAAAGTTGCCGCAAACGGGTAATCAGACCGGCAAGGCGCACGGCCTGTTCGGAAAACTCGACCGAGCGTGCTTGGACCGGGCCGGGCTCTACCGTCAGCGCGCGCATCCGGCTGAGGATTTGGTTGCCCTCTGCAAAGGCGTCATTCACCAGCGGGGTCTGCGTGGCGATCTGCGCCTCTAGCCCTGCCAATTCCGCCGATTTCTGCCGCAGGACACGGAACACCGCGCCGCGCCCGGCAAGGCCCGAAAGGCTGCCCGCGGCCTCTTGTTCGCTCAGGTCCTCGAAGCTCTGTCTAACCCGCGCCACGTCACGCTCAAGCCCTTGAGCGGAAAGAGCGATTTCATGGGTGCGCTCCAGCGCGCCTTGGTAGTCTTGCACCGTCTCGGCCAGATGCTGTTCGACCGCCGCCGACCCGGCCAGCGCCGCGGCGTTCAGCCAGCTCGACATCGCAATGATCGCGACGGAGCCGAGGCCCATGGCCCCTAAAAGCCCCATCCGCGCCCGTGTCGTGCGCACGGCAGGGAAGAGCCGCAGCAGATAGGACCAAAAGACGAAGATACCGACCGAAACCGCCACGGAATAGGCGATCGCGGCAAAGGCCGACATGGCGCCGTTGTCATCAAGCAGTGAGGAGACGCCAAGGTAGGTGTAGATGCCCGAGGCCACGGCGAGGACACCAAGCGCCGTGCCAGAGAATGTGTCGAGCCATGTCAAATGGCCCTCCAATTCACGGGCATAGCGCACCCCGCGCGCCTGTGTCTCACTCATCGGTTCGCGTTGTGCCATGGGCCCCCCTCGCTTTGCTTGTTTGAAGATAGGGGGTTGTGGGGGAAATACCAAACTTTCCGGTTTGGGCTCTTGCGAATGTTCACCAAATGTTCATATTTGTCGCTATGATGGAAAACGAGATACGACAGTTCCAACCCGGTCAGCTTCTGGCGCGGGGGGTGATGCGGCATTTAGCCGATCTGGGTTTCGCCTCTGTTGAGGAACTGGTGCCAACGCCCGGCCTGCGGGTGGACGTGATGGCACTTGGCCCCAAGGGGGAGATTTGGATCGTCGAATGTAAATCCTGCCGCGCCGATTTCATGGGTGATGCAAAATGGGAGGGCTATTTGGAATGGGCGGACCGGTTCTTTTGGGCCGTCGACAGTGATTTTCCGGCCGAGCTGCTGCCGGAGGACAGCGGCCTTATCATCGGTGACGCCTATGGGGCCGAGATCGTTCGGATGAGCGATGAGACCAAGCTTGCGCCCGCCCGGCGCAAGGTGATGGTGCAAAAGTTCGCGACCCATGCCGCCCGGCGCCTGCATCGGCTGCGCGATCCAGATATGGTGCCGAACTGGTCTTGATTGTGGGGCCGGGCGCAGTTTTTGCTTCGAAAGGGTGCCTTGGCAGAGCGCTGGAAGAACGCAATGCCCTGCAGGCTACCGTTCCCTCAAAGGGGCTTAGCGCCCCTTTTTGCCCGCGCGGTTCACTGCGGCCATGATTTCTTCGGCGATTTCGCGGGCTTCCTCGGGCGTGAAATCCATCGGAATTTCAACGCCGTCCCCTTCGACAAAAAGGCGGACCATGCCTTTGTCGGTCGGGCCGATTTGCAGGTTTGCTTCGATATCGCGTTCGGTGTCGATGCCCATGGGAGCCTCCGGTTTGGTGGGGCTTATCGCTAGCGCGGCGTGGCAGAAAAGGCAAGGGATCTTGCGGTGTTGCGGGGCTTTGGGGACCGGGATTCGGCAAGGTGCGGATGCCGGCGGGAAACGCTGACCTTCTATGCGGCGCGTGGTGGGCTACAATGCCGTTTTCTGGCACACCTCTGAGCCGAGCGGACTGAAGAAGGCGAGGTTTAAGGGCAGGGGCGCAAGAACCAATGGCCAGCCGCCGAAGTTTCCCCCGGAAAAGGTGACGCTCGGGATGACGCGAAAATTCTGCCCAAAACCGACCATTCTTCTGTCCCTGAGGTCTTGCATTCCTCTGCCACGGGCGCTAAATCCGCCCCAGTGCCGCCTTAGCTCAGTTGGTTAGAGCGCTTGATTGTGGATCAAGAGGTCCCTGGTTCGAGACCAGGAGGTGGTACCATCCCCCCCTTTAGTACATCGGTCACTCTTTCCAGCGAGGCTGGCACCTGTCCGCGAGGGCTGGCCGCGCGGTGCCGCACCAGCGTTTCCGCCCTAATCCATAGTTAATTTTAGCTTTTTCTGGAACGTTAATTCGCAGCTTTCGTTGTAACCACAGCAATTAACGAAAGAGGAGAGAGACATGAAAACGCTCACAGCCAGCACCCTTGCCCTAACAATCGCAGGCACCGCCGCTTTCGCAGAGGCCCATATGGTCGACCATTCCAACCTCGACAGTGTGGCGATGAACGAGATGCGCGGCGATCTGATCCGCTCGCGGGATATCACCGGTGGAGAGATCTTCACCATCAACGAAGCCGGCGACGAATGGAGCCCCAACACGGCATATGCCGAAATCGGCACCGACTGGAACGAGATCGGTGAGATCGAAGACATCGTTCTGTCCAAAAACGGCCAAATGGTCGGTATCGTGGCCGAAGTCGGTGGTTTCCTCGATATTGGTGACAAACATGTCATGATTTCCACGCCCGACGTGAACCTCGTGGCGGTCGACGACCAAACCTATGCCTATGTCACCCGCCTGAGCGAAGAAGAACTGGAAGCGCTGCCCAGCGTTGACGAAGGTTTCTGGGACTAATCTGAACGGTTAACTCTTTGCCGAAAGAGTTTTGACCCCGGCGTGGCGCCGTCCACGCCGGGGTTTTTTCATGGATGGCGTTAGCCCAACTTCATCACGATGCAGGTGGTTGAGCCGGTGGCATAGAGTTTGCCATCCTCGACCCCGCGTATTTCACCATGCGCCACACCGGTGGAGCGGCCTACGTGATCGGTCACGCCGATGCAGTCGATCTCCATCCCCAAGGGCAGGCCCCGCAGGATATTAATCTTGTATTCCAAAGTGGTATAGACCGAGCCGCGCGGCACTTTCGTCATCACCGCGCAGGCCATCGCCGAATCGAGCAGCGTGCCGTACCAGCCGCCATGCACCGTGCCCATCGGGTTGGTCATGGCGAAGCTCGGCGCGCCGCGAAAGATGATGCGGCCCTCTTCGACCGAATGCAGCGCATAGCCCATGGTTTGGCCGATGGGCGGGCCGGGGTTGGTGCCGTCGAGGATGGCCTGCATGAACTCCAGCCCCGACAGTTTCAGGGCCTCGGATTGGGACAAAAGGTCAGCAGGGCTTTGGGCGATGCGGGGCATGGTCTTCTCCGGCAGATGAATTTCGCCGGAGGATACGCCCGAGGGGGGCAGGGGCAAGCCCCTGCGCCCGAGGTGCCAAGTTTACGCGACGTCCGACAGATCAACCTGCGGTGTCACACCGATGGCGCGGCAAACATCGCGGGTCAGTTCGGCGCGGTTGAGCGTGTAGAAATGCAGTGCGTCCACGCCCTCGTCGATCAATTCGCTGCACAGTTCGGTGCACATGGCTTGGGCCAGCAGGTCATGACGGTCATCGCGGATCGCCGCTTCATAGGCTTGGTCGACCCATTCCGGGATGGGCGTGCCACATTTGACGGCGAATTTGCGGGCTGAGGTCCAATTCACCACTGGCAGGATGCCCGGCGTGATCGGTTTGTCAATGCCTGCTTTGACGCAGGCGTCGCGGAAGCGCAGAAAGGTATCGGCTTCAAAGAAGAACTGGGTCAAGGCCTCATCCGCGCCCGCGTCGAACTTGCGTTTCAGCCAATCGATATTGGCCTGCTGGTCGGCCGCTTCGGGGTGCGGGTCGGGGTAGGCGCCCACTCGGATGGTGAATTTGCCGGTTTTCGCCAGCGCCTCGATTAACTCGCAGCTATCGGCAAAACCTTCGGGGTGGGGCGCGAATTTGTCGGTGCCCGCCTGCGGATCGCCGCGCAGGGCGACGATGTCTTTGATGCCCGCTTCGGCGAATTTATCGGCGACTTCCATGGTTTCCGCGCGGCTGGCCCCCACGCAGGTCAGGTGCCCGGCGACAGGCAGACCGGAGGTACGGTGCAGCACATGGGCCGAATCATGGGTCAGATCCCGGGTCGTGCCACCCGCGCCATAGGTGACCGAGAAGAAACGCGGCGCCAGTGGGGCCAGCGCCTGAGCTGCATCCCACAGTTTGAACGCCGCGCCGACGGTGCGGGGCGGGAAGACTTCGAAGGAAACGGCAGGCGTGGTCATTGAGAGATCCTTTTGGCGGTTTCACGTCTTGTCTCACATCTAGCCTTGTGAGACAAACTCATAACATTCATCTTGAACATGAGTAATGCCTCACATGCACATTGAGTTCCGTCACCTGCGCACAATCAAGGCCATTCACGAGGCGGGCGGGCTGGCCCGCGCGGCGGATCAGATGAATATCACGCAATCGGCGTTAAGTCATCAGGTGAAGGGCTTGGAGGATCAGGCCGGGGTTGAGTTGTTTGTCCGGCGCTCAAAACCGTTGAAGCTTTCGCCCGCCGGGCAGAGGTTGTTGAAACTGGCGCAGCAGGTATTGCCACAGGTCGAAGCCTTGCAAGATGAATTTTCGGGGCTGCGGGCAGGCAGCACGGGGCGGATGCATATTGCCATTGAATGCCACGCCTGTTTCGAGTGGCTTTTCCCGGTGTTGGAGCAGTTCCGGCGGCATTGGCAGGATGTTGATGTCGATATCCGCCCCGGTCTGGCATTTGACGCGCTGCCCGCTCTGCTGCGCGAAGAGGTTGATCTGGTGGTGTCATCGGATCCCGAAGAACTGCCGGGGGTCGAGTTTGTCGAACTCTTTGATTACAATCCGGTTTTCGTGGCATCGCAAAGCCACTCTCTGGCCGAGAAACCCTTTGTCGAGGCGGCTGATTTTCGCGGTGAGACGCTCATTACCTATCCGGTGGAACGGACGCGACTGGATGTGTTCAGCCAGTTGTTGATCCCCGCCAAGGTCGAGCCTGCGGCGATCCGACAGGTCGAGCTAACGGCAGTGATCTTGCTGCTGGTGGCGTCCAATCGCGGGGTGTCGGTCCTGCCCGATTGGGTGGTGCGCGAGGTGAAATATTCGTCGGATTACGTCACGCGGCCTTTGACGGCACAGGGCATAACGCGGCGGCTTTATGCGGCGGTGCGCAAGGATGATCTGGGCAAACCGTTTATGGATGAGTTGTTGAAACTGGCCGGGCAAGAGGCGCGGAAGTTGCAGCGGGCCTAGGCGGCGTTCTGAGGGGCAGCACCCAGCCCCACCAAATCGCCTACCCGTCTGGGCGGGCAGGCGATGGCCCGGCGCCTGCGGCTTGATTCCGGGCCAAAGGTAGGCGCAAGGCTTACTTCACCTTAACGATTGCCTTGCCAGTGTTGCCGCCATTCAGCATGTCGATGAACGCCTGCGGCGCATTCTCCAGCCCCTCGGTGATGTCCTCTTTCACTTTTACACGTCCATCCGCGACCATCGGGGCCACCTCGCGGTGGAACTCCGGCATGCGGTTCCAGTGGTTCGAGATGATAAAGCCGCGCACGGTGAGGAAGTTCACCAAAATCGTCCGCCACAGCCGCGGCGCGGTGAGGCCAGCGCCCTCCGCGTCGGCACCAAGCCCGCCCGCGTTGTACCACGCGATCATGCCGCAAAGCGGGATACGGCCATGCGGGTTCATCAGCGGCAGTACCGCATCCAGCACTTTGCCGCCGACGTTTTCGTAATAGATATCAATGCCATCCGGCGCGGCCTCTTTCAACGCGGCGCGCAGGGATTTGGCGTCGTCATAGGCGCGGTGGTCAAGACAGACGTCAAAGCCGAAGTCGCGCGTGGCGATCTCGCATTTCTCGGCCCCGCCCGCGATGCCGACGGTGCGCAGCCCTTTGGCCTTGGCCAACTGCCCCACCATCGACCCGACAGGCCCCGTGGCGGCCGCGACGACAAGCGTTTCACCCTCTTTCGGCTGGCCGATTTCGTTCAGCCCGTACCAACCGGTCAATCCGGGCATCCCCAGCACACCAAGCGAGGCGGTGATCGGCACGGCTTCGGCATCGACCTTTTGACACTGCTTGGCCGGGGCAACGCCGTGGGTCGCCCATCCAAAGGCACCAAAGGCAAAATCGCCAACGTTAAAGCTCGGATCATTGGAGGCGATCACCTTGCCGACGCTGCCGCCCTCCATGAGCCCGCCAATAGGCACGGGCTGCGCGTAGGATTTCGCATCATCCATGCGGCCCCGCATATAGGGATCAAGCGACATGTAGTGCACTTCGACCAAGATTTCCCCGTCGCCCGGCTGGGGCATATCCGCGCTCTCTAGACGGAAGTTCTCAGGCGTGGGCGCGCCGTCAGGGCGGCTGGCGAGGACGATTTTTTGCATCTGGTCGGACATGGGATTTCCTTCGGGCTGATTGCTTTGGGTCCAAGGTGTCACCTTGTGCTTTTAAAACAACCCGCACGCTGCGTAAGAATGCCCCAGCGGCCTAGGTTTCTGCCCCCTTGGCAATTGCGCTCTTGCGCCCTATACGTCCCGCCTTATCCATCAAAGGGCGCGAACAATGATCGGTAGTGCGAATCTTAACATCATGATCAAAGCGGCACGCAAAGCGGGGCGTGCATTGGTCAAGGATTTCCGCGAGGTCGAGAACCTTCAGGTCTCGGTCAAAGGCGCGGGCGATTTCGTAACCAAAGCCGACATTGGCGCCGAGAAGATCATCAAAGACGACCTGATGGGCGCGCGCCCGACCTACGGCTGGCTGGCCGAAGAGGGCGGCGAGGAAGAGGGCCAAGACCCCACGCGCCGTTGGATCGTCGACCCGCTGGATGGCACGACCAACTTCTTGCACGGTCTGCCGCATTGGGCTGTCTCCATCGCGTTGGAGCATAAGGGCGAAATCGTTGCCGGGGTGGTTTTCGACCCCGCCAAGGATGAGATGTTCTTTGCCGAGAAGGGCACCGGCGCTTGGATGAACGAAGGCCGCCTGCGGGTGTCGGGCCGTCACCGGATGATCGAGTCGATCTTTGCCACGGGTCTGCCTTTCGGCGGTCGCGCCGACCTGCCCGAAACGCTCAAAGATCTGGGCCGACTTCTGCCCGTTTGCGCCGGTGTGCGCCGCTGGGGTGCGGCTTCGCTTGATCTGGCTTACGTCGCTTCGGGCCGCTACGATGGTTTCTGGGAACGCCGTTTGAAGCCGTGGGACGTGGCCGCAGGCATGTTAATCGTGAAAGAGGCCGGTGGCCTTGTCGAAGCGATCCGTCCCGAGCGCAATATCCTGCAGCACGGCGAGATTATCTGCTCCAACGAGCCGATCTATTCGACCTTCGCCAAAACGATCCGCGGCTGATTATTCGATCGGGATCGTCTGGCGCAATTCGCCGGTCAACTGGTCAAAGATCAGGATTTCATCTGCGTCCGTCACCACCGCATACCAGCCGCGTCCTTGCGTAAATGCTTGGGCGCTGCTGCCATCGGGCAGGGAAATACTGCGCGGCATGGTCGGGCCTTGATCGCTCAGACGGGTGACAAGCACGAAGATCAGCACTAGAACCCCGCCAATCATCACGACGGTCAAGACCGTCACCATCCGCCGCAGAAACCGCAGGTTCGCCGGTTCATCAGGGTTGTCCGTGTCCATGTCTCACCGCCGCATTGATTTCATTCTGGGCGATAGCCCGCCCGCCCGTCTTGATAAGGCGCTGGCCCGCGATGTGCCAGAGGAAGCGAACCTGTCGCGCACGCGATTGGGCCGGTTGATCGCCGACGGGGCCGTGACGCTGGACGGTGTCAAAGTCCAAGACCCCCGCGCCAAAGTGGCCGAAGGGCAGGTAGTGCAGATCACGGTCGAAGAAGCGGCGGAAAGCCACATCCTGCCCGAAGACATACCCCTGTCGGTGGTGTTCGAAGATGACGACCTGATCGTGATCGACAAACCAGCGGGCATGGTGGTCCATCCCGCCCCGGGCTCGCCTTCCGGTACGCTGGTAAACGCATTGTTAGCACACTGTGGCGATGATCTCTCGGGCGTGGGCGGGATGAAGCGGCCCGGCATCGTGCACCGGATTGACAAGGACACCACGGGACTGCTGGTTGTCGCCAAATCCGACGCGGCGCATCACGGGCTGGCGGCGCAGTTCGAAAAACATACGGTTGAGCGGTATTATCAAACCCTCGTCTACGGGGTGCCCGATGCCAATGACCCGCGTCTGCGCGGCGTCAAAGGCGCGTCCTTTGAGGCGGGGAATATCCTGCGCATGACCACCCAGTTGGCGCGGCACAAGACCGACCGCCAGCGGCAGGCGGTGCTGTTCCAAGGCGGCCGCCACGCCGTAACCCGCGCCCGCACGGTTGAGCGTTTCGGCACGCCACCCGTTCTGGCGCTGCTGGAATGCTGGCTGGAAACGGGGCGCACGCACCAGATCCGCGTGCATATGTCTCACGCAGGCCACGGTTTGGTGGGGGATGCGACCTATGGCGGGCGGCGCAAGCTGGCCAAAGCGGCCTTGCCCGAGGCCACCGCCGACGCCATCCGCGCCTTCCCCCGCCAAGCGCTGCACGCCGCTGTTTTGGGGTTTGAGCATCCAGTGACGGGCGAAAGCCTGCGTTTCGAAGCGCCTTTGCCATCGGATATGGCAGCGCTGTTGCAATTGCTTCGTGAAGGGCCAGCAACCCCGTCGGCGTGACCCCGCCACCTCAGGGAACCGCCCTAGGATTGGTTACGTTTTGTTCACAGAAGCTGTGCAACCATGAACAAAAGCGTGAAGGCTTCTGTCTTGAAAGCACGAAGGGGGCCGCCCATATTGCATGTTAAGCGAAATAACATAGGCCCCGATCAAACTGGGGAAAGGGACAAGACATGGCAAATTATGCAAATCTGCCCGCACCGACACCAGAAGGCGGGCTGAACCGCTATATGCAAGAGATCCGCAAGTTCCCGCTGTTGGAGCCTGAGGAAGAATACATGCTGGCCAAACGTTGGGTCGAGGAACAAGATACCGAAGCCGCGCACCGCATGGTCACGTCGCACCTGCGTCTTGCCGCGAAAATCGCGATGGGCTACCGGGGCTATGGGCTGCCGCAGTCCGAGGTGATCTCGGAGGCGAATGTCGGCCTGATGCAGGCGGTCAAACGTTTCGATCCGGAGAAGGGCTTTCGCCTTGCGACCTACGCGATGTGGTGGATCCGCGCGTCAATTCAGGAGTATATCCTGCGGTCGTGGTCGCTGGTGAAACTTGGCACAACCTCGGGTCAGAAAAAGCTGTTTTTCAACCTGCGTAAGGCAAAGAACAAGATCGGTGCCTTGGAAGAAGGCGATCTGCGCCCTGAGAATGTGACAGAGATTGCAACCCAACTGGGCGTGACCGAAGCTGAAGTCGTTTCGATGAACCGGCGGATGTCGGGCGGGGATGCCTCGCTTAACGCCACCGTCGGGTCCGAAGGCGAAGGCACGATGCAGTGGCAAGATTGGTTGGAGGACGAAGACGCCGACCAAGCGGGCGACTATGCCGAACGTGACGAGTTGGAAACCCGGCGTGAGATGTTGGCCGAAGCCTTGGACGTGTTGAACGACCGTGAAAAGGACATTCTGACCCAACGCCGCCTGTCGGATGAGACGGTCACTTTGGAAGACCTGTCGTCGCAATATGATGTCAGCCGCGAACGTATTCGCCAAATCGAAGTACGTGCTTTTGAAAAGTTGCAGAAGCGCATGCGCGACTTGGCGAAGGAAAAAGGCATGATGGCGGCCAGCTAATTCTAGGCTAACTTAACATAGATGGCCCCGCTCCCAGGAGCGGGGCTTTTTTTTACGTCTGGCTCGGTTCGGCAACCCTGCTTTCAATTTCGGCAATCTGTTCAAAGCAGGCGGCAAGGGTGCCGCTCTTCATCGCGCGGGCCGCGGTTTGCAGCACCTCACGCAGATGCGCAATCTGGACCTGTGGCTGGGTTTCAAAATCCCGCAGCGACCACCTGATCAGACGCCAATAGGCCGCGCGAAAAGCATCACTGAGGATCGGGTTCTCGATCATCTCGGATAAGGCATTCAAAAGCTGGGCGCGTATCTCGAAAAACGCCTCGGCTTGGTCCAGCTGACTGATGTCCATCATCCCCAAAAGCCCGGCCAGCGACATGAATTGCGTTGGCGGCGCGGGGCTAGAAGGGGCACATTTGGCCGCGGCCTCGATAATCGCCGCTGCTGCGCAGATATCGTCAGCGCGCATCGATTCCTCCAAGGGCGTCACGACAGAGCCTACACCGGATTTAACGGCGATCATCCGCTCATAGGCCAACCGTTGCAGCGCTTGTCGGATGGGCGTGCGGGAGACGCCAAACCGCTGCGCCAAGGCCATCTCGTGCAACATACCATCCGCAATGTCGCGATTCAGGCAGATATCCGCCCGGAGCGTGTCAGCAATCGCAGTGCTGGATTTGACTTGGTTGAGCATTGCCCGGCATCCTTCGGTCTGTTCACATCTTGCCTGACTAACATGTATACAGGTGTCGCTGCGCTTACTCAAATTTTATGGATGCTGTCATGTCTGTCGTTCTGCCTTTTTTCGATCCCGAAGCGACCTCGATACGCGCCGTTATCCCGACCCCGCGTGGGGGGCATCTGGCGATGACCGGCTATCCGGGGCTGCTGACCCATGTCGATGGCTCTGCCTATCTTGATCCGCATCAAATGGCCGAAACCTTGGAAGGGTTGCGCGCGACCGGCGCCCGTCAATTGCTCATCCTGACTGAGGAAGCAGAGCTTCCCGAGGGGGCGTTTCCTTTGATTTCCAAAGTTTCTCAACCCCTTGGCCTGAGGCTTTCTTTCGCGGCGATCCAAGATTTCAATGTGCCCGGCGACGCTTTCCTGACGCAATGGCCGGAACGTCGGGCCGGTTTTGAGCAGGCGTTGGATGCGGGGGAGACGGTGGCCCTGTCGTGCCAATACGGGGCGGGCCGTAGCGGACTTATTGCGGCCTGGTTGCTGATGGGGGCCGGGCTTCCGGCAGGCGACGCCATTGCCCTAGTGCGGGATCACTTCCCTGAGGCAATCGAGAACCGCCTTCAGGAGACCTGGCTCCTAGAGGTCGAAAAGGCGGGTTAAGCGCTCCATTCGCATAGATCGTGTGAAAAAAGATTGTCGAATTATACGATTGCCCAATTGTCGGCAAGTTGTTGCCCCATTCTTGCCGCAATTGGATCGGACAACATGTATACAGGTTGGGCAACAGCGGAACCTCCCGAGGGAACGCAACAGCCCACAGAAAGGGAAGACTAACGAACAGACGAGTAGAAAGAGGATTAGACATGCAAAGCCGCTCCATCGCGCCAGAAACATCCGGCCCCATCGCGTCCCTCAATGCAGGTGACATTATCCGCCGTAGGCGCAGCTATGAACCCGTTACCGTCTGTCATCCTTCCGATGAATTTCCCGCTGTTCTAAACATTTGCAGCGCGCGTTTCCACAGTGTCCACCATGACCGCGACTTTGGCAGGGTGGAGGCGGTGGTCGAGGTGACCTATACGCACCATCCGCGCGCCATGCCGCAGACCGTGTACCTGCGCACCAACGTGCCGCTGCGCCCTGCCGGGCAGCGCCAAGAGCTTCGCCAACGGCTCATTCAAAGTGCCGTTACCCTGTCCGTCCTGATCAATCGTCAAAATGAAGGAGATACGACCCTGCGTGCTGCTTGACGCACAGTCCAATGCCTAGCAACTGCACCCCCTTATGGGGGTGTTTTTTTATGTCGGGCAGGCGGTACGGTCGCGTTTCGCGCAATTGTCCTCCGGCGCATCGGCTCGGCCTGTGGACCTTGTATATTCGCGCAGGCCCCCCATTTGTTACACTCTGATGAGGGCAGCGAGGGCTTGGCATAGATGTCGGGCGCAGGTCCGTGACATGCGGCCCGCGGGCGCCATATCAATGATGAGCATAGCAACAGGAGGGCGTGGGATGGCAGGCGGATGGGCGCGTGATGGCGCGGTAAGCGAACAGATCGAAGCATCCATATCGGACGAATTGGCACGGCTGAAAGCCCGCCGCGCGCCGGTGGGTGAGAGCCTGACCCATTGCGCGGAATGCGAAGAGCCTATCCCCGAAGCACGACGTATCGCTCTGCCGGGGGTGAAACTTTGCATTGATTGCGTGCGCGACCGGGACGGGCAGGCGCAGATGCGCGGCGGGATAAACCGGCGCGGGTCGAAAGACAGCCAGTTGAAGTGATGTTAGGGGCGCATTGCCCGGCGCCGACGCCGAAGAGAGCGCCAGCGCCGATACAACCGCACATCCATCGCCGCCACCATGAAACCAAGCGGCAGCATCCAAAAGCCGAGGATCGGCAAGAACCCAAGGATGCCGCCGCAGATCAGCAGCAGGCCGAGCGCAAACCTGAACCCGGGCGGGACCCGCCTTTGGACCCAAGCAAAGAACGGCGCGAACCTGTCCTTCATGCGCTCGGCGAGGGACATCAGACCTCCATCGCTTCCAATTCGTCGATCATGTCAGAGATCATCGACAGTCCCTTGTCCCAGAAGGCGGGGTCAGAGGCATCAAGCCCGAAGGGGGCCAGAAGCTCCTTGTGGTGTTTCGAACCGCCTGCTTTCAGCATGTCGAAATACTTCTCTTCAAAGCCTTCCTCGCCCTCGGCGTAGACTGCGTAGAGCGCGTTTACCAGCCCGTCGCCAAAGGCATAGGCATAGACGTAGAAGGGCGAATGCACGAAATGCGGGATATAGGCCCAGAAGGTCTCATAGCCGTCCATATACTCGAATGCTGGCCCAAGGCTCTCGGCCTGAACGCTCATCCACAGCGCGTTGATGTCGTCGGGCGTAAGCTCCCCGCCGCGGCGCGCTTCGTGCAATTTGCACTCGAAATCATAAAAGGCGATCTGGCGCACGACCGTGTTGATCATGTCCTCGACCTTGCCAGCCAGCAGCACCTTACGCTCTGACTGCGTCTTGGCCTTGTCGAGCATTTTGCGGAAGGTAAGCATTTCGCCAAAGACCGAGGCCGTTTCGGCCAATGTCAGCGGGGTCGAGGACAGCATCTCGCCCTGATCGGCGGCCAGCACTTGGTGCACGCCATGGCCCAACTCATGCGCCAGCGTCATCACGTCGCGCGGTTTGCCGAGGTAGTTCAGCATCACATAGGGATGCACGTCGGTCACGGTGGGATGCGCGAAGGCGCCCGGTGCTTTGCCCGGTTTCACACCCGCGTCGATCCAGCCCTTGGTGAAGAACGGCTTGGCCAACTCGCCCATGCGCGGGTCAAAGGCGGTATAGGCTTCCATCACGGTCGCTTCGGCCTGCGCCCAGTCGACCACCTTGGGGTCTTCCATCGGCAGCGGCGCGTTGCGGTCCCAGACCTGCATCACATCAAGGCCGAGCCACTTGCGCTTCAGCTCATAGTAGCGGTGGCTCAGCTTCGGATAGGCTTCGACCACGGCGTTGCGCAGCGCTTCGACCACCTCGGGCTCGACATGGTTGCTGAGGTGCCGCCCGGTCTGCGGTGTCTCCATGCCGCGCCAGCGGTCGATGACCTCTTTCTCTTTTACCTGCGTGTTGTGGACGCGGGCAAAGGTGCGGATGTTGCGGCCCAGCACCTCGGCCAATTCGCGCGCGCCCGCTTCGCGTTTGGCGCGGTCGGGGTCGGTCAGCAGGTTCAGCGTGCCTTCGATGTTAAGCGTCTCGCCGTCGACTTCGAATTCCAGCCCGGCGATTGTCTCGTCGAACATCCGCTCCCAAGCATCGCCGACCACGCCGAGGTCGTGCAGAAATTTCTCCATTTCATCCGACAGTTGATAGGGCTTCATGGCGCGGATACGGTCGAAGACGGGTTTGTAGCGTGCCAGATCCGGGTTTTCGTCCAAGAGCTTGGCAAGGTGATCGTCGGGCAGTTTGTTCAGTTCCAGCGTGAAAAAGACCAGCGGCGTGGTGTAATCGGTGATTTTCTCTTGGCAGTCGGACATGAACTTGGCCCGGCCTGAGTCCGTCGTCTGCTGGTAATAGCGCAGGCCCGCGTAGGACATGATGCGCCCCGCGACCTGATTGATCTTTTCGTTGCGCAGCACACAGTCGAGCAGCCCTTTGGCGTCGAGCGCGGCCAGATTGCCTTGGTAATCAGTGGCAAAACGCGCGCAGGCTTCCTCTAGCCAGTCGAGGTCGCGCTTCAGTTCGGGCGCGTCTTCGGCGGTGTAAAGGTCGCTCAGATCCCATTCCGGCAGATCGCCGAGGTTTTTGCCCCCGGCGCTGGCGTTGGCATCGTGAAGCGGGAAGGGAAGCTGAAACATCGGTGTACCTCATTTGCGTTTCGTCACATCTATGCCTCCGGGCGGGCCGGAACAACCTATCCGTAGATGCGCAGCATTTCTTTCAGATCGTCGAGGGTGTTGGCCTCTTGCAGCGGCTTGTCCTTGCGCCAGCGCAGCATGCGCGGAAACCGCAGGGCGACGCCGGATTTATGGCGCGGGCTGGGTTGAATGCCTTCAAAGGCGATCTCGAATACATGATGCGGGGTCACCTGCCGCACGGGGCCAAAGCGTTGCTGTGTGTTCTTGCGCACCCATGCGGTGATCTGGCGGAACTCGGCATCCGTCAGGCCGGAATAGGCCTTGGTGAAGGGCACCAGATCATTGCCGTTCCAGACTGCAAAGGTGAAATCGGTAAAAAGGTTCGCCCGGCGGCCCGAGCCCGATTGCGCATAGATCATCACCGCGTCGATGGTCAGCGGATCCAGCTTCCATTTCCACCAGTCGCCCTTTTTGCGGCCCGACAGGTAGGGGCTGTCGGCGCGTTTCAGCATCAACCCCTCGGCCTGCGCCTCACGGGCGGTGTCGCGCAGGGTGGCCAGCTCGGCCCAATCGGTGAATTGGTGCTGCGGCGACAGGCGCACGGGCGCGTCGGCGGGCAAATCGGCTGCGGCCTGCTCCAACAGCGCGCGGCGCTCGGCAAAGGGACGGTCGCGGATGTCCTCGCCCTGCCATTCCAGCAGGTCGTAGGCGTGCAGCACCACGGGCGCTTCCTTTAGCAGCTTTTTGGGCACAGTCTTGCGTCCGATGCGGGCCTGCAATGCGTTGAAAGATGAAGGGAATTCGGCCCCCGGCTGCCAGACCAGCAACTCGCCGTCGAGCACCGTGCCCGGCGGCAGGTGATCGGCTGCGCGGGCAAGCTCGGGGAAGCGGTCGGTCATCAGTTCTTCGCCGCGCGACCAGACGAAGTAGTCGCCATCGCGCAGGATCAACTGGCCGCGGATGCCGTCCCATTTCCATTCCGCCCGCCAGTCGGTCGGGTCGCCCAAGGCGTCTGGTCCGTCTTCCAGCGCATAGGCGAGGTAGAAAGGGAAGGGGCGCGAGGCGTCGGCGCTGGCGTCTTCGGCCTCAATCAGGCTGTGCCACGTCACGTCATCGGGGTGCCAGTTACCCATCAGGCGGTGCGCCATTTCCGGCTCGGGGCGGCCACTGGCGCGGGACAGGGCGCGGGTCATCAGCTTTTGGCTGATGCCGATGCGAAAACCGCCGGTGATGAGCTTGTTGAACAGGAACCGCTCGGTGCCGCCAAGCTGTTGCCAAGCCGAAAGGACGAATGCCTTGCGCGCCGCGTCGTCTTCGTCTTTCAGCCCGCGCAGGGCGTTGATCCACGAGGTCAGCGTGCCGGTGTCGTCGTTCTCTACCGGGGGGAGGACCAGCGCGATGGTCTCGGCCAGATCGCCGACGATGGCGTAGCTGTCTTCGAACAGCCACAGCGGCACACCGGACGCCTCAGACGCCCATTCCCGCAGGCGGGTCGTGGTGACGGCGCGTTTCGGGCGGCGGCCTGAGAAAAGCGCCACGGTCCAAAGACGGTCGTCTTCGGCCGCGGTGGTGAAATACTCGGCCAAGGCGGCGACCTTTACCGTGGTTTTGGTGGTCTGGTCGACGGCATTGAAAAGAGCGGCAAAGTCCTTCATTCGCTGTCGCCTCCATCGCTGTCGAACTGGGTCGGGACGACCTGCGCGTTCCAGCCCTCGTCGTTAAGGTAACGCGTGAAGATATCGGTGTAACCATGGGTTACATATATGTTTTCCGCGCCAGTCTCACGGATGGCCCAAAGCAGCCCATGCCAATCCGCATGGTCCGAGATGACAAATCCACGATCCCCCGCGCGCCGTCTGCGCACCCCGCGCAGCGCCATCCAGCCCGAGGCAAAGGCGCTCTCCTGCGGTCCAAAGCGCCGCGCCCATTGGCTGCCCAAGGCCGAGGGCGGCGCCAGCACCAACGCGCCGGGGTGGTCTTTGGGGACGAGATCGGGCGTCACGAGCGTGGTCTCGGGCAGGGTGATGCCCTGTCCGCGCAGCACCGCATTGGTATTTTCCACCGCAGTATGGGTCAGGATCGGTCCGATCGTGGGATCGAGCATCGACAGGAGCCGCTGCGCCTTGCCCAGCGAATAGGCCCCGAGGAAAGCGGTCTTGCCCGCCGCCTTGCAACCCGCCCACCAGTCGTTGATCTGCGCTGCCACCTCGGCCTGCGGTGCCCAGCGAAAGACCGGCAGGCCAAAGGTACTCTCAGTAATGAAATGGTGGCACTGAACCGGCTCAAAGGGTTCTGACATGCCGTCGTCGATCACCTTATAATCGCCCGACGCGACCCAGACCTCTCCGCCGACCTCAACCCTGATCTGCGCGCTGCCGGGCACATGGCCCGCCGGGTGGAAGGAGACCGTGGCCCCGCCGATCTGCCGCCTCTCGCCATAGGCGATGCCCTCGATGGCGATCTCGCCCAAGCGGTGGCGCATAACGGGCAGGGCAGCGTGGGTGGCAAGGTAACTGCCCATCCCGTCGCGGGCATGGTCGGCATGACCATGGGTGATCAACGCCCGGTCAACGGGGCGCCAAGGGTCGATGTAAAAGTCACCTGCAGGGCAATAGATGCCGTTTTCGGTGAAGGTAAGGACGGGTTCACGTGTCATCCCAAGCAATCTAGGCGGCGCGGGCCGATTGCACAGGAAAATGACGCCTGAGCGGGGTTAACCGGTGATATTGCCCAGATAGAGCTTTTCCAGCCCATCGAAGATCGGCTTGCGCAACTCGGGGGTCTCCAGCAGCACCTCATGTTCGCCGCCCGGCACAATCTCAAGCCGCCCGCCTTTCCACTGCGCCATGCGCTTGTGGACGCGGTCTGTGGCGACGATCCGCTCGTTGCTGCCAAGATAGGTGACGCAAGGAATGTTGGGCGCGGACCGCCCGGCGAGGTGCTTCGTCTCGGCCAGCGCCTCGCGCAGCCAGACGAAGCTGGGGCCACCAAGGCTAAGCTCAGGATGGGCGGCCAGTTGATCGCGCATCATGTCGTACATCTGCGGGTCGGTGGTCAGCAGGTTGTCGTCGAAAGGGGCGATGGCGGGGTAGGCTTCGATCTTGGTGCCCGGCGGCAAGCGGTGGCCCTGTCCGACCCGGGGCATGAACTGCGCCAAGGACCAAGCAACGGCGCGCAGGTGCGGGACGACATAGATGCCCCACATCGGGCCCGTGAAAGCGACGGCCTGCACCGGCAGCCCCTCCATCACGGCGCGCAGCCCGATGCAGCCCCCCATGGAGTGCGCCAGCAGGAAATAGGGCCGCGGCAGGTTCAGGCTGCGCGCGGCGCGCAGCATGGCGGCAACGTCTTTTTGATAGTCGCTGAAAACATCCACATGGCCGATGCGGGTATCTGGCAGCAGCCGGTCCGACAGACCTTGACCGCGCCAGTCAATCGCCATGGTGGCAAGGCCGCGCCGCGCGAAGTCGGCGGCGCAAAGCCCGTATTTTTCAATATATTCGGTACGCCCGGGGAACAGCAGCACCGTGCCGCGCGCCCCGGCGCAGGGCCAATGACCCAGCCTGATCCGCTTGCCATCCGATGTCTCGGCCCAATGGGCTTGGCCCCCCTCGGGGCCGGGGGCGATATCGGTAAAAAGCGGGGCCGGGTCCAGCCGCATCAGCCGAGCACAGCAGCGAGCTTCATCGCCATGCCCATGTCGCCGTCGATCTTGAGCTTACCGGTCATGAAAGCGGAGGTCGGGTTGGTGTCGCCTTCGAGAATCGACTGGAAGGTTTCGGCGTCGGCGCTGAGCGTCACGTCCGCTTCTTCGTCAGCAGCGCGGGCGCCGTTTTCGTCCATCATCACGGTGCCTTCGCCTTCGATGTCGAACTTGGCCGTGCCGTCAAAATCGCTGCCGGCCAGCTTTTCGTTCAGCACCACAACCGCTTCGTTCACAATATCGCTCATCGCTCGCCCTTTTTTGGCATTTGGCCCCGCTACGTCTGGAATTGCGGCGGCAGCCTGTTACATTCAGTTTTGTTATGCGCATCATACCCGTCAACCTCAAACATACCGTTGCGGCAGTTGGTGGCTTTGTGTTGCTTGCGGGCATGGCCGTGGCCGAGGGGGCGCTGCCTGAGCTTATGCAAAAGCTGCGCGAGGCCCCGGCGGCCGAAGCCCCCAGAATCGCCCATGAGATCGAAGCGCATTGGCAGCGGTCCGGCTCGGCCTCGATGGATTTGCTGCTGTCGCGAGGGCGCGAAGCGATGGCAAATGGCGACAGCCGGTTGGCGATTGAGCATTTGACTGCGCTGACCGATCACGCGCCCGAGTTTGCCGAAGGGTTTCACACGCGGGCGCAGGCCTATTATGCGGCCAACCTCTATGGTCCCGCGCTGGATGATCTGGAACGGACGCTGGCGCTGAACCCCAACAACTACAACGCGATCTTCGGGCTTGCCGTGATGATACAGGAGTTCGGAGATCTGGGCCGCGCCGCGGCGCTTTACCGTAAGGTGCTCGCCCTCAACCCGCATCACGAAGACGCCCGGTCGGCCCTTGAGGGTCTGCGCCGGGACGGCATCGGACGCGAGCTTTAATTCAAGGATAAACAGGTGGCAGGCAACAAGCGCGTCGTGGCCGTTCTCGGCCCGACAAATACCGGCAAAACGACTTATGCTATCGAGCGGATGCTGGCGCACCGGACCGGAGTGATCGGCCTGCCTTTGCGCCTGCTGGCGCGTGAGGTTTATGACCGGATCGTCAAGGCGCGTGGCCCCTCGGTCGTGGCCTTGGTCACGGGCGAAGAGCGGATCGTGCCGCCGCGCACGCAATACTGGGTCTGCACCGTTGAGGCGATGCCGCAAGAGATGGGCGCGGATTTCGTGGCCATTGATGAGATCCAGCTCTGCGCCGACCCCGAGCGGGGCCATGTGTTCACCGACCGCTTGCTGCGGGCGCGTGGTCTGCATGAGACCTTGTTCATGGGGTCTGATACGATGCGCGGCACCATCGCGGCGCTGGTTCCGGGTGTCGATTTCATGCGCCGCGACCGGATGAGCGAATTGGTCTATTCTGGTCAGAAAAAGATAAGCCGAATGAAGCCGCGCAGCGCGATCGTGGGGTTTTCGGTTGAGAATGTATATGCCATCGCCGAGCTGATCCGCCGCCAAAAGGGCGGTGCAGCCGTGGTGATGGGCGCACTTTCCCCGCGCACGCGCAATGCGCAGGTAGAGATGTACCAGAACGGAGAAGTCGACTATCTGGTCGCCACCGATGCCATCGGCATGGGGCTTAACCTAGACGTTGATCACGTGGCCTTCTCGGCGCTTTCCAAATTCGACGGGCGTCGCATGCGGCCGCTGGCCCCGAATGAGTTGGCGCAGATCGCGGGCCGGGCGGGGCGCGGGTTTAAGTCCGGCACCTTCGGCACCACCGGCGATGCGCCTGCGCTGGACGATCACGTGGCCCGCGCGATCATGGATCACAACTTTACCCCGCAGAACAAAGTGAACTGGCGCAACCACGCTCTGCAGTTCGGCAGCATCGATCGGCTGATCCAGACGCTGGAAATGCCCCCTGAGGATGAGCGGTTGGTGCGGGCGCGTGAATCCGATGATCTGCGGGCCTTGAAAGCGCTGGCGCAGGTGGATGAAGTTTTTGCCCGCGCCACCGACGGCGCTTCGGTGCGGCTACTTTGGGATGTCTGCCGTATTCCCGACTTTCGCGGCATCAGCCACGCGGAACATGCGGGGCTTTTGGAGACCATTTTTAACGACCTGCACCAGCGCGGATATATCCCCGACGATTGGCTTGGGCGACAAATCAAGAGAATTGATCGAACCGATGGCGACATTGATGCGTTGTCCAAACGACTCGCGTTTATTCGCACATGGACCTACGTTGCGCAGCGCAAAGGCTGGACGAGGGACGAAAGCCATTGGCGCGACACGACGCGTGTCGTAGAAGACCGCTTGTCGGATGCTCTGCATGAGCGTTTGACTCAAAGATTTGTAGATCGGCGCACATCCGTATTGCTGCGCCGGCTTGGACAGAAGGAAGCCATGGTGGCCGATGTAAACGAGACCGGTGAAGTCACCGTTGAAGGTGAATTTGTAGGCAAGCTGGACGGGTTCCGCTTTCGGGTGGACAAGGGCGCGGGCGCGGCCGAGGACAAGACGGTGAAAACCGCCGCATTGCAGGCCTTGGCTCCGCAGTTCCATCTGCGTGCCGACCGGTTCTACAACGCACCCGATACCGAGATTGATTTCACCGAACAGGGCGGCCTGATGTGGGGCAGCGCTGCGGTTGGTAAACTGACCGCTGGCAGCGACGCGCTGAAGCCGCAGGTCGAGGTTTTCGTCGATGATATCGCCGGTCCCGAAGTGGCGGAGAAGGTGAAGCGCCGTTTGCAGCACTTCATCGACCGCAAGGTTGCCGCATTGTTCGAGCCGCTGCTGGGGCTGAGCAAGGATGAGACGCTGACCGGCTTGGCCCGTGGCTTTGCTTTCCAACTGGTTGAGAATTTCGGCATTCTGCCGCGCGCCCAAGTGGCCGAGGACGTGAAAGCGCTGGATCAAGACGCCCGCGGCGCATTGCGTAAACATGGCATCCGCTTTGGCCAGTTCACTATCTTTATGCCGCTGATGCTCAAGCCTGCGCCGACACGTCTGCGCTTGGTGCTATGGTCGCTCAGCAAGGGCCTGAACGAGTTCCCGGAATCGCCCCCTCCCGGTCTGGTGACCATTCCGGTCGAAACCGGCGCGCCCGAAGGGGCCGACACCATGTCGGGCTACCGCAATGCAGGCAAACGCGCGATCCGCATCGACATGCTGGAGCGTTTGGCCGACATGCTGCGCGCCGAAGATTCCCGTGGTGGGTTCGAAGCCAAGCCTGACATGCTGTCGATCACGGGCATGACGCTTGAGCAATTCGCCGACCTGATGGAGGGCTTGGGGTACAAGGCGGAAAAAGACGAGCGGACCAAGGTGAAACCCGTTGATGTCGTGATGCCGAAAGATGGCAGCCATGATGCAATGGACCCCTCTGCCGATACCAACGTGCCCGAAAAGCTCGACAGCGATCTGCCCGGCGATGACGCGGCAGACAAGCCAATCATGGATGTCGCCGCCGAGGAGCCCGCAGGCGGTATCATCGAAACCCCATCGGATGAGACCAACCCCGACGACCGCCCGGCGGACGTGGCCCAGATGCCCGACGATGGCATTGCGCCTATGGCCGATGTTGCGGCGGAAGACCCCGAGGTCGATACCAACATCCCTGAAGTACCGGCCGAAGAAATTCCGCAGGGCACCGCACCTGACGCCGATGTCGCCGGGCCGGAGTTGGAGACCTATTATATCTTCACTTGGGCGCGCAGCCCGCGCGGCAATGCCGGTGGCAACCGCCGCGGGGGGGACCGTCCTCAGGGGCAGGGCAAGCCGCGTGGCAAGCCCGCCAAGGGCAAGGGGCGCAAGCCCGGTGGTGACAAGGGCGGCAAATCGCAAAACTTCTCTGCGCGTCCGCCGCGCAAGGAAAAGCAGATTGACCCTGATAACCCCTTTGCCGCCGCGCTGATGGGGCTGAAGGACGACAAGTAAGTGGAGGCGGGCGCAAAACTGCGGCTCGACAAATGGCTGTGGCACGCCCGCTTTTTCAAGACTCGCTCGCTCGCTGCCGCTCAGGTGGCGGGCGGCGCGGTTCGGATCAATGGCACCCCCACCCAGAAACGCGCCAGCAACGTCGGCCCCGGCGATGTGCTGACCTTCAGCCAGGGCGATCACGTTCGTGTCATCCGGATCGAGGCAATAGGCCAGCGGCGGGGTCCGGCCCCTGAGGCGCAGTCGCTTTATACCGATCTGTCCCCACCGCAGCCAAAACCAAAGGACAGACAGCCCGAAAATCCCGGTTTTGAGGGAAAGGGCCGCCCGACCAAGCGCGACCGCAGGCAGCTTGATCTTTCTAAGGCACGCCACCTTGAATGATCCCGCGCCCCGGTTTAGCTAGTCCCTCACATACCCAGCCAGAGTTTCCCGCATGACCTATATCGTGAATGACGCCTGCATCGCCTGCAAATACACCGACTGCGTCGAAGTATGTCCGGTGGATTGCTTCTATGAAGGCGAGAACATGCTGGTGATCCACCCCGATGAATGCATCGACTGCGGCGTCTGCGAGCCTGAGTGCCCCGCCGATGCGATCCGCCCGGACACCGAGCCGGACATGGAAAAGTGGGTTGAGTTTAACCGCAAGTATTCCGAGCTTTGGCCCGTCATCATCACCAAGAAAGACCCGCTGCCCGAGGCAGAGGAGATGGACGGCAAAGAGGGCAAGATGGAGCTCTTCTCGGAAAAGCCGGGCGAGGGCGGTTGAGGCCCAACCGATTCGCGCTTTGTTGCCGCTTTGTGACCTCAAGATTTCGGGTTAAACCGCTGGAATGACCGGGAAACCGCCAAGTAGGACTTGGTGTAGCTTTCGGACGGCGTGATTCTGTGCTATGATGTCTTCAAGCTGTAACACACGAGCCTGATAATGTTTCGACCCTGCTGCCAAGGTTGACCTCACATTTCTAAATTAAACGCACCCGATCGCAGGCCGCTCAGGCTGCGCTTCGCATGCGTTTTACGTGCTGTTCAGGTGTCTGAGTTAATGGCGGGGCTTCCCCCGCGCGCCAAGGAGCGACCTATATGACCAAATCGAAAAAGCTTGATTTCCGCCCCAATGAATTCGTCGTCTACCCTGCGCATGGCGTGGGGCAGATCGTCTCGATTGAGGAGCAGGAAGTTGCCGGCATCGCGCTGGAGCTGTTCGTGATTTCCTTTGAGAAAGACAAGATGACCCTGCGGGTACCGACCCATAAGGCGACCGAAATTGGCATGCGCGCGCTGTCCACGCCCGACGTGATCAACCACGCGATGAAGACCCTCAAGGGCAAGGCCAAGGTCAAGCGCGCCATGTGGTCCCGCCGCGCGCAGGAGTATGAGCAAAAGATCAACTCCGGCGATCTGATTGCTATTGCCGAGGTGGTGCGCGACCTGCACCGCACCGACGACCAGCGCGAGCAGAGCTATTCCGAGCGTCAGCTTTACGAAGCCGCCCTTGAGCGTCTGACCCGCGAAGTGGCCGCCGTTTCGGGGGGCGACGAACTCGCCGCCGCGAAACAGGTGGGCGATGTGCTGGAAAGCCGCGTAGCCGCCTAAGAGCGCCGCAGGTTGAGATCATGCCGCGTCCCCTAGGGGCGCGGTTTTTTCGTTAGGGGATGGCCTGCCAGCCGTAGGCCATCATCTGACAGCCTGTTAGCAGGGCAATCTCTGTCACCTGTTGAGTCGCGCCCAGCACATCGCCGGTCTGCCCGCCGATCTTGCGTTTGGCGATCTGCCGCACCACCAGCGCCCCGAGCAGCCCCAAAAGCGCCAAGCGCCATGCTGAATAGTCCGGCGCAACCACGATCACCACCACCCCGATCAGCACCGCCACCGCCGTCGCCAATTCGCCGGGGCGGCCGGTGCGGTTTGACAGCCCGTCGCGGCGCACCGTCGGCAGGCTGTCCATCACCCAGACCATCGCGGCGCGTGACCCGCAAGAGGCGATGACCAGCGCCCAGATCAGCGCCTCATCCGTGATCAGTTCGCTGATCAGATACCACCGGAGCAACAGCGACAGCACCAGCGCCACCACGCCGTAGGTGCCGATCACGCTGTCTTTCATGATGCGCAGCCGTTTCTCTGCCGTCCAAGCGCCCCAGAACCCATCGGCGCAATCAGCGAGGCCGTCTTCATGCATCGCCCCGCTCAGCATCACCAACGCAAGCAGCACGAAAGCCGCTGTCAGCGGCGGGGTTGCCCCCATCCGTGTTAACGCCAGCCCCACGGCCCCCGCGATTAGCGCCAGCACAATGCCTACCAGCGGATAGGCCCAAGCGCTGCAGGCCGGTGGGCGCTGCGGCTCGGTCGGGAAGTGGAAATGCGGCAGGGGCAGGCGGGTCAGCAGGGCAAAGGCCACCGCGATGTCGCGGGCGCGAAAGGCGTGCCTAAGGGTGGTGATGTCGGGAATGGCCATTATTTCGCCCCTTCGGCACTTTCAGCGCCGACAGGCTAAGGCTAGAAACGATTGAATATCAATCCGCAAAGGGCCGCATATGAACACGTCTTTCGCCAGTCTTTCCGAATTTCGCAGCCTTCTGCGCGCGATGCCCGCCTGCGACAGCGCCGCGATGGAAGAGGCGCGCGCCCATGATAGCATCCTCACGAAACCTCCCGGGGCGCTAGGCCGGTTAGAGGAACTGGCGATCTGGTACCGAGGCTGGCGCAGCGGTGCCCGGGCCGAGATTGCAGCGCCTCAGATCATCGTTTTTGCGGGCAACCACGGGGTTGCCGCGCGGGGTGTTTCGGCCTTTCCGGCAGAGGTGACCGCGCAGATGGTGGCGAACTTTCAGCACGGCGGGGCGGCGATCAACCAAATCGCGCGGATGAATGGGGCGAGCCTTGATGTGGTCCCGCTGTCCTTGGACAAGCCGACCAAGGATTTCACCGTTGAGCCCGCGATGGACGAGGATGAATTCCTCGAAGCGCTGCGCGCAGGTTGGGAGGCGGTGAACTCCGAGGCCGATCTTTTGGTCGTGGGCGAAATGGGCATCGCCAACACCACCTCTGCCGCTGCCCTTGCCAGCGCGATCTTGGGCGGCGGGGCCGAATTCTGGACCGGGCGGGGCACCGGGGTGGATGATGCGGGCCTGTCGCAGAAAACCGACGTCGTGGCCGAGGGCGTTGCCCTGCACGCGGACAAGGGTGACGGGTTGGAGAGCCTGCGCCGCCTTGGTGGCCGCGAACTGGCCGCGATGGCCGGGGCCATGGCGCGGGCGCGGCAGCTGCGCATCCCTGTGATCCTAGATGGTTTCATCTGCTGCGCCGCCGCGCTTGGCCTTGCGCGCACCACACCGGGCGCGCTGGATCACTGCGTTGCGGGCCACCTCAGCGCGGAAAGCGGCCACCGGCGTCTGCTGGGCGCGATGGACAAGGAGCCGCTGCTGGAGTTGAACCTGCGGCTCGGCGAAGGCTCTGGCGCGGGCTTGGCGATCGGCATCCTTAAGACCGCCCTTGCCTGTCACGCAGGGATGGCCACCTTTGCCGAAGCGGGCGTCAGCGACGCATAGCGCGGTGCCGGGCAGCCCCCCGGAAAGGGGGCTAGCTGCCCGGTTCAGGCGCTTTCCTTGCCCTTGCTTTCACCCAGATTGAGAAAGGCCGTTTCCAAGTCTTTCTGCAATTCTTTCGCCCGGGCGACATAGGCGGCGTTCTGCGAAGGGGGCACATCTGGGCGCCAGAGGGCCGCCAATTCGCGGACCGAATCCCGGTCATGGGCATAGAATAGCTTTTGCGCCTCGTTCGCTTCGAAATCCGAAAGCCCCATGTTTTCCAACACATATCGCCCGGCCCTGAGGGAGCTGTCGAACATCTCGCGCACGATGTCATTCGACCCGGCCTGATAGTGGCGATAGACCTCTTCGCGGTCGCGCGCGCGGCTGACGATATGCACATGCGGGTTCTCCTTGCGCGCGTAGGAGATCAGAGAGACCGCCGATTTCGGGTCATCAAGCGCCACCACCAGCACGCTGGCCTCTTGCAAACCCGCCTTGCGCAGGATGTCGGGCCGCGTCGGATCACCCAAAAAACCTTTGAAGCCAAAGCGCCGCATGACGGCGATGGTCTCGGGGTTGTGGTCCAACACGACGGTTTGAAAGCCGCTGGCCTGTACCATCCGGTTCACCATCTGCCCAAAACGCCCCACGCCCGCGATGATCACCGGACCGCTGCTGTCGATCTCATCGGCGATGACGGGGGCGCTGTCGTCAAGGCGTCGGCTGATCAGGTCGTGCAGGATAAACAGCAGCGGCGTGATCAGCATGGTCAGCGCCACCACCAGCAAGAGCGTCTCGCCAATCGGGTCGGGCATGACACCGGTGGCGAGGGAGAAGCTGACCAGCACAAAGCCAAACTCCCCGGCCTGCGCGAGTGCCAGCGTAAACAGCCAGCCATCGCGTCCTTTCAGACGGAACAGGCGGCCTAGCACCATGAGGATCAGCGCTTTGACGATGATAACCAAAAGCGCCATGCAGATCAGGATTAGCGGTTTTTCGAACAGCAGGACAAAGTTGATGCCCGCGCCGACGGTGATGAAAAACAGCCCCAAGAGCAGCCCTTTGAAGGGCTCAAGGTCGGTCTCTAGCTCGTGGCGGAATTCGCTGCTGGCCAAGACCACACCGGCGAGGAAGGCACCAAGCGCGGGTGAGAGCCCGACCACCGTCATCAGCGAGGAAATCCCCACCACGATCAGCAGCGCCAGCGCCGTGTACATCTCGCGCAGTTTGGCAAGGTGGATATAGCGGAACACGGGCCGGGTCAGGTAGATGCCGACGAGGATGATCGCCGCTACGGCCCCAATGGTTACCAGCGTCACGCCCCAGCCGGGCAGGCTTTGAACAAAGGTCTGGGCGGCATGGGCGGCGTCATTGCCGTGGCTGGCCTCCGCGCTCAGATGCGCGTTCTCGACCTCTTGGGGATCAAGTGAAATCGCCCCGTTGGGCAGGATCCCCCCGGCAAGCCCCGTGGCCAGCAGCGGCAGGAAGGCGAGGATGGGGATCACCGCGATATCTTGGGTCAACAGCACCGAGAAGACGGATCTGCCCCCCTGTGTTCGCATCAATCCCTTTTCCGAAAGGGTCTGCAACACGATCGCCGTGGAAGAAAGCGCGAGTGTCAGACCAATCGCCAGCGCCACGCGCCACGGCTGGTCATAGGCCATGGCGATGGCCATCAGCGCCGCTGTCGACAGCAGCACCTGCAGCCCGCCCAAGCCCAAAAGCCGATGCCGCATGTCCCAGAGCGCACGGGGCTCCAGTTCCAACCCGATGAGGAACAGCATCATCACCACGCCGAATTCCGCGAAATGCTGCACGTCCTTCGTCTCGGACCCGACCAGTCCTAACACCGGGCCGATCAGAATGCCCGCCGCGAGGTAGCCCAGCACCGACCCAAGCCCCAATCGCGCGGCAATCGGCACGGCGATCACGGCGGCGGCCAGATAGACGGAGGCTTGGAACAGGAAACCTTCCATTGCGGTCCTCTCTCAATGTCAGGTGGGCAGCGGCCCGTCCTGTTTCAGTTGGTCCATGACAATCTGGCTATGCACCCGGCTAACGGCCTGATGGGGCAGAAGAACGTCGTGAATGAGCCTGTTCAGGCTCGGCAGATCGTCACAATAGACTCTCAAGAGATAGTCCGCATCCCCCGTCATCGTCCAAACGCTCACAATCTCGGGACGGGTGGCCATAAGCCGCGCAAAGCTGGCCGAATGCTCTGGCCCGTGGGTGCCCAGATGCACCTGCACGAAGCCCTGCACATTAAGCCCCATCCGCACCGGATCGAGCCGCGCATGATAGCCGCGAATATAGCCCTCTGCCTCCAACCGCTGCCGCCTGCGCCCGGCTTGGCTGGAGGATAGGTTGAGCTCTTGGCCCAGTTCCTGCGCCGTGAGGTGGGCGTTTTTTTGCAGTGCCGTCAGCAGCCGCCGATCTGTTTCATCCAACATGATGCGTATTTCCCGCATGGTTTATGGGTAATATGCTCTTCTTGCGCGAAAATTACCAGAACCATGCCGCGAAACGCGCAAACAGCGCGGAACGTGCATCGTATCATGGGCCAAATCCCAAAAGCAGAGGAGACTGACATGGGCCCTTTCCCACATGACGCCCCGAAATCGCAGATCACGGCAGAGAACCCCGCCGGCACCGATGGTTTCGAGTTTGTCGAATTTGCCAGCCCCGACCCGCAGGCGCTGCGCGATGTCTTTACCAAAATGGGCTATGCCCATGTCGCCAATCACAAGACGAAAAAGATCGAACTTTGGCAGCAGGGTGACATCACCTATGTGCTGAACCACGACCCCGAAAGCTTTGCCGCGCGTTTCGTCGAAGAGCATGGCCCCTGCGCACCCTCGATGGGCTGGCGTGTGGTCGATGCACAAAAGGCGTTGGAACATGCGGTCGCCAAGGGGGCCGAGGAATACAAAGGCGATGGAAAGGTGCTGGACGTGCCTGCAATCATGGGGATCGGCGGCTCGCTGATCTATTTCGTTGATCAGTATTACGACACCTCGCCCTACAATTGGGAATACGACTGGATCGCGACCTCCAAGCCCGAGGGCGTTGGGTTCTACTACCTCGATCACCTCACGCATAATGTCCACAAGGGCAATATGGATGTCTGGTTCAAGTTCTACGGCGATCTGTTCAACTTCCGCGAAATTCGCTTCTTTGACATCGAAGGTAAGTTCACCGGCCTCACCAGCCGCGCGCTGACCTCGCCCTGTGGCCGCATTCGCATCCCGATCAACGAAGACCGCGGCGAGACCGGGCAGATCGTGGCCTATCTGAAGAAGTACAACGGCGAAGGCATCCAGCATATCGCCGTGGGCGCGCGCGATATCTATGACGCCACGGATGCGATTGCCGACAACGGTCTCAAATTCATGCCCGGCCCGCCCGAGACCTACTACAAGATGAGCAAGGACCGCGTGACCGGCCATGAAGAGCCGCTGGACCGGATGCAGAAACACGGCATCCTGATCGACGGCGAAGGTGTCGTCGACGGGGGCGAGACGCGCATCCTGTTGCAGATTTTCTCGAAAACGGTCATCGGCCCGATCTTCTTTGAGTTTATTGAGCGCAAGGGCGATGACGGGTTCGGCGAAGGCAACTTCAAAGCGCTGTTTGAATCGATCGAGCAAGAGCAGATCGACAACGGCGAGCTTGAGACCTCGTAAGAAAAGCACATTCGGGGAGGGGTGAAGGGGCGCTTCGGCGCCCCGTTTTGCGCGCGGTTGCGGGCAGTCGAACCGGCGTTAGTTCGGCATCTTCAGCACGACATTGCGGCCCCGGCGGACATAGCGCAACTCGCTGTCCCCAATCGCAGAGACGCGGCCCCCATCGATACGGTCACCCACCTCAACCTTTTGATAGCGCCCATTGCTGAGCCGGACCAAGGCGCGGCGGTTCGATGGTTTGCCGTAGACCCCGATCAGATTGACGTCCCGCAGGTTGATCGCATTCTTCACCGTGGCCTGTTTCGCGACCGAGGTTTTGGACGGAAAGCGCGGCTGCACCGCTTTGGGGGCGACGCTGGCGACCTGTGCGGGGGCCGCATCGCGGGCGGCGCGTTTCACGATCCGGTCAAAATTGCGGGGCCGCGTATCGGGGCGGCGTGATTGGGTGGTGGCCTGTTTCGTGGCGTTCTGGATCGCCGGAGGCGTGGCAAGTGCGGCGGCAACGGCGCCGCTGGTGTCAATCGGATCAACGGTCACTTCGGGCGGGGCGGCAGCGACGAGCGCTTCTTCTGCCTCTTCCTGAACCGACTTTGGCCGCAACTGCGGGCGCAGGCCCGCCAGTTCGGAGCGCGTCAGCCCATCAAGCTGCGCGCGTTCGGTGGTTTCTTCCAGATCATCGGGCCGGTCGCGGGGCCGGGCCTCTGCCAAGGCGTTATCGACCTCCGGGGCCACCGGTTCGGCCTCTGGCCGGGTCAGTGTGGCGGGCGGCTCGGCGGAGGGGCGACCAAGGTAGACCAGATGCCCATCGGGGCTGAGCGCTCCTTGGGCTGAGGGTTTGACCAGACCGCGGGAGTCCAGCGCAAATTGCGTGCCTGCCGCTACGGGTGAGCTGACCGCGCCGGGGGCCGTATCGGTGCCAAAGGCATCGACCGAGGGCAGGGCCACGGCATCTGTCGTGCTGCTGATCGGGTCGATGCTGGTGAGGTAAAGATCGTCGATATCAATTGCCGCCGCCGGGGCCGGGGGCACGTCCGGTGCGCGGGCCCAGATGCCGGTGGTGGCATATTTGGCGTCAATCTCGGCCTCGGTCATCTCGGTCAGGGGGCGCGGCTCGGGGTCGCGCAGGGCGTCGAGCACGGCACCGTCTTCATCGGTCAGACCGGCGTCCAACGCGGCGGTTTCAATCGCGTCCGGCTCAGCTGGTTCAGGGGGCAGCACGGCGATTTCTTCGTCGATGCTGGGCGTTTCCGCCGGGGCCAAGGCTTCGGCGGTGCTGCGCGGGCTGCGATCGCCAAAGAGCCGCGAGAGGGCGCTGCCCTCGTCAAGGAAGATCGAGGCCCAAGCGGCGACACCTGCAAGGAAAACCAAGAGCGCCGCTGTCAGGATCAAGCCAAGGAAACGCGGCTTGCCGCCGACTTCGTTGCGGCGACGGGCGCCGAAAACGGTCATTCGATCGGCTTCTGAGGCGGGGGTGGCGGTGGCCGCGGCGGCGGTGGCCGACCGACGGTCTTTCGATGCCTTGGGCTTACGACGGCTGAGGAAGGCCCCACCGGAGGAGGGCGCTTCGGGCGTCAGAGAACTGCTGTCGGGCTGGGGGGCTGCGGCCACTGCCGCGGCGGCGGTGGCTGCCGGTTCGACGGGCATCTGCGGGGCCAGCGGGGCCGCGGCGGGCGAAGGCGCGCCGACGGGCAGCGACGGCGTGCTGGGCGCGGGTGCGGGCGATGGTTCCGGCTTCGCGGCGGGCGGAGGCGGCGGTGTCGCGCGGCTCGCACCACCAAGGCTGGGTGCACTCTCAGTCCCGCCACGGCGGCTTGCGAAACCGGCAGCAGGGGCGCTGCGCGACGGCGGGGCAGAGAAATCGACCCTGCGCGAAGGCTCAGACCGCGGGGCGGCGGGCGGCTTGGCCTGTGCTGCGGCCGCTGCGGCCAGTGGCGCAGCGGAGGCCGCAACGCTGCCGCTGGCGGGGGGCGTCGATAGCGGCGCAGCCTCAGCCGGTTCTGCGGCGGGCGCAGGGGCATCCAGCGCGGGCAGGTCCTCTTCCACTGGCGGTGGCGTTTCTTTTGGCGTGGGGGCCAGTTCAGCCTCTGCCGCGGGGGCTGACGCTTCTGTTTCCTCTGCCGCAGGGATCACTGCCGCGTCCAGTGCGGGCAGGTCTTCCTCAAGGGGCGGGGGCGTCTCTTTGGGGGTCGGCTCCAACGCCGCCGGGGGTGTTTCCGGCGATTCCTCGGGGGTGGCCAACTCGGGCAGGTCTTCCTTTGCCGGCGGCGGTGTCTCTTCGGGCGTAGCTGCGAGATCAGGTTCCGCCAAGGGCGTATCGGCCACGGGCGTATCGGCCACCGGTGTGTCTGCCACTGATGTGTCGGCCACGGGCGTCGTCTCATCCGTGTCCACGATCGGCCCCGCAGGCGCGCTCATCACGCCGGAGATCACGATGGGCTCCGCTTCGGGGGTCACGGTTTCGCCGGGGTCCAAAAGCGCCGATGCGGCTTGGGTCATGCCGAAATGCGGCACGCCTACAAACGCCTCGGCGGCAGGGGCGGCGGCAAAGCTGACAGGGTGGAAACGGTGCTCCACCGCAAAGGCTTCGGCCTCTTCCAAGGTTTCGCGGGCCACGGCGGCCACATGGCTTTGCGCGCCATCGGCGTGGACGTCGAACACCAGATCAGCCACCGGATAGGGCGTTGCCCCCTCAAGCGCCTCAGCCGCTGCGGCATGGCGGGCGGCGGGGTCCATTCCGGTGGTGTCGATGGCCAGATATTTGATTTGCGCGTCGGGGATCAGCAGCAGGCTGCGCAGCCCGCCGGGCTCTAATGCCGTCGCGGTTTTGCGCAAGACCGCCAGTTCCGCCGCCAGATCGGCGCTGTCGAGCGCCACTTCACCAACAAGCTGCCAGCCGCCCGATGTGCGGTGGAGCAAACGAATGCCGTCGAACGACAGGGAGAGGGTAAAATTCGGCTTCATCGGGGTCGACTTTAGCATGGGGTCGGGCGCACTTACAGACGCGCCGCAGTCTTCGCGAAGGATAGAGCAGGAGTTCGCCCAAGGGAAGGGTGCGCGCGGCGCAGGTGCTTGTCAGCGGGGGCCCGCGATGGGCAAATGGCGGCGCATTGATGCACGGAAAGGAGCGAACATGCGACTGATGAATTGGGTGGCACTGGCGTGGATGGCGGGGGCGGGGCTGGTCTCGGCCCAGCAGGGACCGGAAGAGGGGATTATCGTCACCGGCCAAGGCAGCATCGCCGCCGTGCCCGACATGGCGACGATCACGCTGGGCGTGACCGAAGAGGCCGAGACCGCCAAAGCCGCGATGGACAAGGTGACCGAAGCGGTATCTGCGATCCTGACCCAGCTTGACGCGCAGGGCATCGCGGCGAAGGACCGTCAGACCAGCCGCTTCTACCTGCGCCCCGTGCATGACCGCCGCCCCGTCGAAAATGGCGCCCCGCCGCGCATCACCGGCTATCAAGCGGGCAATTCGGTGACCGTAAAGGTCCGCGATCTGGACCGGCTTGGTGCGATGATGGACGCGGTGATCGACGAAGGTGCGAATGATTTCAACGGCTTGGACTTTGGTCTTCAAGATCCGAAAGGCGCGTTGGCAGAGGCGCGCAAAGCCGCGGTTGCCGATGCCACCGAACGCGCCCGGCAATTGGCCGATGCCGCGGGGGTGAAGCTGGGCACGCTGATCCGCATGACCGAGAATTCGCATTCCCAGCCTAAGATGTTCGAGGCCGCCCGCATGGGCATGGCGATGGACAGTGCCGTGGCCGAAGGCGAGGTCGAGCTGCAGGCCGAGGTCTCCATGACCTTCGCGATTGCGCCGGGGCAGTAAGCCGCCTTGGATGGAAAATCCCCCGCCGAGGTGATCGGCGGGGGCGAAGGTTTAGCTGGTCGCTTTGGTCAGCGCCTGATCCAGATCGGCGATCAGATCGTCGGCGTCTTCTGTCCCGATTGAGATACGCACCACGCCCGGCCCGGCCCCTGCCGCTTCTTGCTGCTCTTGCGTCAGCTGGCGGTGGGTGGTCGATGCCGAGTGGATGATCAGCGAGCGCGTATCGCCCAAGTTCGCCACATGGCTAAAGATTTCAAGGCTGTTGACCAGTTTCACGCAGGCGTCATAACCGCCTTTGACCGCAAAGGTGAAAAGCCCGCCCGCGCCCTTGGGGCAGACCTTTTGCATCCGCTCGTGATAGGGCGAGGATTTCAGCCCGGCGTAGGTGACGTAATCAACGCGGTCGTCCTGTTCGAGCCATTCGGCAACCTTGACCGCGTTTTGCACATGGCGGTCCATCCGCAGTGACAGGGTCTCGATCCCCATGAGCGTGTAGTGGGCCGCCTGTGGGTTCATCGTCATCCCCAGATCACGCAGCCCGATGGCGATGCCGTGGAAGGTGAAGGCCATCGCGCCGAAGGTCTCGTGGAACTTCATCCCGTGATAGGCTTCCTCGGGCTGGCTGAGCGAGGGGAATTTGTCATTCGCGGACCAGTCGAATTTGCCCGAATCCACGACGCAGCCGCCCATGACGGTGCCGTTCCCGGTGAGGTATTTGGTGGTGGAATGCACCACCAGCGTCGCGCCATGCTCAATCGGGCGGCAGAGGTAGGGCGTGGCGCTGGTGTTGTCGATGATCAGCGGAATGCCCGCCGCATCGGCCACATCGGCAATGGCGCGCACATCCATGATATAGCCGCCGGGGTTGGCGATGGCCTCACCAAAGACCGCGCGGGTGTCGTCGTCGATCGCATCGGCGACGGCTTGCGGATCGTCGAAATCGACAAACTTGCAGGACCAACCGAAGCGTTTGATCGTGTGGCTGAACTGCGTGACCGTGCCGCCATAAAGACGGGTGGAGGCGACGATATTCTTGCCCGGTCCCATCAGCGGGAACAGCGCCATGATCTGCGCCGCGTGACCCGAGGAGCAGCAGACCGCCCCCACACCGCCTTCGAGCGTGGCAATCCGCTCTTGCAGGACGGCGTTGGTGGGGTTGGTCAGGCGCGAATAGATATAGCCGACTTCTTGCAGGTTAAAGAGCGCCGCCGCGTGATCGGCATCGCGAAAGACATAGGCCGTGGTCTGGTAGATCGGCGTCTGCCGCGCACCGGTGGCCGGGTCGGGTGTGGCGCCTGCGTGAATCTGCAACGTGTCAAATTGATGTTTGGGGCTGTCGGCCATTGGTCTGTCCTCTCAGAAGAATGGATTTCGCGCAGCCTAGGCGCAAAGAACCGTTCAGACAACGGTGGACGGATCGCTCAGCGCATCCAAAAACCGTTGGATTTGATCCGGTTGCGGATCGCCTGTTCGCGGCGCGGCAGGTTGTCTTGATCAAAGAGCGCGCGCACCTTGGCGCCGCGCCCCTGATAGACCATCCGCTTGATCGGATCGCGCTGCTTGAGTAGCTTTTTCATCTGGTTGGGGGCGGTGATGGTCTCTAGAACCTCAATCGCATGGTCGCTTTCGCGGGCATAGAGCAGCGGCAGAAACCGGTAGTGGCAGGTCACCGTGCCATCCAGCAAGCCAGAGGGCAGGGCATCCCGCCCACCGCCGAGGGCGTGGATCACCAGTGGCAGCACGATTTGGTCGAGCCATGGGTCGAAGCTCTGCGCGCAAAGCTCCACAGGAGGATCATCCCGTACCGCCAGCGCATAGCGCAGAAACAGCGCGCCAAATTCATGCGGGCAGCGGTAGTAGAAGAACCCGGCGTTAAAATAGAGATAACGGCGCCAATATTCATCCGGCTGGCTCAGGTCGAGGCTGCTGGCGAAGTTGAGGTCAAACTTGTCGTAAAGCGACTTCCAGAGCGCGGTATAGCCCGGCCCGTAAAGCTGCGGCTCGGGCCATGTCCCTTCGCGCCGCAGGGAGGCCGAGGGCCGGTCAAAATCAAAAGGCACGGCGGCCAGATCGCCAGTGATCAGCGTGTCTGTGTCAAAGAAAACAAAGGGTTCGCCCGCGGGCAGGGCGCTGAGCATCTCGATTTTGTTGCCATAGGGGTAGGCGCTGCCGAAATGCTGGCTCTCGAAGGGGATGAACTCTGCTCCGAGGTCGGTCAGCGCCTCACGCAGCGCGGTGTCGATGATGCGCGGGTCGTTGTCCCAAAGCGGTCCGGGCTGCGGCTCGGCGATCAGCAGGCGGCCTTGGAACTGCGGGCAAGAATGGCGCAGGGAGGCGGCAAAAAGCAACGCTTCATAGGTCAGCCGGCCCTGCTGCCCCACGATGACGACGTTGAAAGTTTGCGGGATACGCGAATTGCGTGTCATACTTGGGCAAGGCCTTTTGGTTTTCGGCCAATATAGGGGCAGGCGTCTCTTGGCAAAAGCCAGCAATTTGAGCGGCCTGCGGGAGGGTTCGGAATGTTCGATTTTGTCTTCGCCGTGATCGCGATCAGCCTTGGCGGACCAGCCGCCCCTTTGGACGGGGTTGGCCGACCGGATGCACCGATGACGGTGCAGGCCCCGGCGCGGCCCGCAGCACCGGCCAGTCCGGCGGCGCCTCTCGCACCCGCAGAACCGCCGCGGGCATTTCACATGGCTGCCGTGCCCCCCGGATTGGTTGCCGAAGATCAAACCCCCACGGGCCGGTTCACAACCGCCGCAGAGGTGAAGCCGATCCTGAACGCGACGCGCGGCAATTGGATCGCGGTGCGGGAGTATGACGGGCAGGATCTCGTCTATGTCACCCATCTGTGGAGCTGGCGCTGCGGGCTGGCCGCGATGGCGGTCGCGGTCAACGACGCGCCGATGCAGAATTGGCCGATGCCCCCCTGCCACGAGGCGCTGCCTTCGCCCAATGCGATTCTGGATGATGATCCGCAGCCGTATCTGACATTCGACCTCGGGTCTGTTCAGACGGTTCGGGTTCAGTTGGTATACGACGATCTGAGCATGGAGCTTGAGGCGTTTTCGCGGGGGGACGTGCTGATCCCGTGAGGCGGTTACGTTGCCGTCGCGCGCAGGATCGATCCGGGGGATTGATCGGTGGCCACGGGCGTTACGCTCGCGTGGTTCCGGGGTCATCTACGGAGGAGAAAGTGGTGGGCGACCCTGGAATCGAACCAGGCGTGCGTCTCCGCGAGGGAGTTACAGTCCCCTGCCACACCTTGCGGCCTGTCGCCCACTTTGTCCTGTGCATTGCACCTGACGTGGGGGCGTGATTACAAGCGACCCAAAGAAGCGTCAAGGCGAATTCCTGAGAAATGTTGGGGAAATCGCACGAAAGGATAAAGAGATGAAGAAACCCAAATGGGTCGTGCAAAAAGAGCAGGACAAGAAGGCCGAAGCGGCGCAGACGGTCTGGCTTTTTGGTCTGCATGCGGTGCGCGATGCGCTGATGAACCCGAACCGCGAAAAACTGCAGCTGATGGTCACGCCGAATGCCCAAGCCAAGTTGGAGGATGCCATCGCAGAGGCGGGAATCACGCCGCAGGTCGTTGACCCGCGCAAGTTCCGCCCGCCGCTCGATCCCAACTCCGTCCACCAAGGCGCGGTGCTGGAAGTGAAGCCGCTGAACTGGGGCCGGTTGGAGGATGTCGCCATCGGCGATTCCGCACCGCGGCTGCTGTTGCTCGACCGGGTGACCGATCCGCACAACGTCGGCGCGATTCTCCGCTCGGCTGAAGTCTTGGGCGCTTCGGCGGTCATCGGCACCAAGCACCACTCCGCGCCTGAGACCGGCGCGTTGGCCAAGACCGCCAGCGGCGCGTTGGAGCGTCAGCCCTATCTGCGGGTGCGCAACCTCGCTGATGCGATCCGCGCCCTGCAGGATATGGGGTATCTGGTGCTGGGGCTGGATGGGGAGGCCACCCAGACCATCGAGGGCGCGGTAGAGGGCCGCCGTGACCGCCCTGTGGCGCTGGTTCTGGGGGCCGAGGGGCCGGGGCTGCGTGAGAAGACCCGCGAGACCGTGGATGCGCTGGTGCGGATCGATGCGGCTGGCGGATTTGGGTCGCTCAATGTCTCTAACGCCGCGGCGATTGCGCTTTATGCCAGCCGGGTCGGGGGCTGAGAATCGGCAAGAACTGGCTCAAAACCGGGCAGGGGGCGGGGCCGCAGGGTCCGGCCCCTTTGAAAACGGCCAAGGGTTCCTAAATTTAAAGGTGACCGCAGGCCCGGAACGCCTGCCGGCCACCTACTGTCCCTCGTTCCGTACCTTACGCCCCGTGTTCGTCATGGGGCGTTTTTTTATGTCATGGTGGACGCGAGATACACAAAAGCCGCCCCGAGGGGCGGCTTTGCGTTTCCTACGGGGTGGTAGGATCAACCTGGAGCGGGCGAGGCGATTCGAACGCCCGACCCTAACCTTGGCAAGGTTATGCTCTACCCCTGAGCTACGCCCGCATCCGGTTGGTGAGGGGGGAATACCCATTCGCGCGGGGGGCTGCAAGAGGTAAAATGCGGCGGCTTGGCCGGGTCCATGCGATTTTTCTGGCATTCGTCACGGGCCTGAAAAACACAAAGGGCCGCATCCGAGGATGCGACCCTGTGAAGACCAGATGGAGCGGGCGAGGCGATTCGAACGCCCGACCCTAACCTTGGCAAGGTTATGCTCTACCCCTGAGCTACGCCCGCTTACCGTCTGGTGAGGGCGAGATACCCATTGGGGCAGGGGGCTTCAAGAGGGAAATGTGGTTTTTGGCGGAAAAAGTTGCGCAGGGCGGGGGCGCTGCCCCCGGACCCCCGCGGGTATTTGAAAAAGGATGAATTAGAAGAGGGCGTGACCCAGTAAACCGAGGGCCGAGGCGGCGATCATGGCGAGGGTCAGAACCATACCGACCTGGCGCAGGATGAATTTTTGCGGGGTGGCGGCAAAGCCTAGAGGATGCAGGATGCGGCCTGTCAGCAGCGCGAGGCCAAGGGCGTGGACAGCCAGTGCGGGGGCGCCATTGGCTTCGGTCAGCGCCAGCAAGATCAGCGCGATGGGCATGTATTCTGCGGCATTGGCCTGTGCGCGCATGCGTTTGAGCAGCGCCTTGTCTCCGGTATCGCCGAGAGAGATGCGATTGACCCGCCGGTAGGCAATCACATGCCAGCTGAGGCCGAGAAAAACCAGCGCACAAAGGGCGGCGTAAATCGGAGTGAGGGTGAGAGGCATGGGGTGACCTTTGTCTGGGGCTTTCGCTGAGTGTGACAGTGCAGCGGTGCAAAAGAAAAGGCCCCGCGTGTGGCGGGGCCTTTGAAATGGTGACGCAGCGCTTAGTGGCTGTGCTGTTTGTCCCAGTCTTCCTGCTTTGGAAGCTGCTCGAACGTGTGTTCGGGCGGCGGGCTGGGCAGGGTCCATTCTAGCGTATCCGCGAACTCGTTCCATGGGTTGTTCGCCGTGGAGCGGGCGCCGCGTGTCAGCGTGTAGGCCATGATCCCGAAGAAGAACAGGAAGGAGGCGAAGCTGAGGAAGGCGCCGATCGAGGACCACTGGTTCCAGTAGGCGAAGGCCTCGGGGTAGTCGATGTAGCGGCGTGGCATGCCCTGACGGCCCAAGAAGTGCTGGGGGAAGAAGGTCAGGTTGGCGCCGATGAACATTGCCCAGAAGTGCAGTTTGCCGGCCCATTCGGGGTACATACGGCCTGTCATCTTGGGCAGGTAGAAGTAGATGCCTGCAAAGATGGCGAAGACGGCACCGAGCGACATCACGTAGTGGAAGTGCGCCACGACGTAGTAGGTGTCGTGATAGGCACGGTCCACAGCGGCCTGGCTCAGCACGATGCCGGTGACGCCACCGACGGTGAAGAGGAACAGGAAGCCGAAGGCCCAAAGCATCGGAGTTTTAAACTCGATAGAGCCGCCCCACATGGTGGCGATCCAGCTGAAGACCTTCACCCCTGTTGGCACCGCGATGACCATGGTGGCCAGCATAAAGTAGGCCTGCTGGTTCAAGGTCATGCCCACGGTGTACATGTGGTGCGCCCAAACGACGAAGCCCAGAGCGCCAATCGCGATGATCGCCCAAACCATCGGCAGGTAGCCGAAGACCGGTTTACGCGAGAAGGTCGCGATCACGTGGGAGATGATGCCAAAGCCGGGCAAGATGATGATGTATACTTCGGGGTGACCAAAGAACCACAGGATGTGCTGGTAGAGGATCGGGTCACCACCGCCTGCGGGGTCGAAGAAGGCGAAGCCGAAGTTGCGGTCCATCAGCAGCATGGTGATCGCGCCCGCCAGTACCGGCAGGGACAGAAGGATCAGCCAGCTTGTGACGAAGATCGACCATGCAAAGAGCGGCACTTTGAACAGGGTCATGCCGGGGGCACGCATGTTCAAGAAGGTGGTGATCATGTTGATCGCACCGAGGATCGAAGACGCACCCGAGACGTGGACGGCGAAGATCGCGAAGTCCATCGACATGCCTGCTTCGCGGACCGAGAGCGGCGGGTAGAGCACCCAGCCCACGCCGGAGCCCAGTTGGCCATTGCCGCCCGGTGTCAGCAGCGAGCAGACCGCCAGCGTTGTACCGGCGACATAGAGCCAGAAGCTGAGGTTGTTCATCCGCGGGAAAGCCATATCCGGCGCGCCGATTTGCAGCGGCATGAAGTAGTTGCCGAAACCGCCGAAGAGGGCGGGAATCACGACGAAGAACATCATCAGGATGCCGTGGCCGGTGATCAGCACGTTCCACAGGTGGCCGTTGGGCGTACATGCAGCGGCGCTATCCGCGATGAAACGTGCGCCTTCCATACACATGTATTGAACGCCGGGGTTCATGAGCTCAAGGCGCATGTAAACGGTGAATGCCACCGAGATAAGACCGACCAAGGCCGAGACGATCAGATAAAGGATACCGATGTCTTTGTGGTTTGTGGACATGAACCACCGGGTAAAGAACCCCCGGTCGTCGTGATGATCTTGGCCGTGAATGGCTGCGTCTGCCATGCGGTGCCTCCTGCAAATGAATTGGACACATGGCGCCATAGGCGGCACATGCGGTGTCGCGCCCGTTTTAGAGCGACCGTCTCGCGGGGGCAATGGGCGCGATGGTCGCAGGGAGGGTATTTTTTCCGCTGCGGCTATCGACGTATAATCGGGTTCTAACGCCGCTTGGCGCGCGCTTTGCCTCTCTCAGGAGGCGATGTCGCAGCTGCCAGAGGGGTCATTGGCAAAGACATCATCGAAGGTGGCGCGCAGGGCTAGATCGACATCGTCCATCGTCACGGGCAGACCCAGATCGACCAGTGAGGTCACCCCATGGTTCGTGATGCCGCAGGGCACGATGCCGCCAAAATGGCTGAGCTCCGGTTCAACATTGATGCTGATGCCGTGAAAGCTGACCCATTTGCGCAGCCTGATTCCAATCGCGGCGATCTTGTCTTCGGCGGGGCTGCCATCGGGCTGGGCGGGTTTCTCGGGCCGCTGTACCCAAACGCCGACACGCCCGGGGCGAACCTCGCCGCGCAGGTTGAATTCATCCAATGTGGCGATCACCCAATTTTCAAGCTGGCGCACGAAACAGCGGACATCGCGACCCCGTGCGGCGACGTTCAGCATCACATAGGCCACGCGCTGGCCCGGTCCGTGATAGGTGTACTGCCCGCCGCGCCGGGTGGGATAGACGGGAAAGCGGTCCGGCTCTGTCAGGTCTTCGGCACGCGCCGAGGTGCCCGCGGTGTAGAGCGGGGGGTGTTCTACCAGCCAGATGCATTCCTCGGCTTCGCCCGCGGCGATGGCGGTGGCGCGCGCCTCCATCCACGCCTCGGCGGTGCGGTAATCGGTCAAGCCGTCGCTGATGATCCATTCAACCATAGGGATGCCTTAGCAAGACCCGCGCCGCACCGCCAGAGGCTCTGCGTTAGGCGGCGGCGTCACGTTCTTCCAGAACCTTGCGGAGCATCTGGGCATAATTATCGGCCCCCTGTGCTCCGGTAACGAGGTATTTGCCCTCAAAAATCATCGACGGCACGCCGGAAATGCCGCGGGAGGTCCAGAATTGCTGTGCTTCGCGGGTTTGTTCGGCGAAGCTGCCGCTGCTAAGCACCTCCAGCGCCTCGGTGCGGTCCAGCCCGACGGAGGCCGCGACATCGGCCAGCACCTCGGGATCATTCACATTGTGCCCTTGCGTGAAATGCGCATCGAAGAGCGCCATTTTGAGCGGGTGTTGCAGCCCCTTGGCCTGCGCCCAAGTGAGCAACTGATGCGCGGCGAATGTATTTTGCATCCGCGTGTCGTCGGAAAAGTTGAAGGCAAAGCCCAAGTCGCTGCCCATCTGGGACAGCCGCTTGCGATTCTCGACCGATTGCGCGGGGGTGGATCCATATTTCTCGGCCAGATGTTCGGCCATGTTTTGGCCTTCGGCTGGCATCTGCGGGTTCAACTCAAAGGGATGCCAGCGCAGATATGCGCCCACGCCGACCGCGCCGAGCGCTTGTTCCAGTTGTTTATAGCCAACGATACACCAAGGGCACATGACATCCGACACGATGTCGATCTGCACGGTGGGGGCGTCAGTTGAAGGCGTGGCGGTATCTGCGGGCATGGCGTGTTCCTTGTTGCTTGGTCCACAGATGGCTTGCCGGACGCGGCGTTTCAACGTCTGAGGTGTCAGATTGCAGGGCACTAAAGGGATTGTGATCAGCGAAGTGGCCGCGGGAAAATAGGGGCTTAACCCGCTTTCTGAAACTCACTGAAAAATTTTGCCGATTGCCTCTTCACAAGCCCTTGGTCTTTGGCTAAACCCCGCCCACCAACCATGGCGTGCGGTCGTGGCGGAATGGTAGACGCGCAGCGTTGAGGTCGCTGTGGGGTAACACCCGTGAGAGTTCGAGTCTCTCCGACCGCACCACCATGCTTTGCAATGGCAAAGCTATGGTTGGATCACCCAAAAAAGAAAACTCGTTTCAGCCCTCGTCTCTCGTCGCGTGCAGACTACACTTTGCTGCGCGGTATTTTGCCGATTTTGCGGTCCGCTTCTGTGCGAGACGGGCGAACAGGGCTCTCATACCGCTATTGCCCCGGCAGAATGTTTGCAGCCAAGGCGGCAATGCCGTTTAACGGTTGATGAGAAAAAGGCTCGTGCTGAGCGGGCTAAGGAAAACCGGCGCGAAAACCGGGGTGACGAAACGCAAGGAGGGTAGCGCGTGGCGCAACAAGGGCAGACTCAAGGGGCGGCGTATTGTCTCGCTCTTGGACTTCTTCTTGGTGGGGGGGCTGCGGCGCAGGCGGCAGAACTGGCCATCACCGGTATCGACGATGATTCAGAGCTTTATGCCACCCTGCGCGACGGGTCGCTGCTGGCCGAGCAAACCGATGAAGATGCCGAACCGGCCACGCCGCAGGAATTGGTCGCCGCAGCGCAGGCGGACTATGGCAGGCTTTTGGCGCTGCTTTACGACAATGGGTATTTCGGGCCGACGCTCAAGATCACCTTGGACGGCGTCGATGCCGCCGCGATTCCCCCGGTGCAGCCGCCGCGCCGCATCGACCGCGCCGTGATCACCGTGGACCCGGGGCCAAAGTTCCGCTTTGGCGCGGCCCGTATCGCGCCTGTTGCCCCCGGTACCGAACTGCCGGAGGGTTTCGCCAGCGGCGAAACTGCGAGCCTTGGTGTGCTCAAGGAAACCGTCTCGGCCGGGGTCAGCGGCTGGCGCGATGTGGGCCACGCAAAGGCGGAATTGGCCGATCAGGATCTTGTGGCCAAACACCGTGAACGGCAGATCGACGCTGCCTTGCGGATCGCCCCGGGACCAAAGCTGCGCTTTGGTGCGCTGACCGTGACCGGCAACGAAGACGTGCGCACCGCCCGCCTGATTGAGATCGCGGGCCTGCCGGAGGGAGAGGTCTTCTCTCCCGAGGAGTTGGAACTGGCCACCGAACGGCTGCGCCGCACCGGCGCTTTTGATGCCGTGGCCCTGATCGAAGCGGATCGGATTGGCCCAAATGACACGCTGCCCATTGCCGCGCAGGTGACAGAAGCGCCCAAGCGCCGCTTTGGGTTTGGCGCGGAACTGTCTTCGCTCGAAGGGCTGACGTTGAGCACCTTCTGGCTGCACCGTAATCTGTTGGGCGGAGCCGAACGGCTGCGCTTGTCGGCAGAGATCGAAGGCATCGGCGGCAACTCGGGCGGCGAAGACTATACGCTCTCCGCTCGGTTCGAGCGTCCGGCGACCTTTAACGAAGATACCGATTTCTATGCGCTGGCGACGCTAGAGCAGCTGGATGAGGTGAATTACTTCTCCCGTCAGTTGGATCTGGAAGCGGGGATCGAGCGGATCGCCAACCAAAACCGCACCTATTCTGCGGGCCTTGGCCTGCGTGTGGCCGAGACAGAGGATGCCTTTGGCACCAACCAATACACCCTGCTGACCTTGCCGCTGGGGGCTGAGTTCGACTACCGCGACAAGGAACTGGACGCGACCGAGGGCTATTACATCGACGCTAATATCACGCCCTTCGTCGCGCTGTCGGGGTCTGAAAGCGGTCTGAGGACCTATTTTGATGCGCGTTACTACCGCAGCTTTGGAACCGAGCGCCCCGTGACACTGGCCTTCCGGGGGCAGCTTGGCTCCGTCGCCGGGCCGGACCTTTCCGAGGCGCCTGCGGATTACCTGTTTTACTCTGGCGGGGGCGGCACCGTGCGCGGGCAGCCCTATCAGTCGCTGGGGGTTGATCTGGCAAGCGGCGACACCGTGGGCGGGCGCAGCTTTGTCGGCCTCTCGGCAGAGGCGCGGGTGGCCCTGACCGAGAAGATCGGCGTCGTGGGCTTTGCCGATGCGGGCTATATCGGGTCAGAAGAATTCTACGACGGATCAGGCACTTGGCACTCCGGCGCGGGGCTGGGGCTGCGCTATGCCACGGGCATCGGCCCGATCCGTCTGGATGTGGCCGTGCCCACCTCGGGGCCGGAAGTTGATGAAGATTTCCAAGTCTATATCGGGATTGGACAGGCGTTTTAATGCGACAGTTTTTGCAGATTCTCACCGCCAGCTTTGTCTATCTGGCCTGCCTCACACCGGCTTTTGCGCAGGATGATGATAAGGGCTTTCTCACCCGGACCATTCAGGATGCGCTGAGTGGCGCGGGCCGCACTGTCAGCATTGACGGGTTTTCAGGGGCGCTGAGTTCGGCAGCCTCCTTTGATCGGATGACGATTTCGGACGACGATGGCATCTGGCTGACGTTGGAAGAGGTGGTGCTGGATTGGAACCGCTCGGCCTTGCTGCGCGGACGGCTAGAGGTTGAGCAACTCACCGCCGGGCGGCTGGATGTTGAGCGTCTGCCGGTCAGCAATGAGGTCGATCTGCCCGATGCCGAGGCCAAACCCTTTGCCTTGCCCGATCTGCCCGTCTCCATTGAAATCGCTGACTTTTCCGTGGATGAGATCAATCTGGGTGAGCCCATTCTGGGCGAGGCTGCGCAGCTTTCGGTCAAGGCAAATGCGCGGCTGACCGATACGGTCGGTATTGTCGATTTTCAGGCCCGCCGCACCGATGGCAAAAAGGGTGAGTTCGACATTCAGGCCAATTTCGACCGCACGGAAAACGTGCTGGACCTGCTGTTGAACCTGACCGAAGACCCCGAAGGCATCGCCTCGAAACTGCTGAACCTGCCGGGACAGCCTTCGGTGCAGATGACCGTCGAAGGCGCGGGTCCTCTGGATGATTTCGCGACCGATGTGACCATCGCCACCGATGGGCAAGAGCGTTTGGCCGGGCAAGTGACCCTTGGCACGCAGGCCCCACGCCGCGCCAGCGAAACCCCTGACCGTCGCATTCAGGCCGATATTGGCGGCGACATCACCGCGCTGCTCGCTCCTCGCTACCGCGAATTTTTCGGGGAAGACGTGCGGCTGGCGCTGGATGCGCTGCTTGAGAGCAACGGTGCTGTTGAGGTCAGCAGCTTTGCCCTTGCGGCGAATTCCGTCGATCTTGAGGGGCAGGTCACGCTGAACCAAGAGAAGTGGCCGACCCTGATCGACATCTCTGGCCGGATCGCAAACCCCGATGGCACTTCGACCCTGTTGCCGATTTCGGGTGAGGGCACGCGGGTAGAGGCCGTGACCCTGCGCGTGGATTACGATGCCGCCGATGGCGACCGCTTTGAAAGTGCGTTCGACATCACCGGGCTGGACACGGGCGCGCTGCAAATCGCGCAAACGCAACTGGCGCTTGATGGGATCCTCGAAGGCAACCTTGGCAGTTTGGGCCAATTCCTTGGCGATGTGACCTTTGCCACCGAGGGGCTGTCGCTGACCGATCCGGCCAGTGCCGAGGCCATTGGGGACGCGATCACCGGCAGCGCCGAAATCCGTTTCGTCGAAGGAGAACCGATTGAGATCAACGGGCTGACCCTGTCGGGAGAAGACTATGGCCTGACCGGCGAGGCGGCGATCAATGGGGTGGATACCGGGCTGCTCACGCAGTTGAAGATGACGCTCGAAGCGCGGGATATCAGTCGCTTTTCCGCGCTGGCAGGCCGCGATATCGCGGGCGCCACGGCGCTTGCGCTGAACGGGACGGTCACGCCTTTGGGCGGTATGTTCGATCTGGCGATTGCGGGCGGGACGGATGACCTTGAGATCGGGATCGAACAGGCCGATGCGGTTCTGGCGGGGCGCACCAGCCTCAGCATGGTCGCAAAGCGCAATGAGACCGGGACTTATCTTCGTGATCTGGACCTCAAGAACGACGCGATTGATCTGACCGGCAATGTCGAGTTGCGCAGCGAAGACAGCCGCGCGGATTTGGACTTTACGCTCGCCGATGTCGGGCTGGTTCTGCCGCAATACGAAGGCCCCATCGCGGTCAAGGCGACAGCGGTGCAAGAGACGCGCGGCTGGGTTGTCGATGCGGTCACCGATGGCCCCTATGACGCGGCGCTGACCGTGTCAGGCTTGGCCACGGGCGAGGACGCGCAGATCGATTTCACCGCAGATATCCCACGGATCGAAGATTTCGTACCAGACGCGGATATCACCGGGCCTGTCACGGCCAAGGGCGAGTTGCGCCAGACACCACAGGGCTGGGAGATCAACACCAACGCCAGCGGCCCGCTTGATGCGCACGCCTCGGTCAGGGGGCTGGTCACGCCGCGCGTCGATGTGGCCTTTGATCTGTCGTTGCCCGATATCCAACCTCTCGTGCCGCAAATCAACGGCGGGGTTGAGGCCAGTGGCACGTTGGAGCAGACCGAACAGGGGTTTGTCGTCGATACCATCGCCAATGGCCCCTACGATAGTCGCGTTGCGCTGGAAGGGCTGGCAACCGGCCCTGACATGGCGCTGCGCTTTGACCTGACCTTGCCGGATGTCAGCCCGCTGGCCCCCGGCGTCAACGGGCCGCTTGCCGCGCAGGGCACCGTCCGCCAGCAAGAGGATGGCATTGCCGTGGATGTCGCCGCGACCGGCCCCTACGGCAGCAGCGCCGTGGTCGAAGGTCTGGCAACCGGTCCGAATATGGCGCTCAGCTTTGATCTGTCGGTACCCGACCTTAGCCCCATCGCCCCCGGTGTGAATGGCCCGCTTTCGGCCACCGGCGACATCCGTCAAACAGAAGACGGGATCGCCGTGGATGTGAGCGCCAACGGCCCCTATGGCAGCAATGCCATGGTCGAAGGGCTGGTCACCGGTGAGGTCTCAATGCGGTTCGACGTCTCCGTTCCCAAACTGAACCCGCTGGTGCCCAGCGTCACGGGTTCTTTCGCCGCGAATGGCGTGGCGCGCCAGACCGAAGCAGGTGTGGTGCTTGATGCAAGCGCCAGCGGCCCCTTCGGCGCGCGGGCGACGGTCGAAGGCTTGGTGACCGGCCCCAATGCGGCGGTCGATTTCCAGCTGAACATGCCGGACATCGGCGCCTTGGTGGAGCAGGTGAACGGCCCGCTGAGCGTCGCAGGCTCGGCCCGGCGCGAGGGGGAGGCATGGCGGATTGATACCAATGCCAACGGCCCCGCCGGCACGCAGGCAACCGTGGCTGGATTGGTGAGCCCCGATGGGACGCTGAACCTTGATATCGCGGGCAACGCGCCGCTCGGCCTGTCGCGTCCCTTCCTTGCCCCGCGCAACTTGCAGGGGCAGGCGCAGTTTGACTTGCAAATCAACGGCCCGGCAGCGCTGTCGTCGGTCAGCGGGCGCATCACCACCAGCGACGCGACGTTCACCGCGCCGAACCTGCGCGTGGCGCTGCGCGGGATCAATGCGGATATCCAGCTTGGCAACAACCGGGCGCAGTTGAACGTGACCGGTCAGGCAGTCGACGGCGGAGAGCTGCGTGTGGCGGGGGCGATCACCCTGACACCGGCCTTGCCTGCAGATATCAGCGTGACTCTGCGCAATCTCGTCTATGCGGACCCAAGCCTTTACAGCACCACGCTGAACGGCGACCTGCGGCTTGCAGGCCCCTTAAGCGGTGGGGCGCAGATCACCGGGGTGATCAACGCAGGCGAGACCAATATTCAGGTGCCCGCAACGGGGCTGACCTCAATCGGGGACATTCCGCAGATCACCCATGTCAACGCGCCCGCCGATGTTCTGGCAACGCGGCGCAAGGCCGGGCTGGAGGGGGCCGAGGCGGGGGAAGACCCTGCCGAGGATGCTTCTAGCCCCGGCTTTGGCCTGAACCTGCAATTGAACGCGCCCAACCGGATTTTCGTGCGCGGGCGCGGGCTTGATGCGGAACTGGGCGGCTCGCTCAACCTCAGCGGCACCACCAACCGCATCATCTCTGCCGGGCGGTTTGAACTGATCCGGGGGCGGCTGGATATCTTGGGCAAACGCTTCTTGCTCGACGAAGGCTCGGTCCAGTTTCAGGGCGATTTCATTCCCTATATCCGCTTTGTGACCTCGACCGATACCGAAGCGGGCGAGGTGCGTGTCATCGTCAGCGGCCCTGCGAATGAGCCAGAGGTGACCTTTGAATCCACCCCCGCCGCACCGCAGGATGAGGTGCTGTCGCAACTGCTCTTTGGTCGCAACATCTCGGAAATCTCGGCCTTCCAAGCGCTGCAATTGGCCAGTGCGGTGGCGACCCTTGCGGGCCGTGGCGGCGAAGGGGTGATCGGCAACCTGCGCGAAGGCTTTGGCTTGGACGATCTGGATGTGACCACCACCGACGACGGTGCAACGGCGCTGCGGCTTGGGAAATACCTGACCGACAATGTCTATACCGATGTCACGGCGGCCTCTGACGGGACTGGCGAGGTTTCCCTCAACCTTGACATTACCGAAAGCCTTACGGCCAAGGGCACGCTTGGCTCGGATGGCGACAGCAGCATCGGCATCTTCTTTGAGCGGGATTACTGAGAACGGGGGTGCCTTGCGGGGCGGCCTTGGCCGCGTTTAATCCGCGTCGCGCGGGGTAAATTGGCCATAGCGGCCTTGGTCGAACATCAGCCCCGCCGCGCCATCCTCGCGCAGGGCGACCTGTTGCACATGGCCCAAAATCAGCGAATGATCGCCCGCCGGATGCACGGCGTAGGTGTTGCAGTGAAACCGGGCAAGGCAGCCCGAAAAGGTCGGCACGCCTGCGGCATCTTCGGTCCAGTCGAAACCGGAAAAGTCGTGACCTTGGCCGGCGAACCGCTGGGCTAAATCCTCTTGATCCGCGCCAAGGACATGGATGCAGAACGATGCGGCCGAGGTGAAACTGTCGTGCCGTTTGGATGAGATCGCAGGCGACCACAGCACCAAGGGCGGCTCAAGCGAGACCGAGGCGAAGGAATTCGCGGTCATCCCCAAGGGGCCCTGTGCGGTTTTCACGGTCACCACGGTCACGCCGGTGCCGAAACGCCCAAAGGCGCGCCGCAGGGCTGGGGCATCGCCGCTGTCGGGCGAGAAGGGGATCAGATCATCACTCATAGCGACAAGCGGTGCCATGTAGCGGCTGATTTGTCCAGCGGTGCCGGGGCGTTGCGCGCCCCGTCACCCTGCGCGGTATTTCGCCTCTGTGGCCACGGGTAGGAACCCCAGCCGGGGATGGGCGTTGGGTCTGCGATGAGAGGCATCATCGGCCCCTACTTGGTGTCGATGCTGGCTGTCTGAAAGGGGCGGGGCAGGTCATCTGCGCCGCCTGTCCAAGGCACCCGAATGCCGTTCAAAGCAGAAAAGGCGCGCAACGCCGCGCCGGAAAGTGACAAAAGATGATGCATGCAACCAAACTGACCCTCGGCGCCGCCCTCTTGAGCGCCACCGCTTTCGGTTCCACCGCGATGGCCGATGACAATGAGACCGTAGACCACGCTGAGATCGGGTCGCTGTCTTGCGATGTGGGCGATGGCACCGGCTTTATCTTTGGCTCCACCCGCGAGCTGACCTGTACCTTCAACCCCATCGAAGAAGGTCTCGAGGATGAGACCTATGTCGGTGAGATCAACCGCTGGGGCGTCGATATCGGCAAGACCCAGAACGGCCAGATGTCTTGGCTGGTGTTGGCCCCAACTGAGCAGGAATATTACGAAGGCGGTCTGAACGGCAGCTACAAGGGTGTCTCTGCTGAGGCGACCGTTGGTGTCGGCGCAGGCGCCAACCTGATGACAGGTGGCTCGGAAAACACGCTGGCGCTTCAGCCGCTGAGCGTGAACACCCAGACCGGCGTGAACTTTGCTGTGGGCGTGGGTGAGATCAACCTGCAGCGCGTCGAAGGCTAAGCCCGCGCAAGGCGAGAGCCGAGCTTACAAATATGAAATGAACGTAAGGCCGTCCCATTGGGGCGGCCTTTGCTTTTCGCCAAACCTCAAAGTTTGACGAGCTGATCGCCGACCCGCACGGTGCCATCTTGCACGATCTTGCACAGAATACCGCGCAGGCGGTGGGGGCGGTTTTCCTTTCGGTTGATCCAGCGCAGGCTGTCTTGGCCATATCTGTCGCGCCATTTGATGCAGCCGGTATTGAACTTGTCGCTCACCTCTAGCACCGCCGATCCGGCCTGTAGCCGTGTGCCGACGGGCAGATTCTCATGGCCAAGGTCCATGTCAACGATCATCGTATCGCCGGGGTGGGGCGTGTTTGCGCGGTCGCGCCAGCACAGGTCCATGATGCGTTTGGGCAGGATCGAAACCTGTATCCGCGGGTCGGGACTGCCATCGGGCAGGGTCAGCCAAGGTTTCTTGGTCCAACGCTCGCCACGGATGCCTTCGCCTACGGTCAGGTCCAGCTGATCGGGGTGGTCTCGCAGGCCGTAATCAGAGCGGAAACAGAGCTGCTCTATGACGGCGCCATCCTTGGGCGCGGCGAGGATATCCGGCAGGGCGACGTCACATTCCGCTGCTGTGGCGGGCGGCAGTATCTGGGGGGCGGTTTGGTCCATGTCTCTCTTTCTTAGGGCATGGCGCGGGGGCGGGCAGCCACCCGCGCCGTGCCAAGCTTTAGCGGTTCATTCGGTTGTCGATAAGATCATCCACCACGCTGGGATCCGCCAGTGTCGATGTATCCCCCAAGGCGCCATAATCGTTTTCGGCGATTTTGCGCAGGATGCGGCGCATGATCTTGCCCGAGCGGGTTTTCGGCAGGCCGGGCGCCCATTGGATCAGATCGGGCGAGGCGATGGGGCCAATCTCTTGCCGGACCCAGTTGCGCAGTTCGCTGCGCAGATCATCGGAAGGCTCTTCACCGCTCATCAATGTGACATAGCAATAGATGCCCTGACCTTTGACATCATGCGGGTAGCCGACCACGGCGGCTTCGGCGACTTTGTCATGGGCGACCAGCGCGCTTTCGACCTCGGCGGTGCCCATGCGGTGGCCTGAGACGTTGATCACATCATCGACGCGGCCCGTGATCCAGTAGTCGCCATCGGCATCGCGTTTGCAGCCATCGCCGGTGAAATAGTAGCCGGGATAATCCGCGAAATAGGTTTTCTCGAACCGCTCATGATCGCCCCAGACGGTGCGCATCTGGCCCGGCCAACTGTCCGCGATGCAAAGCACGCCTTCGGCTGGATTGCCCTCAATCTCTTGACCCGAGGTTGGGTCGAGCACCACGGGTTTGATCCCGAAGAACGGTTTCATCGCGGCCCCCGGTTTCATGTCATGCGCCCCGGGCAGGGGGGTCATCAGGTGACCGCCTGTTTCGGTCTGCCACCAAGTGTCGACAATGGGACAGCGGCCTTGGCCGACGACATCATGGTACCAGTTCCACGCTTCGGGGTTGATCGGCTCGCCCACGGTACCAAGGATGCGCAGCGACGACAGGTCGCTTTTCGTGACGAATTCCTTGCCTTGGCCCATCAGCGCGCGGATGGCGGTGGGGGCAGTGTAGAACTGGGTGACCTTGTGCTTTTCGCAGACCTGCCAAAAGCGGCTGGCGTCGGGGTAGGTCGGCACGCCTTCGAACATCAGCGTGGTCGCGCCATTGGCCAGCGGGCCATAGACGATATAGCTGTGCCCGGTGACCCAGCCCACATCAGCGGTGCACCAATAAACATCGCCATCGTGGTAATCAAAGGTCACCTCATGGGTAAGCGCCGCATAGGTGAGATAGCCGCCGGTGCTATGGACCACACCCTTGGGCTGGCCGGTGGAGCCAGAGGTATAGAGGATGAACAGCGGGTCCTCGGCCCCCACGGCTGTCGGCTCGCAGGTGTCGGCGGCCTGCTCGGCCAGTACGTTGTAATCGCGGTCGCGGGCGTCGTTCCATGCCACATCCCCGCCGGTGCGGCGCACCACGAGGCATTGCACACTGGCGTCGCATTGCGCCAGTGCCTTGTCGGCATTGGACTTGAGCGGGGTGGCCTTGCCGCCGCGCGGGGCCTCATCTGCGGTGATCACGACTTTGGCTTCGCAGCCGTTGACGCGGGCTGCCAGCGCATCCGGTGAGAACCCGGCGAAAACGATGGAATGGATCGCGCCGATCCGCGCGCAGGCTAGCATGGCATAGGCGGCTTCGGGGATCATCGGCATGTAGATGATGACGCGGTCGCCTTTGCCCACGCCCAGATCGCGCAGCACATTGGCCATGCGGCAGGTGGCGCTGTGCAATTCGCGGTAGCTGATGTGTTTGGCGGCGTCCTCGGGGCTGTCCGGCTCCCAAATGATCGCGGTCTGATCGCCGCGCGTCTCAAGGTGGCGGTCGATGCAATTGGCGCTGACGTTCAATTCGCCATCCGCGAACCAATTGATGCTGACTGACCCAAGGTCAAAGTTCACATCGCGCACTTGGGTAAAGGGTTTGATCCAGTCGATCCGCTGCGCCTGTTCGCGCCAGAACTCCTCGGTGTCGGTGACCGAGGCGTGGTACATCTTGTCATAGGTCTGCGCATCCACATGGGCGCGGGCGGCCATGTCGGCGGATGGCGGATAGGTCTTTGCGGTGGCGTCGGACATGGTGGTTCCTCCCTTGATGTTCGCATCTTGCCACGGGGCGCAGATCTCACCCGGCTGCCGTGGCCTCCTCCTAAGCTGGATCATAGCGGCCCGTGAAAAGAAGTGAATAAGCAACTGGAATACAAGGGCTTGCCTGTAAAGGTTTTTCCCGATTGGCGTGGTATCTGTAAATTTTCCGATCTGTGCCGGGGAATGACGCGCTTTTTCAATGCCTTGGCAGTCAAACCCTGCCCAACTGTCTTGCGGCTGTCGTATTTGCGCGGCATGACGGGGTTGGCAGGCCTGTCCCCTCGGGGTAGCCTGTGCGCCAATCCGCCCATCCAAGGGCGGCAACAATGGGAGAGAGACATCATGAAAAACCTGCTGAGCTGTGCCGCCGCCTGTGCGCTGAGCGTTGCCTTTGTCGGCGAAGCTGCCGCGACCGAATGGAACGCCTCCGTCTGGGGCAAGCGCCGCGCCTTCACCGAGCATGTCGAAAAGATCGCCGAACTGGTGAGCGAAAAGACCAACGGCGAATTCACCATCAACGTCAGCTACGGCGGCCTGTCCAAGAACCGTGAGAACCTCGACGGTATCTCCATCGGTGCCTTCGAGATGGCCCAGTTCTGCGCCGGCTACCACGCCGACAAGAACCGCGCGATCACCGTGTTGGAACTGCCCTTCCTTGGCGTCAGCAACCTTGAAGAAGAAGTCGCGGTCAGCCGTGCGGTCTATGATCACCCCGCCGTTGCCAAAGAGATGGCGCAGTGGAACGCCAAGATGCTGATGACCTCGCCCATGCCGCAGTACAACCTTGTCGGCACCGGCGATCCGCGCACCACGTTGGAAGACTTTGACGGCATGCGCGTGCGCGCCACCGGCGGTCTGGGCAAAGCATTCGAAGCCGTGGGCGGTGTGCCGACATCCGTGACCTCTTCGGAAGCCTATAACGCGATGGAATCCGGTGTTGTCGACACTGTGGCCTTCGCCCAGCACGCGCACCTCAGCTTTGGCACGATCAACAAAGCCGATTGGTGGACCGCAAACCTCAACCCCGGCACCGTGAACTGCCCCGTTGTGGTGAACATCGACGCCTATGAGGCGCTGAGCGACGCAGAGCGCGAAGCGCTTGATGGGTCCGTCGATGAGGCGCTGGATCACTACCTTGCCAACTACGGCGAACTGCTTGAGCGGTGGGATTCCGTTCTTGAAGAAAAGGGCGTCGAGAAGGTCGAATTCTCCCCCGAGGTGATCGCCGAGTTCAAAGCCAAAGCGGCTGATCCTGCGCGCGAAGCATGGATCAAAGACATGGAAGCCCAAGGCATTCCGGGTCAGGAACTCTATGACCTCGTGATGGAAACGCTGGAAAAAGAACGCGCGTCGAACTAAGCCTTGCGCGCATGACTTAGAGGGCCGTGCGGCAAACCGCGCGGCCCTTTCGACTTTAATGACGTAACAAACAGACTTTCTGAAAAGGAGAGCCGATGGCCGGATCATCCGCCGTGCTGGAGGACAGCAGCCTCCTCAGCCGCCTCGACCGGGGCCTGCTGAAACTGGAGACCTTCTTTGCCCTGATCTCGGGGATTGCCGTTTTCATGTTGATGGTGCTGGCCGTTTGGTCCGTGGGGGGGCGCAAGTTCTTTTCCACGCCACTGGCGGGCTATGTCGACTGGATCGAAGCGGCCATGCCGTTCATCGCCATCATGGGCATCGCCTATACCCAACGTATGGGCGGGCATGTGCGCATGGACATTCTGATCGGCCAGCTTAAGGGCCGCGCACTTTGGGCTGCGGAACTGCTGTCAGTGGTGCTGATCCTGCTTTTGATGCTGGCGCTGACATGGGGCGCTTGGGCGCATTTCGACCGCAGCTTTGACATGGCCGCCCCGATGTGGAGCCGTGACAGTTCGATCGACATCGGCCTGCCAATCTGGCCCAGCAAACTGGTGGTGCCGGTTGCCTTTGCCGTGATCTCTCTGCGGCTTTGTCTGCAGATTTGGGGCTATGGCCGGGCCTTGGTGCTGGGGCTGGAACGCCCCGTGGCCGTGCCGCTGGTGCAATCGGCGGCAGAACAAGCAATGGCCGAGGCCGAACAACTGGATGGGCGTGACTGATGGATCCTATTGAAATCGGCCTTTGGGTCTCGGGCGGCATGCTGCTTATGGTGGTGCTTGGCATGCGGGTGGCCTTTGCCGCCGCTATGGCCGGGCTTATCGGTCTTATCTGGATTTTCTGGGCCAAAAAGGGCATGGAATGGGACCAGTTGGGCTGGGCGCTGACCGTGGCGATCAAGACCGCCGGGCAGGTGCCTCACTCGAAAGTCTCGAGCCAGACACTCTCGCTGATCCCGACCTTCATTCTGATTGGCTTTCTGGCCTATTACGCGGGTCTGACCAAAGCGATCTTTGAGGCCGCGAAACGCTGGTTCGCTTGGGTGCCGGGTGGTTTGGCGGTCTCGACCGTTTTTGCGACCGCAGGCTTTGCGGCTGTGTCGGGCGCGTCGGTGGCCACGGCTGCGGTTTTCGCGCGGATCGCCATCCCCGAGATGCTCAAGATCGGCTATAACAAGCAATTCGCGGCGGGCGTCGTGGCGGCAGGGGGCACGCTGGCCTCGCTGATCCCGCCCTCGGCGATCTTGGTGATCTATGCGATCATCGTTGAGCAGGACGTGGGCAAGCTGCTGCTCGCAGGCTTTATCCCCGGTGCTTTCTCGGCGGTGGTCTATGCCATCTTGATCATTGGCATCGCCATGATCTGGAAAAACGTCGGCCCGCCGGTGACCGGCTTCACATGGCGTGAACGCTTTGCCGCTTTGCCTGCCGCTCTGCCGATTGTCGCGGTGGTCGTGATCATCATCTTCTTCGTCTACAACCCCTTTGGCGATGCCTGGGGAACCCCGACAGAAGGCGGCGCAGTTGGCGCGTTTATCGTCTTTTGCATGGCGGTCTTCCGTGGGATGCGTTTGGCGGAGTTGAAGGACGCACTGCTGGAGACGGCCAAGCTGACGGTGATGATCTTCACCATCATCTGGGGCGTGCTGATCTATGTGCGCTTCCTCGGTTTCGCCGATCTGCCGGGTGCCTTTGCCGATTGGATCTCCTCGCTCGAAACCTCTCCGATGATCATCCTGATCTGCATCCTGCTGGCCTATGCGGTATTGGGTATGTTCATGGACGCCATCGGCATGCTGCTTTTGACGCTGCCCGTGGTCTATCCGGCGGTCATGGCGCTCAACGGGGGCGAGTTCGTCTCTGCGGCTGACAGCGCCTTTGGCATGTCGGGGCCAATGTGCGCGATCTGGTTTGGCATTCTGGTGGTGAAAATGGCGGAGTTCTGTCTGATCACCCCGCCCATCGGCCTCAACTGCTTTGTGGTCGCGGGCGTACGCCCTGATCTCAGCGTGCAGGACGTGTTCCGCGGCGTGATGCCCTTCTTCATCGCCGACGCGGTGACCATCGGCTTGCTTGTGGCCTTCCCGCAGATCGTGCTTTGGCTGCCGTCCCTCGCGGGCTAGGCAGCTTTAGCCACCGGGCTTTTCCGCGGCGGGTTCATCCGCCGCGGTTGCCGCCACATCGGGGGCGGATTTATCCAGAAAATGCCCGATCATGTTGAGCGCGGTGACATTCTCGCAAATCACCTTGAAGACCACGAGGAAGGGCACCGCCACGAGCGCGCCTGCAATCCCCCAAAGCCAGCCCCAAAAGACCACGGTGAGGAACACGGCAACGGTGTTCAACTCCAACCGACGCCCCACAAGGTAGGGCGTGATGAACTGCCCCTCGATCCCGGTGAGGATCTGATAGCCGATGGGGGCAAGGATCGCATAGCCGACGCTGTCGAATGTGGCGATGGCATAGGCCCCCACCAGCACCGCGCCGATCACCCCGCCGATATAGGGCAGGAAGTTCAGCAAGAACGCCGCCAAGCCCCAGACATAAGGAACGGGCAGCCCAAGCGCGAAAAGGTAAAGCCCAACAGAGACGCCAAGCCCCGCGTTGATGATGGTGATGGTCAGCAGGTAGCGCGACACGCGGCGCTCAACGTCATAGACCGCCTTTAGCGCGCGCTTCTTGCCGGTGAAGGTCTGGAAGGACTGAACCAGCTTGAGGTAAAACAGATCGCCCGAGGCCAGCAGGAACAGCGCCAGCACAAGGGCGACGGCCACCGTGCCGCCAATCCGCGCGCCGGTGTTCATGGCATTGTCGAGCAGGCCCGGCTGTTTGACCACCACCTCTTCGGGTTTGCTGGCGCCGTTATCTGCGCCGATCTTTTCGACCTGTTCCGTGGCAGAGCGGACATCCTCTACCGTCTTCATCCAGCCTTGCAGCTTGCGCTGTATCTCATTGCCCATTGAGGGGATTTCATCCGACCACGTGGCCACGGTGCCCGCCGACAGCCCGGCCAGCACAAAGATGATCAGCCCGACAAAGCCAATCAGCAGCACAGCCCCCAGCGGAGGCGAGATGCCGAATTTTTCAAAGGAGCGGATCAGCGGGCTGAGCGTGAGCGCGAGGAGGAAACCAAGCAGGATCGGCAGCAGCAAATCCTTGGCGAAATAGGCAGTCACGAAGAGGGCGATCAGTACCAGCACTTCCAACAGCCGTCTGATCGCGGCGATATCGTTCAATGTATTCCCCCCAACATGCCCTGCGCAGATGCTACGAAGCCAACGCGGGACGGGGGGAAAAGTTCATTCACGCTGGGCACTTGATGCCGTTATTTCTATGGGCCCACCGTTTGCAGCCGCAAAGCCTGTCCGCCAAGGGCACGAAAGGCGCGTTGGCGGCAGGTCAGAACGATGATCTGCATATCGCTGGCCTGCCGGTGCAACGCGTCGAACATCCGCTCGATCCGGTCGTCATCGGTAAAGACCAGCGCGTCGTCCAAGATCACCGGCGCGATGCGTCCCGCACGGGCCAGCATCCGCGCAAAGGCCAGCCGTACCAAAAGCGCCACCTGTTCCTGGGTGCCGCCTGAAAGGACATCGATCGGCTCTTCGCGACCTTCGCGGATCAGCGCGTGCGGCAGCAGCGATTCCTCGCCCCATGTCAGCTCAGCATCGGGCCAAAGGAGCTGCAGCAGCGGTTTGAGTTCTTTGACGATGGGGGTGAAGTACCGCTCTCGCGCCTCGTTCCGCGCGTCTTGCAAAGCGCCTTCCAGCCGGATGAGCACCGCAACCTCATGGGCGATCCGCGCGAGGGTCTCTTCGGCGGCTTGCAATTGGTCTTCGGTCTCGGCGAGCCGTTCCTCCACCGCGTCGCCAGAGGCGCGGGTGATGCGTTCGCTGAGCCGGGCCAGCAGGGGACGCAGGCGGGCGACTTCCTCTCGGGCTTGCGCCTCAACCGATTCCGCGCGGGTGAGGGCGGCCCGAAGGCTGGCCGCATCTGGCGCGTCTTTGGCCTTTTCGGCGTGGGACAGGCGTGCGGCCTCCAGCGCGGCGGCGGTGCTGGCGGCTTGGGTGGCAAGCGCGTCTTCCGTGACATCGCCCAGCTTGGCCTGCTGCGCCTCGGCGCGCTGCAACCGGTCACTGAGCGAGGCAAGCTGTGCGTCTTTGACCGCGGCATCGGCCTTGGCATCGGCCAGCGCCTCGGCTGCCGTCTCCCGCGCGATCCGGCACGTCTCATGCCCGGCCTGCGCTGTTTCGAGGGCGTCTTCGGCGCGCGCAAGATCAGGTGCGTCGGAAACCTCCTCCGAGGCCGGAATGGCGGCGAGGGCTTGGTGCAGCGCGTCGATCCCCTCAGGGGCGAGGCTGTTGAGAACGGCCTTGGCCTCTCCCTGACGCGCGGCGGCCTCCACACGGGCCGCGGCGGCGGCGCAGGCCCCGGCCAGATCAGCCGCGCCAATCTGGTCGAGCGCGGCTTGCAGGCTGGCGGCGGCGGTTTCGACTGTGCCGTCCTCTGCGCCCTCCGCGCCGGGGTGGACTTCCAAACTGCCGATACCGTCGATCCGCAGGGTGGTGCTGCGCGGAAGCGGCAGGGGGGTGCCCTCCACCAACGGCCCGCTGTCGCTGTGGATGCTGCCCGATTGGCCGGGGGCGTAGCGGACAATCACTTGGGGGGCTGCGGCATCGCGGGCGGCGCGGCTGGCGGAGAGTTCGGCAGAGAGGGTTTCTAGCCGTTGCATCGTGGCGGCGTCCGGGCCGGATTGGGCGGCGGCACCGGCGGTCTCCATCCGGCGGCGGGCCTCTTCGGCCTCTTTGATGCGATCCTCAAGCGCGCGGCGACGGTCAGCGCCGTCCCGCGCGGCGCGCGCCCGCAAGGCGTGGCGGTGGTGGTCCTCGGCGGTTTTGAGGGCGGCGCGGGCATCTGTCGCGGCGGCCTCTGCGGTGTCAAGCGTCCCGCGGCGTTCAGATAGGGTGCTGTGGGCGGTCTCTGCCGCTTTGCGGGCTGTGGTTTCGGCGGCGCGGGCGGCCTTTTGCTCGACCTCTCCGGCGCGGTAGCTGTCGAGCCGCGATGTGGCGCTTTCAGCCGTGAGACGCGCGAGGTCCACGGCCCGGTCAAGGGTTTCCAGTTCTTCCGCGTGGCGGGTGGCGGCGTCATGGGCGGTGCGGGCGGCCTCAAGCTTTTGGCGGCGTTCTTCGACCAGCTCGGGCGCTTCGAGGTCGGCCAAGGCCCGCCGTGCCCGCTGACGCTCGGCCAAGGCATCCTGCAACTCTCGCGCGGTCGCGGTCAGTTGGTCGCGCGTGGCCTGTAGCGCCTCCACTTGATCTTGGGCCTCTTTCCACGCTCCGCCGGTGCGCGGGCGTCCGGTGCCGGTGGCATACTGGGCAAGCTCGTCGCGGCATTGTGCCAGCGCCTTGTCCATGCGCCGCCCGCCGGTCATCGCTTCGACCTCGGCCCCGACCGAGGTCATCAGATCGCGCCGCGCCTCCAGCGCCAGTTTCTCCTCTTTGGTCGAGCCACCGGTCAGCGCGGTCATGCCCTGCCGGACCCAGATCAGCCCCGACGGCCCGCCCGCATCCCCGCCCAAAAGCTGCGCGATCCATGCCTCGGCCTCATCCGCCTGTGCGATCAGCCTGCCATCGCGGTGCACGGTGGCAAGGGGCTTTTGGAACCACCGCTTGTGAACGGCAAAGCGCCCCTCGTCGGTTTCGACCTCGATGGTCACCTCCGGCGCACCGCCCGCATGGGGGCGCAGGGCGGCGACCTCTTTGTCGCGAGAGCCGAAGGGTTTGAAGAACAGCGCCTGTATCGCGTCGAAAAGCGTGGATTTGCCGTGCTCGTTCGGCTCGCTCAAGACATTGATCCCGTCGCCTATTCCGGTCACTTGCGCGGGATCGGTGAAGCGGCGGACGTTGTTGAGGGTGATGGCGCGGATTTTCATGCTTTCGCCCCCTGCACATAGGCATGAAGCCGGGCGAGGGCATCGGCGGCCACATCACGCTCGGACTGGGGCAGGGTGTCGGATTGCGCCTCGTTCACCAAGGTATCCGCCGCCATGCGCAGGGCACCGCCGCGATCGATCTCATCAAGGTCTGCGGCCTCATATTGCGTACCCAAACCTTCGGTCACCAGTTCGAAATGCGCGAAATCGGGGGCGCAGGCCTGGGCCGCGCGGGCTAGCGCTGCGCGATCGGGAAGGCCCGCCCAGCCCCCTGCTTTGACGCGCAGCAGGTGATCCCGGCGGCCCGCAGCGGGCAGCAGGGCCTGCAATGCCGCCGCCGCGTCTTGGCGGGGATGAAGCGTAAGCTCGGCCTCGGACCATAGGAAACTGCCGGTTTCGATCTCATTCACCTTGGGGGCAGCGCCGGGGCCTGCAACCTCAACCGCAAGGCAGACGCCCCGTCGCCCGTGTTTGAAACGATCCTGCTCCGGCGTGCCGCAGTATTGGACCCGGTCTGAAACGGCCATCCGCCCGTGCCAATCGCCAAGGGCGAGGTAGTCCAACCCCGCGCGCTGGTCCCGGTCAGGCGCAATCGCCTCTCCGCTGTCGGTGAAATCGGTGACGCCGCCGTGGGCGAGGCCGATGCGCAGATGCCCCTCGGGGCTTTGCATCTTGTCCAAAGGGGCGCTCGGATCGCTGGCGCCCGCGCGAAAGGCCACGGGGCAGGGCAACAGGCTGGCATCCGTGCTGATCTCAACCGGGGCAGCATCCAAGAGAGCGCGCAGATTGGCAGGGGCATCGCGGTGGATCACTTCCCACAGGGGTTCGGCATCGCGCAGATTGTCGTGGTTGCCGGGCAGGATCCACCATGTCACCTCTGCCGCCTCGCCCATGGCGGTCAAGGCCTGCCGCAGCACAGCGGCCGAAGGTGTCGCAGTGTCGAATGTATCGCCCGCCAAGAGCACATGCGCCGCCCCGTGATCCCGCGCGGCTTGGGCCAGTTTAGCGATGGCCCCATGCCGCGCTTCCATCAGACGCCCCCGGATGTTGCCATCCGCCGCTTGCGGGATATTGGCGAACTTGCGCCCGATGTGCAGGTCAGACGCGTGGATGAAGCGGAATGTCATGCGGTGGTCCTGAATAGCTTTGGGAAAGGGGCGCGCGGGCGGAAATGAGAAAAAGGGCGATGGCTGATCGGCTGCGCGGCCCGTGGGGCATGGTAGGCGCAGCGGCTCCATTCATCGCAAACTCAGCGCAGAGTGCAAGACGTTGCAAAATCTGCGCGAGGTTCTGGTTCCGCAGGGATTGCGGGCTACATATGCGTGACGCGCGGTTGAGACGCAGCGGCGCCGCCGCCCAGACCTAAAAATTCCGAGATACGATGAAATCTAGAGCAGCCTCCGAAAACCTCCCTGCCGTAGCGGGCCAAGCCAGGGCAGCCGCGAGACACGGCGCTGCAACCGTCCTTGCCTGACACCTCAAATCAAGATTGAATGCGCGGCTGAGACTGCTGACCCGCACGTTCCAATAGATAAGAAGATCAACACACGATGACCCATGACTTTGAAAGAATCCTCCAGGCCGCGCCGTCGCCCTTCGTGTTGTTGGACAGTGAGCTTCGGGTGGTCTGGGCGAATGATGCCTACCTACAGGTGACTGATCGCCAGTTAGAGCGGCTTATCGGGAAAGACTTGTTCGAGGAATTTCCATCTGACCCCGAAAGCGAGTCGGGCCGCATGCTGCGCGCGTCTTTCGCGCGGGTGTTCCGCGATGGCACCACCGACCACTTGCCGGTCATCCCCTATCCAATCGCCAGTGCTGAGGGCAAAACCGAAGACCGTTATTGGAGCGCGACCCATACGCCGATCCTAGGTGCGGACGGCGAGGTCGAGTTCATTTTGCAGCACACGCAGGACATCACCGAAGTCTATACCGCCGAAGCCCCGGGTGAGGCGCGCGCAGGCTCGGCCCAAGCCGCCGTGCTGCGCCGTGCCCATGAGGTGACGCAGCAGAATCTGGAACTCGATACCGGGATCAGACTTTTCAAGCTGATCTTTGAACAGGCGCCGAATTTCATGGTCACCCTCATGGGGCCGAACCACGTCTTTTGCACGGTCAACGCCGCCTATTTACGGATGATTGGCAAGCGCGATCTTATTGGCAAACCCGCGCGCGAGGCTTTGCCCGAAATCGCGGGGCAAGGCTTTTTCGAAATGCTGGACGAGGTCTATCGCACCGGCGAGGCCGTGAGCCAACAGGGGGCCGAGGCATGGGTGCAACGCAGCCCCGGAGGTCCGACTGAACGGGTCGTCGTCGATTTCGTGTTTCAACCGCTCGACAACGTGCGGGGAGAAACCATCGGCATCGTGATCCAAGGCAATGACGTCACCGCGCATAAGCTTGCCGAAACCAAGCTGCGCGAGGCGGAGGAACGGTTCCGCACCATGGCCCATACCATGCCGGTCCATGTCTGGACCGCCACCGCCGATGGGCGTTTGGATTGGGTCAGCGATCAGATATATGCCTTTTCGGGCGCGGCGCCGGGCAGTCTGGTCGGGGATGCTTGGCCCGCGATCATTCACCCCGAGGACCGCGCCGAGGCGATAGCCACTTGGGCCGAGGCGGTGGAAACCGGGGCGGTCTACGAGAGCGAATTTCGCCTGCGACGGGCCGATGGTGCCTATTGCTGGCACTTGGTGCGCGCAGTGCCGACCAGAGATGACCAAGGCGCGCTGATGCGCTGGGTCGGCACGAATTCCGAAATCCACGAGCAGAAAGAACTGTCCCGCCAACTGGCCGATCTGAACACGACGTTGGAAGAGCGTGTCGAGAAACGCAACCGCGAGTTGGAAGAGCTTCACGACCGGTTGGCCCAAAGCCAGCGGGTCGAGGCGGTCGGCAATCTTGCTGGCGGGGTCGCCCATGATTTCAACAACTTGCTGCAAGTGATGACAGGCAGCCTGACCATGGCCGCGCGCGAAATAGCGGCCGATTCCCCGGCGCGGGTGCGGATCGACGCGGCCATGCGGGCGGTGGAGCGCGGCGCGTCGCTGTCCTCGCAACTGCTTGCGTTCAGCCGCCGTCAGCCATTGCAGCCGCGCTCGATCGACCTGCGCGATCTGCTCAGTGATATCGACGACATCATGCGCAGCGCCTTGGGCGAGGGGATGGAGGTCGAACTCGACACGCCCGATGCCCTGTGGCCAGCCTATGTCGATGCGGCAAGCACCCAGAACGCCGTGCTAAACCTCGTCATCAACGCGCGCGACGCGATGGAGGGGCGCGGCAAGTTGAAAATCGCGGTCGAAAACCGGCATATCGGCCCCGAAGAATTGCTGGGTGAGCCTGACATGGTGGCGGGCGACTATCTTGAGGTCAAAGTCATCGACCACGGGCCCGGCATCCCGGCGGATACGCTGGCCAAAGTGTTCGATCCGTTTTTTACCACCAAACCGGTGGGCAAAGGCACCGGGCTTGGGCTCTCCACCGTTTATGGCTTCGCGCGGCAATCGGGCGGGCGGGCCACCATCGCCAGCCATCCCGGCGCGGGCACGACGGTGACGCTTTTGCTGCCGCGCGCCGAGACGGCGGCGGAGCCTTTGCAATGGCATGACCCCTCAGACATCGCGGGCGGGAACGAGACCGTTCTGCTGGTCGAAGACGACGCCGAGGTGCGCGACGCCACCGCCGCCTTGCTGTCGGATCTGGGCTACCGCGTACGCACCGCAGAAGACCCCGCCACCGCCCTCAAAGCCGCGCGGCAAGCGCCGGAATTCGATCTGTTGGTCTCGGACGTGGTCATGCCCGGAGAACTGAGCAGCCGCGACATGGCCGAAACCCTTCAGGCCGAGCGGCCCGACCTGCCGATCCTCTTCATCTCGGGCTATTCGCGCGATGCGATCGTGCGCGATGGCCGGGTGGATGCCGGGGTGCAGTTCCTCGCCAAACCCTTCACCAAAGACGCTTTGGCGATCAAAGTCCGCGACGCGCTGTCCTCGGCTCCCGCTGCAAAAACAAAGGCTGACGCAGTCCAAGAGCAGCCAGACCGGCCCCGTCATGTTCTGCTCTGCGAAGACGACGCGCTGATACGGCTCGATCTGGCGGATATCCTCAGCGGGCTGGGCACCGAGGTCACCGAAACCGCGTCGGGGCAGGAGACATTGGACAGGCTGCAAGCCGGGCAATTCGACGCGCTGCTGATCGACGTGGGCCTGCCGGATATTTCGGGCGAGGAGGTCGCCACCCGCGTGCGGGCGCAGCATCCCGATATGCCCATCATCTTTGCCACCGGCCAAGCGGAAGTGCCCTCCGCCGCGGCTTTGGGTCGCTGCGCCGTGGTTCAGAAACCTTTCGGTGACCGCGATCTGGAACGTGCGTTTGCAAGCTTGGGCATTCTGTCACAGACGGAAACGGCCACAGCGTTTTGACGGAGCGTTGCGACCTTTGCGACATCGTGGCGCGCGGGACGTTGCTATTGCAGGCAAACAAGGTTTGAAAGGGGGTATTCGACCCGGCCAACGGCGCCCGCCTTGTGGATGTTCCGCCCGCTGTGTTGGGCTGGACTTTCTCGGCCGAAGCGGCTTGGAAATCAACGGAGGTTACCCACCGCCCCAACCGAGCGAGTTTTGGGCTTGGCCAACAAGAAGACCCGCCGTGGTACGCAATCCTGTGAGCTACTCCCCATTTGTTGGACAGGATCTGGCGTAGTTTAAGCTACTCTTTGCACTTGCTGATCGTGGTTGGTTGTTTCAATTCTCTGCCAATAGACCACAGCAGGTGGTTTGCCGCCAAGGGCAGAATGCGGGCGCTTGTGGTTGTAGAACTCGATCCATTTTCTGACGCCATCTCGGGCCTCTGACCCGGTTTCCCAGGCATGCAGGTAGACGCATTCATACTTCAGTGACCGCCACAGCCGTTCGACAAAGATATTGATCCCTTGCCCGGCAGGGTATCGCGCAGCGATGTCCCGAGAGGGGAGGAAGCGGCCCTTGCCGTCCATTGAGATGCGCACGTTTGCGCTCCGCAACCTGTTCGTCCAAGCGAAAGACGTGAACTGGCTGCCCTGGTCCGTGTTCATTATGTCTGGCGGGCCGAACTTGTGGATCGCCTCATTCAGCGCATCAACGCAGAAGCCAGCCTCCAACGTGTTCGAGATGCGCCACGCCAGAACCTTGCGCGTGTGCCAATCCATGATGGCCACCAGATAAAGGAAGCCGCGCCGCATCGGTAGATATGTGATGTCGGCGCACCAAACTTGATTTGGCCGATCCACGCGTAGCCCCCGCAGCAGGTAGGGGTAAATCTTGTGACCCTTCGCCGCCTTGCTCGTGTTGGGTTTCTGGTAGATCGGCATGAGACCCATCAACCGCATAAGGCGTCGGATGCGCTTTTCGTTCACCAGATGCTGTTCATTGCGCAGGTGCCACGTCATTTGGCGCACACCGTAAAACGGGGTTTCCAAGAACTGCTTATCGATGACGCGCATCAGATCGAGGTTCATCTCGCTCTCACCCTTGGGTTCATAGTAAAATGACGACCGCGAGATCGACAGCAGGGAACATTGCTTGCCGACGGACAGACCCGGAATGTTCGGCTCAATCATCTTGCACCTCACTTGCCGGTCCAGGGTTTGAGCTTTCTGGCCAAAAAATCGTTGGCGACGGCCAACTCCCCAATCTTGGCATGCAGGCCTTTGACCTGCTCTTCATCGACTTCCGGTGCCTTCCGGCTACCTCGCTCGAACACACCAGATGCGCCCTCAAGCAATGCACGTTTCCATTGATGGATCATCGTCGGGTGAACTCCAAACCGACTGGCCAGCTCGCTGACAGTCTCTTCGCCTTTCAGCGCTTCCAACGCCACCTTGGCTTTGAATTCTGGGTGATGTTGCTTCCGTTTCGACATTCCTGATCTCCTTCGTGTTGAAGATCAGCAAACTACAAATCGCAGCTTACGTCAGTGTCCGATGTTCGGGGGGTAGCTCAGCCAATGCTACACCCAACTTGTTGTGCTGCATGCGCGTAGCGGCAGCCTCCAGCCACGGGCCAAAACTAAACTTCGGCCAGTTCTTGGGTCGCATCATGATGACCTGTGCTGCCTGTAAAAACAGCATGCGCAGATATCGACTGCCGCGCTTCGTGATGCGGCCCAGTATAGTGCGACCACCCGTACTGTGCTGACGCGGCACAAGCCCCAGCCAGGCCGCAAAGTCGCGCCCACGATCATAAGCCTCGCCGTTCCCGACAGCGGCCACCACTGCGGTTGAGATGATTGGGCCGATGCCCGGAATAGTCATCAGACGCTGACAGCTGGCCTCGCTTTTGCTGACACCTTCAATTTCTGACGTGGTCATCTCGATCCGCTTGTCTATCCAGATCCAGTCCTGCTGAAGACCCAAAATTAACTTGCGTATCCGCAACGACATCTCATCATCGCGATTGTCCAAAATGGCTTGGAGCGACGTGCGTAATGCGGCCACGCTCTTGCGAACGGTGATCCCTTGTTCAATCAAGAATGCGCGGATCTGATTCATTGTCGCCGTCCGGCGCGACACAAGACGTGACCGGACGCGGTGCAGCGCTTGCAAATCGAGCTGTTCTTGCGTTTTCTCAGAAACCGTCTTGAGATTGGGACGCAAAGCGGCTTCAGCGATAGCTTCGGCATCATTGTAGTCGTTCTTTTGACCTTTGTTGAACGGCTGAACGTAAATCGCCGGGATGATCCGAGGTTCGAATCCCATCTTGCGCAACGTTCGGCTGACAAAATGTGCGCTCATGCAGGCTTCCATGCCCACAACGCAGCGCGGCAATTCCTCAAACGTCGCGGCCAACGCCATGCGCTTGATCTTCTTGCGCAACACGAGCTGCCCGTTTCTATCAAAACCAACCAAGTGAAAGACATCTTTGCCGATATCGACGCCAATCGACATTAGCTCATCAAAATCATTCTTCGCCATGCTACTTCTCCTTTTTGCAGTATAGGCCAAGCCTAACCTGCTGGGTGAAGCAGCCGGTACATCCCATTACTGACCGTTTGTGGGTCGGAGTTCTTCGCAGTTGCGGCATAAGCTGCGCCGCCAAGAGCGGCCCATTGCTGCCATTCGGGTCTTAGAGATTTGCTGCGCAACAGCATGCAGAAAGCCGACATTCCTCCGCTGGTGGCATCCGTTCTGATCCTTCGGAATCCGTTCTGGGCAATCTTCCAAAGTTTGCGACACTTTCAAACGCTGAAAACACCTTTCCTTCAGGTCCCGTAAAGTGCGGGTCAATCTGCCTTGGCCACAGCTCCATCTGACAGCACGTTGAGGAGTGGGCATTCCGGTGCATCCGAACCGCTGCACTTCGCAATCGTTTCTGCCAAGATTGCCTCGATGCTTTGCAGATCCCTTATCTTCGCCCGCACGACATTGAGGTGATCCCGCCCACGTTTCTCGACTTCGCCGCAGGTATGGCTGCCGCGATCGACCATGCTGAGCAGCCCTCGGATTTCTTCCATGGTAAAACCCAGTTCTCGCGCTCGCATGATAAAGCTCAGCCGCTCAACATGCGCAGTTCCGTAACGGCGGTGCCCGGCGGGACTGCGCGGTGGGTCCGGCATCAAGCCGACACCCTCATAATAGCGGATGGTCTCAAGGTTGCAGCCGGTCAACTTCGCAAGATCGGAACGCTTTAAGGCGCTCGCAAATCCGTGATCGCTCGACATGAAGTTTCTCCTTGATCCTGTAGTTGCTACAGACCCTACCTTGCCTGTCATGACGAAGGCAACCATGAGCACCGCGATGACAGATCACACTCCTGCGACACCGACCGAGCATGATGATCGTTCTGGCTGGCTGGCCACCGGCGCCGGTGTGTTCGGAGCATTGGCCATGTCATCTTGCTGTATTCTGCCGTTGGTATTGGTCAGCTCTGGCGTCACCGGAGTCTTCATCGGTCAACTTACCGCGCTCTATGCCTACAAATGGGTGACCTTCAGCCTCGCAACGCTCGCGCTCGCATATGGGTTTTGGAAAGCCTATCGCCCGGTGCCGAAGGAAGCTTGCACGGACGGCATCTGTGCGCGCCCGGTCGACCGCGGGGTGATGCGGCGGTTGCTTTGGGGCGCTTTGATTGTCGTGCTTCTGGCGCTCGCCTTTCCAATAGTCTCGCCCTTTCTTTTGACATTCTGACCATGAGGTCTCCTATGAAACTGCTCGTCTCCACCGCTGTGCTTATCCTCTCTGCCAGCCCAACACTGGCCGCAGAAGCAACCACCCGCATTGCCGTTGAGGGGCTCAATTGCCCCTCTTGCAGCTATATCGTCGCTACTGCCATGAAGCGCGTGGACAGCGTCGAAGTGCAGGAGTTTATGAGAAACGTGCGAAAGTTGGTGATGCCCTGAGGGGCGGCATATCATGGCGGTGTTCAGACGCCGTCGATTCTCTGCTGAGAAAAGGATATGCCACATGTCAGAGTCTACCATCACCCAACTGCCCGATCCATCGGGATTTAGCGCTGATCCGTTCACGGATGTCATCCGCGATGGCGCGCGCAAGCTGATCGAACAGGCGGTCCAGGCCGAGCTGGCCACCCTCATGGCGGCCTTTTCCAATGAAAAGCTTCAGGATGGGCGGGCACGTCTTGTCCGTCATGGTCACCTACCGGAACGCGATGTGATGACCGGCATTGGTCCGGTGCCCGTGAAGGTGCCGCGGGTTCGGGATCGGGGTGCTTACGAAGACAAGATCACCTTCACGCCCAGCATCCTGCCGCGTTACCTGCGCAAAGCGAAATCTATCGAAGAACTCCTGCCGTGGCTTTACCTCAAGGGCGTGTCTACGGGCGATTTTACCGAGGCGCTTGAAGCGCTGCTGGGCCCGAATGCCAAGGGTCTATCCGCTAAGACCGTCACGCGCCTGAAAGCCGATTGGTGGCAGGACTACGAGGCTTGGCAGAAACGCGATCTTGGCTCGCGGCGCTTTCTCTACATCTGGGCAGACGGTGTCTACTTCAAGCCGCGAATGGCTGAGGAAAAACAATGCGTTCTGGTAATCGTGGGTGCTGATGAATATGGCCGCAAGGAACTTCTGGCCATGACCGATGGCTTCCGTGAAAGCACCCAAAGCTGGCGCGAGGTGCTGCTTGATCTCAAGCGGCGTGGCCTGAAACAGGACCCCAAGCTCGCCATCGGGGACGGTGCCCTGGGGTTCTGGACAGCCCTGCGCGAGGTGTTCGCCACGACGCGGGAGCAACGCTGTTGGGTCCACAAGACCATGAACGTGCTGAACGCGATGCCGAAATCTGTGCAAGCCAAGGCCAAGGGTCATCTGCACGACATCTGGCAGGCCGAGACAAAAGCCGAAGCCAACGTCGCCTTCGATTTCTTCGTCGAAACCTACGGCGTGAAATGGGACAAGGCGGTCACCAAGCTGGTCAAGGACCGGGATGCGCTGCTGACCTTCTACGACTATCCGGCGGAACACTGGAAGCACATCCGGACGTCAAACCCGATCGAGAGCACCTTCGCCACTGTCCGGCACCGCACGAAACGCACCAAAGGATGCCTCAGCCGCACGACCGGGTTGGCCATGGCCTTCAAGCTAATGATGTCAGCGCAGAAGAAATGGCGCAAACTCGATGGACAGAACCGTCTGCCCGAGATCATCCAAGGGGTTGAGTTCCGCGATGGGATCCGCCAGCTTCAAACTGCCGCCTGATCAGGCATCACCAACTTTTGCCCATATCTCGGAGTTTATCGCAGGCGAGGCGGAAAATGGCCTCTATGTTCTGCGCTATGATGATGCGCTGACAGACCCGCAGGCCATTGTCGCCGCTGTGACGGCCGTCGGATATCGCGCTGCCTTGAATGCGGAGAACGGATCGTGAGCGGCGTGGAGGGTTCCGACACCCAGAGTGGCCTGCTCAAGTTCGGACTCATTGGCACGGTCATCGTCGCCCTTTGCTGTTTCACGCCAGTGCTGGTGATCGTGTTCGGCGCTGTTGGCCTGTCGGCGCTGCTGGGCTGGCTTGATTACGTGCTGTTGCCAGCGCTCGCCATCTTCATCGGCATCACAATTTACGCGCTTTGGAAGTGCCGCGATTCAGAGAGATCATCATGAAAGACACTAAATCCCCCCAGAGGAAATCTTATGACCTTGCCGTGATCGGCGCCGGTTCCGCGGGTTTCTCTGCCGCCATCACTGCGGCTGAGACCGGCGCGCGGGTGGCGCTCATCGGCGCGGGCACCATTGGCGGCACCTGTGTCAACGTGGGCTGCGTGCCGTCCAAGGCGTTGATCCGCGCGGTTGAGAGTTTGCATCATACGCGTGCTGCGGCTCGGTTTGATGGGATAGAGGCCGAGGCCCGCGTGTTCGACTGGGCGGCGACTGTCGCGCAAAAGCAGGCGCTGGTCGAAGAATTACGTGCGGCGAAATATGCAGATGTTCTACCCCGGCATGAGAATGTCGATTACGTCGAAGGCCGCGCGACATTCGATGACGATGGCAGGTTGACGGTCGATGGCAGTCTCTTCCCGGCAGCAAAGGTCGTCATTGCCACCGGCTCCCGCCCCCATGTGCCTGCAATCCCGGGAATCGAGGACGTCGACACCCTCGACAGCACAACAGCACTGGAACTGAGCGCTCTTCCGGCATCCATGATTGTGCTTGGGGCGGGATATATCGGCGTGGAGCTGGCGCAGCTTTTTGCGCGAGCCGGTGTTGCCGTGACGCTGGTCAGCCGCCGAGGCGTCTTGCCGGAGGCAGAACCGGAAGTGTCAGAGGCGCTGGCAGGTTACTTGGGCGATGAGGGCATCCGTGTGGTCCGCGCTAATGGCTATGACCGCATTTCGAACGGTGACAACCATATCACGCTGCATCTCTCGGATGGCCAAGCACTGACATCGGAACGGCTCGTGCTCGCAACCGGCCGTGTGCCAAACAGTGACGGGCTGAACCTCCCGGCTGCTGGAGTTGCAGTGGATGCGCGGGACGGCATTCAGACCGATCCTCAAATGCGCACCGGCAATCAAAATATCTGGGCGGCGGGCGATGTCACGGGCCGTGACCAGTTTGTCTATATGGCCGCCTATGGCGCCAAGATCGCGGCGCGCAATGCGGTGGCGGGTGAGGTCCGCAGCTATGACAATGCCACCATGCCTTGGGTCGTCTTTTCCGATCCGCAGGTGGCAGGCGTTGGGTTCAGCGAAGCGCAGGCCCGCGCTGCTGGTCATGAAGTGCTGACCTCCGTTCTGCCGCTGGATGCCGTGCCGCGGGCCTTGGGGGCCCGCGATACGCGTGGCCTCATCAAGCTGGTGGCCGAAGCGGGAAGCAAACGGCTGCTCGGCGCACAGATCATGGCACCGGAAGGGGCCGACAGCATCCAGACCGCAGCGATGGCGCTGAAGGCCGGGCTGACCTACGAAGAGCTTGGCGACACGATCATGCCTTATCTGACCACCGTCGAGGGTTTGAAACTGGCGGCCCAGACTTTCGAGAAGGACGTTGCTGCCCTGTCTTGTTGCGCGGGGTAAAGACATGGCAGATCCCTCCACCCACGATTGGCTAAACACCCGGCTTGGCAGCCTGCTCGCGTGGGGCCTTCCCATCGGCGCGATGCTTCTGGCGGTCCCGCTCGCCGACGGCCCCAAAACCGCAATCTGGGTCATCGCCCTTGCTTGGATGGGCGTCGCCTGCCTGCGCAATGCCCGGCGCTGTGGCCGGGCGCATTGCCGCTACACCGGGCCGTTCCTGCTGGCCATGATGCTGCCGGTGCTGGCTTATGGTGTAGGCGCGCTGCCACTGGGCAGCGACGGTTGGCGCTGGCTTGGGCTCACGATCGGCGTCGGCGCGACCGGGATCTGGTGGCTCAGTGAACGAAAACTCGGCCGATATCGTTGAACTTGGAACAAAAGCCTTCCTAACTCTCGCCTACAAGGACACTTCATGACCGAAACACTTGATCTGATCGTCATCGGCGCCGGCATGGCCGGGATCAACGCCGCGAAAAAAGCAGCCGGGGCTGGATGGTCCGTCGCCATTGTGGACGAACTGCCCTACGGCGGCACCTGTGCGCTGCGCGGCTGCGACCCGAAGAAAATGCTACGGGCCGGAGCTGAAGCGATCGACGCAGCTCGTTTACTAAAGGGTAAGGGCGTTGCAGGTGACACGCGGATCGACTGGCCAGCGCTCATGGAACACAAAGAAAGCTTCACCGATCCGGTGCCGGAGAACATGGAAGACGGGTTGAAGAAAGCTGGCGTGAAAACGCTGCATGGGTCGGCGCGCTTTACCGCAGAGGATCGACTCGGAATCGAAGGCCATGGGGAGTTCACCTTCAAGCATGCCTTGATCGCAACAGGCGCCAAACCGCGACCTCTGGGCTTTCCCGGTGCCGATCGGCTCATCGACAGCACCGAGTTTCTGAACCTGCCGAACCTGCCCGAACGCATCGTATTCGTGGGTGGTGGATACATCTCTTTTGAGTTTGCCCATATTGCTGCCCGAGCAGGTGCCGAGGTCACCATTCTTGATCATGGCAAGCAGCAGCTGAAAATGTTCGACCCCGATCTTGTCGATATGCTGCTGGAGCGGAGCCGTGCTGTCGGAATTGAGATCATCGCCAATGCCGCGCCCGACCGAATCGACTCTGCGGGTGACATGGAGCGCGTCACCTATAGCGTCGATGGCAAATCACATGTCAAAGAGGCCGACCTTGTTGTCCATGGCGCGGGTCGCGTGCCTGCCGTCGATTGCTTAGATCTAAGCGCTGCGGGCATTGAGGCTGAGCATGGCGGCGTCAAAGTCGAAGAGTGGCTACAGTCCACATCCAACCCTCGCGTATATGCCGCTGGTGATGCCGCGGCCTCCCCGGGGAAACCTTTGACCCCGGTGGCTGTTTTCGAAGGCAAGATTGCCACATCGAACATGCTGAAAAACAAACAAACCGCACCTGATTACACCGGCGTCCCCAGCGTGGCGTTCACCATTCCAGAACTCGCCCGGGTCGGCATGTTGGAGGAAGAAGCGCGTGAGACTGGTGATGTGGAGGTATCATTCGCAGATACATCCAACTGGTTCTCTCAGAAACGATTGGGAGAGACCCATGCAGGTGCCAAAATCATCTCTGATGAGAATGGTAAAATCTTGGGCGCGCATATGTTTGGTCCGGACTACGCGGAACTCATCAATATCTTTTCGCTGGCAATCAAACTGGGGCTTACGGTTGACCAGGTAAAGACGATGCCGGCAGCCTATCCCACGGGGGCGTCGGATATCGGTTCCATGTTTTAGGAACGCAAGAGTTCAGAGAATTGCCAAACTGTGCGTTATTGAGCATGAGCTGGGCTGACCTCCGGTCAGCAAACGGAGGCCATGATCGGAAAGTTCAATTGCGCTTGGCGAGCGTCTGCTTTTGGTGCCTCCGTCAGCTTTCTTGCGACCGCAGCGAAGGTCTGGTTTTCGGCGCTTTTCTCCAAGAGGTCTTCTCAACTGAATCGGAAACTGTGCGTCCGCAGCGAACGGCTGCAAAGTCCGCTGTGCGAACCTTGACGTGTAGTGCGGCAAACGTCCGCAGTGAGCCCAAATTGACCGCGTAAGTAATGAAGGTCTTCGCAATTGCAGCATAAACTGATCTGGCAAGAGCGAACCGCAAGTGACGTTGCTCTTTCTATTGAGCAATGTCTACTTTAAGGCGACTCTGACTGCGCATCTTGAATACGGCAAAGAAAGCCCATGTTGAGACCCAGATCGCATTTACCGCAGAAAATTGATCTCGAAAGTTGTTCCTGGATCATTATCCGAGACGGTTATTTCGGCGCCATGCAGATCACAAATTGCTTTTGCTAATGCCAAGCCAAGGCCATTCCCAGGACTGTTCCGACTTTTCTCACCCCTGAAGAACCGTCGAAAAATACGCTCTCGATTCTCGCATTCGATACCCGGACCATCGTCAGTGACGCGCAAGGTCGGACCGACAGGTGTGGTTTCCGCCAAGACCAAAACCTTAGAACCAACGGGACAATGTCTGATCGCGTTCTCGACAAGGTTCGACAGCAGTTGCGTCAGCAGATTTTTATCACCAAAAACCTCAAGGTGTTCGTCTGGCACCTTAATGGTCAACTCAATACCAGCATCCTCGGCAGTAGGCTCGAAGACTTCCGTAACATTGCCTATGACCTCACGCAGGTCGTTCCACGCGAACCTTTCGCGACGGTCACTCCCCTCAATCTGAGCGATACGCAAAAGGGCGTTAAAGGTCGCTATGATTTCTTCGGTTTGATCGAGACTGGCGGAAATATCGTCCGGGCGGATCATCGGACTATCACGTAGTTTTTCCAACCGCTGCCGAAGATGTTGAAGCGGTGTGCGCATGTCATGGGCAATGTCATTCGAGATTTGCTCTTGGCTTTCAAGCAGGCGTTTGATCTGGTCGAGCATACTATTGATCTCGGTTGATACCCGCGAAAGATCATCGCGGGCGTTTCGGGTGGTCGGAATACGAGAAGCGAGGTTGCCACAAGAGGCCTCTGTCAGAGTATTTGATATGGCTGCAATGCGTCGCTCGGTGATGCGGCCAATCCGGACACCGACGACAAGGCCGAGGATCACAACCGCCAGATAGCCTGCCACCAAAGCCATTCCGAGCGCTTCCAGTATTTCCAAGACGATATGGTCGCCTGCACCTTGGATGAGTAGATAGGGGCCGACGTCATCCGCGCGCAGCCAATAGCCGGTGACTTCGTCGTGAATTTCTCCGGCAAGCGGCAATTCCTGTGCCGGAAGATAGTCCGGCAATGGGTTTTCGAAGACCGAAGATAAGTTGCCAGAAACAATCGCGCCCTCGGCGTTCAGAAGCTGGTAAACCCGGGCATTCTGAAAGCTGACTTCGGCGAGGGCATCGACGCGGTCGACCAGCACCTCATCGCCGCCCAACTCAAAGATCTCAACGAGTGTGGCCGCATCGCTGCGCATTTGATTGAGGACCCAGTCTTGGACTTCGTATTGTGTGAACCAATAGGCCAATGCGAAGACGAGCGCAGAAAGCACCGAATAGAGGAACGAGTATTGCAAAGACAGCCGTATGGATGTCCGCAACGCTGAAGGACCTTTGCGCTTAGGGTTATCCATGAAGGCTGTATCCAGCGCCCCGAACGGTATGGATCAACGGCTGCTCGAAGGGTTTGTCGATCTTGTTGCGTAGACGGCTGATATGCGTCTCAACGACATTGGTGTTCGGATCAAAGTGAAAATCCCAAACTGCTTCCAGCAACATGGTGCGTGTCACCACCCGCTCGGCGTTCTTCATAAGATAGGATAGCAGGCGAAACTCGCGCGGCTGCACGGCGATCTCCTGACCGGATCGGCACACAGTATGGCGGATCAGGTCAATCTCCAGATCGGCAACCTGAAGTCGCGTTTCTTCGGCCTGCATCGGGGGGCGGCGTGCAAGTGCAGTTAGGCGCGCGGAGAGCTCAGAAAACGCAAAAGGTTTCACAAGATAGTCGTCCGCCCCGGCTTCCAATCCATTCACCCGGTCGTTCAAACCGCCGAGCGCGCTCAAGAACAGGATCGGCGTATCAACGTTCGCACCGCGCACTGATTTGACGAGGGTCAACCCATCCAAGCCGGGCAGCATCCGGTCGACTACGATGACATCAAAGTCATTGTCCAGCGCATCGAGGAAGCCCTGTTTGCCATCCGACGCATGTTTCGTCACATGGCCAAGTGCCTTCAGGCTCGTGCAGATATACTCAGCCGTTTCGCCATCATCTTCTACAACAAGCACCCGCATCTGCGCTCAAGCTCCATAAGGTATTGAGAAAATAGCCTGCTTTGCGGCTTTGCACCATCTTCGTAATATTACGGATCGGTATAGTGCCGACCACCTTTTGCAGATCACCGCCGTCCTATGCCCTTAGAAAAAGGACAGGACAACATGGCCGCAATCGATCCCAAATTCGACACAGCCGTGCGGCAAGAGCATGCGGGGCGCCTTGGCTTAACGCGCAGCGACCAACGGTTCCTGCTGTTTGCGCTCGGTGCTTTGTTCGCCTTGCGTCTGCTTGCCCTGTTCTGGTGGCCTTTCACAGATTCAACAGAAGCCCGTTATGCCGAGATCGCGCGTAAGATGGTCGAGACCGGGGACTGGGTCACACCTCAGTTCGACTATGGCGTCCCGTTTTGGGGCAAACCTCCCTTACATACTTGGCTGTCTGCCTTGGGGATGAAGCTCTTTGGCGTTGGGGCCTTCGGCGCACGGATATTCATATTTGCTGCGTCGTTGGGGGTGTTAAGCCTAATTTTCACTTGGGTGCGCCAGCATCGAGGCGCAGATCAGGCTCTTGTCGTGACCACGGTGCTCGCCTCATCTTTAATGTTTTTCGGCGCGTCGGCTTTCGTGATGACGGACATGGGCATGGTGCTTGGCACTACGTTAAGCATGATCGGCTTCTACAACTGCTTGATGGACAGCCCCGCGCGCAGTGCATGGGGACGGTGGTTCTTTGTCGGCATCGCTATCGGCCTTTTGGCGAAGGGACCGGTCGCGCTTGTCATCACGATGATCGCGCTTGTGCCGTGGCTCGCGCTGACAGGGCGCTGGCGCGAACTACATGGATTTCCTTGGTTGTCGGGGCTATTGATCGCGGCGGCGCTGACCCTTCCTTGGTATATCCTTGCCGAGATCAAGACGCCGGGTTTCCTGCGCTACTTTCTTGTCGGAGAACACTTCCAGCGCTTTGTCGTGCCGGGCTGGCAGGGGGATCTTTACGGGTCCGGCCATCAGCAGCCCAAAGGCCTGATCTGGGTCTATGCCGGGGCTACGTTTCTGCCGTGGAGCTTGTTTTTCTTGGCCTTACTTTCCCGGCCGGGTTCTTGCGTCAACGAGGTGACGGGCAATGACCGGGGCTGGCACAGCTATCTCGCACTTTGGGTCGTTGCGCCGCTGATCCTCTTCACGCCCGCCGCAAACATATTGCCAGCCTATGCTTTGCCCGGGCTTCCCGCCGCAGCGGTTCTCTTGGTGTCGCTTTGGGCGCAAGTGAGGGGGCAGCCGGGCTGGTGGGGTCGAAGAGCGACAGCCGTGGCCATCGGCCTCGTTGGGGCAGCATTTCTAACGGTGACGATTCTGGCGCGCTACCAGCCAGAAAGCGTCACCAATCGATCCGAGCGCGCATTGGTAATTGCGGCGCAAAGTTACGACCTTGATGTGCAGATTACCTATTGGGGCGGTCGCAGCTTTTCTGCCGAGTTCTATACCCGCGGTCGCGTCAAATTCACCGAACGAACCGCGACATTCGACATTTTCGCTGACAATGGCCTGCGCGACGCGGTGGCCATCCCGAGGGCTGTCGCCTCGGAAATCGCTCCCTATTTGGGACCGCGGTTTGGCCCCGCCGGACGGTTCGGGCACCGCATTTTGTTTGTCGAAGATCTGGATCAGGGGGAAGCATCATGAACCGTCGTCCCGAAGGGTTTGAAAAGCCCCGGATCGTTCCGCCTGCAAAGCAAGTTCCTGATCTTTCCTTTGTGATCCCCGCGTTCAATGAGGCGGGCAATATCGCCAGAACGGTGGCCCAGGTAGAGGCGCATGCCCGCAGGCTGGTGCCCAGCTTCGAGATCATCATTGTGGATGACGGCAGCCTTGATGGAACATTTGAAGAAAGCCGAGAGCTATGCGCCAGATATCCGCTTCGTGTGCTGCGCCTGTCGCGGAATTTCGGCAAGGAACATGCGATCATGGCCGGTCTGGAGCGCACGGTGGGTGCAGCGGTGGTTATCCTCGATGCTGATCTTCAGGAACCCCTTTTTCATCTCGAAACCATGTTGAAACATCGCGCCGAGGGGTATGAGATGGTCTATGCCGTCCGCGCGCAACGCCGGGACGAGACATGGCGTAAACGGTTATTCACCCGCGCGTTCTACGCCCTGCTAAATATCGGCGGCGACACCGCGATACCAGCCAATGCGCGCGATTTTAGGCTCATGGATCGACGGGTTGTCGATGCGCTCTGCGCTTTGCCAGAGCGCAACCGCTTCATGAAAGGGCTGTATGGTTGGGTTGGCTTTCGCACCAAGGCTGTGGCGATTGAGTTGAACCCGCGCGCGACCGGGGCCTCTAAATTCGGCTTTGCTGGCTTGTTTAAGTTAGGTTTGACCGGCCTCACGTCCTTCACTGCTTGGCCGCTGCGGGTCTGGACAGGGGTTGGTATGACCATTGCTGCCTGTTCGATCCTCTACGCCCTCTGGATTGCCGTCCGCACCCTGATCTTCGGCATCGACGTGCCGGGTTGGTCGACCCTTGTGGTGGCCGTTATGTTATTGGGTGGGGTGCAGCTTATCTCCATCGGTGTGTTGGGCGAATACCTCTCGCGGGTCTTTACCGAGGTCAAAGGCCGTCCTGGCTTTATCATCGCCGAGGATTTTTCAGCAGATTCGGAGCACCTGTGATGTGGCGCCAGTTGTTGCGGTTCGGGATGGTCGGTCTGCTCGCGACCTTCGTTCACATGATGATCGGCTTTCTGCTGATCCAGTCGACCTGGCATCCTCTTTTGGCGAACCTGCTCGCCTTCACAATCGCTTTCGTGGTCAGCTTCATCGGCCATCTCGGATTTTCCTTTGCCGATCAGGAAGTCAGCGCATCAAGCGCGCTGTGGAAATTTGCGCTTGTCGCCCTGATCGGCTTTGCCATTAACGAAGGGCTTCTGATCATGTTGCTATCCGAAGGGGGTCTATCCGACACAGTGAGCCTGTGGATCTCAACCGGTTCCGCGGCGGTTTTGACTTTTGCACTCAGCAGATTGTGGGCGTTTCGCAGCCCGCACAAAGCCGGCGGGCCGGTCGATGTGGAACCGTCTGCCAATCTAACCAATCAGTAATCTGGTGGAGACGTTCCCGGCTACAAGGGTCGGTTATCTCTTGAGGCGAGGCTCCAGTTGGGGGCCGTGCAAGACAGGAAGACCACGATGAAACGTTTGATTTCCCTTACCGCACTTATTGCCGCAGGTGCGGTCGCGATGGCCGGAATGGCACTGGCTGAAACAGAAAATGCGAAAAAAATGACACTGTTCTCTGTAGCGCAGATCGACATCCAGAAAGCACTCACCATTGCTTTGGAAGGTGTGGATGGCAAGATCACCTCAATTGAATTCGAAAGCGAGGATGGTAAGGCTGTCTACGAGGCAGTCGCCGTCGCCCCGGATGGGTCCATGACCGAGATCCTTATCGATGCCAATGACGGATCAGTAATCGCACAAGGCCCGTTCATGGACGATGACGACGAGAAAGATGACGACAACGGCTAAATCTATACCGGCGCGGCACAGGATCATCTTGCTGCCGCGCTGGAATTTTCCTTTCCCTTCATCCTAAGCGCCGCCGGTAATCCGAGCGACACCTTACCAATTGGTAACCTTTCGGTAAGCCTTTCATCAGTCGGCAAACTCTACAGGTGCTTTTGAGGAGAACCCGATGAAAAAAACCGTCTTTCGAACCCTACTGGCTGCATCGGCGGCCGTCATTCTGATCGCTGGGACCGAGGGGCAAATTTTCTCAATTGCGGCTTCCGGCATAAGGTCACTGACCAACTCTTCTCATTCGCAACTGTTTGACACAAACCGGGTCCACAAGCTGGATGTGACACTGCCGTTCTCTGCTCTCGCGGCAGGTGACGTCGCCTCCTGCGCAAACGGGGGCTACTTTGGAAGAACAAATAGAAACCTACGCTATGCGATTGGTCTCCCCAGGGCAGAGGCCGCGCCGAACGAGGGCATGTTGGAAACCAAAAGTATCTTAGACCAACACCCCAATACGGCGGTGCTCGCCTTGGGGGATCTGGTTTATAAACACGGCGAAGCTGTGGGCTTTGAAGATTGCTACGACCCATATTGGGGGGCTGCATGGGCACGAACATGGCCGACCCCCGGAAACCACGAATACCACTCGCCTTATGCATATGCCTATTACGATTACTGGCAAGATCGCGCGGGGCCAGACCGAAACGGCTATTACGCCCTGCAAGCCGGGAACTGGTTGATCCTGTCGCTGAACAGCGAGATTGATGCGTCCCCAGGGTCTGCACAGGCAGAATGGGTAAAGGAAGTGCTCGCAGCGCACACAGACAGCTGCACTGCGGCATATTTCCACAAACCTGCGTATTCGAGCGTGACGCGCAGCCGAACTGACAGTGCGCGGGCGCTGTTCCGGCTTGTCGCGAAAGCAGGCGTCCGCTTTGTCTTACATGGACACAACCACTTCTACGAACGCACTGCGCCGCTGAATGCCGAGGGCAAACCGGACCAGGGCGGCACGACCGCCTTCGTGGTTGGGGCCGGTGGCAAATCAACACAGGGCAACCTTGAGCCTGCGGCCTTCTCCGAGCGACTAATCACCGGAACGACAGGCATGCTGAAGCTGACCTTCACAAATAAAACGGCCAGCTGGACCTACCTCACCGGTCCCGGATCGATGGAAACAGACAGCGGCACGGTCCAATGTTGACACCCGCAGTCCAGCACAGCCACCCGCAAAGGCCCGACCATGTTTGACTTCATCACATCGCTACTCGCCTCCATGGGCAGCCTGGGCGTCGCTACCCTGATGCTGCTTGAGAACGTCTTCCCTCCGATCCCTTCGGAAGTCATCATGCCCTTCGCTGGCTATCTCGCGGCGAGCGGTGACCTCTACTTCGTCAGTGTCGTGATCGCAGGCACGATCGGTTCAGTGGCCGGCGCATTCTTATGGTATTGGATCGGCACATTGGCTTCTGAAACACGGTTGCGCGAGCTCATCGTGCGGCACGGCAGGTGGCTGACCATCTCAGAACAAGATCTCAATCGTTCCCTTGCGTGGTTTCGGCGCAATGGCGGCATGGCGGTGTTTCTGGGCCGGATGGTTCCGGGGGTCCGAACGCTCATATCCGTCCCCGCCGGAATGACGGGGATGCCGCTGCTGCCATTTCTACTCTACACAGGGTTGGGCAGCCTGCTCTGGACGGCCGCCCTCACCATTTCAGGCTATCTGCTGGAAGCGCAGTTTGCCAAAGTTGAGACGTGGATCAATCCGGTGACAAACGTCCTGCTTGGAGGCCTTCTTGTGCTTTATGTATGGCGGTTGCTTCGCCCCAAAGCAGAAAGATGACAGCGTTAAAACAGCATAATTCAAAAAGCTTGAACCACCGATTATTTGCGGTGACCCTTTTTGCAAAAGCAGTCTTGGGCGTTCTTCAATTGGCAACGGCTGCGGCGATCTTCGCGGGAGCAGCAGATCGCCTTCCTGCTCTCACCCAATGGTTCTTTCGCGCAGAGCTTGCGGAGAACCCTAATGATTTCCTCGCGACCCGCGCCATGTCGCTCGCCGGTGTCATCCCGACATCGGATCTCGCGTTCTATACCACTTACTTTCTGGCGCATGGCGGGCTTCATATCGCGATCGTCGTGGCCCTGCTTTACGGCGCAGCATGGGCGCATCGCGCAGCGCTTTTCGTGCTTTGGGCATTTGTGATCTATCAACTATTCGAATGGCTCACTGTTGGCGGCGTGGCTTTGCTGATCCTGACTGCGATCGATCTAACGGTTATCTACATCACCGTGCGCGAACAGCGTAGTCGTGCTCTGTTGGGGTCCTGACGCGGAAATTGCAGTTCTCTTTTATGTGCCTGACCTAAAACGGCGCGGAAAACCTCGCCTAGCTTAAACGCTCAAGCAGGGGCATTGTTACGGCAGGCGGCTCGCTCCGCGGTGATCATAGCCAAAACGTTCTTGGTGCTGTCGTCGATGGTGGTCATAAAGAAAGTTCCTTCTGTGCTGTTGTGAGAAGGAAGTCGGCGCTTCCGCGAAAAAAGTGTTCTCGGTTTGATTCCCGACTTCCTTGGTTGAGGGACAGCGCGAAGGGGCGGACCGCGGGGCGAACCAGGCCGGATGAAGTGGCGGTGTTCTGGCAATGCGGATCTGCTACACGGTAGCAATGCAGAATCGAAAACCCCGGATAATCGGGGAAAACCCCCGGAAATCCACGCATAGCGTGCTACATGAAGTTCATTCGGAGCTGAGGTTAAGAGATTGAAAAATAAGGTTGAAAAATCAGCCCGCCTGAGCGTGGCACCCATGATGGACTGGACCGACCGCCACTGCCGCTACCTCCACCGGCAGCTAAGCCGTGAGACGCTCCTCTATACCGAGATGGTCACCGCCCCCGCGCTGGTGCGGGGTGGGGCGTTGCATCTGCTGGATCATGACCCTTCGGAACATCCCGTGGCCCTACAACTTGGCGGGTCGGACCCCGCAGAGCTCGCACGGGCAGCACGGTTGGGGGCTGACACGGGCTATGATGAGATTAACCTCAATTGCGGCTGCCCGTCTGATCGGGTGCAATCGGGCGCCTTTGGCGCGGTCTTGATGCAGCAGCCGGGGCTGGTGGCGGACTGTGTTGATGCCATGCGCGCGGCCTGCGATGTCGAGGTGACCGTGAAATGCCGTATCGGCGTGGACGATCAGAACCCTGAGGAAATCTTGCCCGAGTTCCTCGCGCGTATCGTGGCGGCGGGCTGCACCCGTGTCACGATCCATGCGCGCAAGGCGTGGCTGCAGGGGCTGAGCCCCAAGGAAAACCGCGATATTCCGCCGTTGGACTATAATCTCGTGCATCAGATGAAGGGGCTGTTTCCGAACCTGCATATTTCGGTCAACGGTGGGGTCACATCGCTCGATCAGGCCGAAGCTTTTCTGGATGCCGGGTTAGATGGCGTCATGGTGGGGCGCAGCGCCTATCATGCGCCGACTGACATCCTCGCCAGCGCTGATCGGCGCATCTACGGGCGGGGTGCTGACAGCACTGCAGAGGCCGCGGTGCAGGGGATGTTGCCCTATATCGAGGCGCATCTGGCCAGCGGCGGGCGTCTGGGGCAGATCACCCGACATATGCTGGGGCTTTTTGCCGGGCGGCCCGGCGCGCGGCAGTGGCGGCGTATCCTGTCCGAAGGGGCGCATAAGCCCGGCGCGGGGCCGGAACTGGTCGAGGCCGCCTTGGCCGAGGTCGCCGCGGCGCAGGAAATCGCCGCGGCGGGGTAGGGTTAGACCGTGGGCTCTGCCACCGGGCGGGGCCGCAGCAGCGCCAGCGTGAGCAGGGCGGCCACCAGTCCGCAGGCCGCAATCGCCCCCAGCATCGGTGTGACAGTCCCGTCAAAAAACGGCCCGGCCAGCGCAATGGAGAGGCCACCCGCCACCATCTGCAATGTGCCGCCCAGCGAAGAGGCGAGACCAGCGATATCGCCGTGATCGTCCAGCGCCACGACCATCACTGTCGGCACCACAACGCCAAGGCAGGCGTTGGCGCAAAACAGCCCCGCCATCACCAGATAGAGGCCCGGATCGGTTGCCAGCGCCGTGACAAAGATCGCGGCGGAAAAGAAGACGAAGCCCGCCACACCGCGCCGCACAAGGCTGCGCATGCCCCAGCGTTCGCCCAGCCACCCCGCCAGTTGCGAGGCCGAGAAGAAGCCGACCGCGTTGACCGCAAAGGCCAGCGAAAACCCCGTCGGCCCCAGCCCGTATTGCCCGGTATAGACAAAGGGCGCAAAGGCGATGAAGACAAAGAATGACCCCATGGCAAAGCCGCCGATAAAGGTCAGCCCCATGAAGATCGGATCGCTCAGCAGCACTTTCGCCCCACGCCAAAGGTTGCGCGGGTTGATCCGCACGCGGCGTTTGACGGGCAGCGTCTCGGGCTGGGCGAAGGCGGTGAGTGCCAGCGCGGCGATGGCCAAAGCACCCAAGGTTACGAAGATCGCGCGCCAATCGGCGAGCGCCATCACCGCGCTGCCCGCCAGTGGGGCCAACATCGGCGAGATCGAGATCACCAGCATCAGCATCGCCATCAACCGCGTCGCCTGGGTGCCGGTGTATTGGTCACGGATGATCGCACGCGGCACCACCATTAGCACGGCCCCGCCAAGCCCTTGCAGCGCGCGCCAGCCCGTCAGCGCCGCCATCGTCGGCGCGAAGGCGGCCCCGAATGACGCGATGAGGAACAGCACCAGCCCCACCATGATCGGCAGCTTGCGCCCCGCCTGATCGGCCCATGGGCCATAGAAAAGCTGACCCAGCCCGAAGGCGATGAAATAGGCCGTGATGGTCGCCTGAACCGCCGTCTCTGACGCGCCATAGCTGGCGGCGATGGCAGGCATGGCGGGCAGATACATGTCGATGGCGAAGGGGCCGACCAGCCCCAGCAACCCGAGAATGAGCGCTGAACGTAGCACGTGATGTCCTTTCGGATGGGATGGCCGGGGCCAAATGGGCAAGGCGGCAAGCGCAGACCGATGTCTGGGGCCGACTTTCGCGCGCAACCTAACCCCCCTTGGGGGAAGTGCAACCCCGGCGTTATCGCTTGAACCCCCGGCGCGAAAGGGCTTGATAGGCGCATCGACAGCCGGGAGGGGCCACATGCCAGAGTTGAACGATCTTTTGCCGATGCTGGTGCTTATCGCCCTGATCGGAGGCTTTGCCGGGGTTTTGGCAGGGCTGCTGGGCGTCGGTGGGGGGATTGTCTTGGTCCCCGCGTTTTTCTATGCGCTGCAATCGCTCGGCTATGACGGGCCACAGCTGATGCAGATTTGCCTTGCGACATCACTGGCGACGATCATCGTCACCTCTGCGCGTTCGGTCCATGCACATAATAAAAAGGGCGCGGTCGATTGGGAAATCCTGCGCACGTGGGCGCCGGGGATCATGGTGGGGGCCATCTTGGGCGTGCTGCTGGTGGCGCAATTACGCACCCAGACGCTTCAGGCGATCTTTGGCGGACTGGCGCTGATTGTCGGGCTCTACCTAGGGTTCGGGCGCAGCGATTGGCGCTTGGGAGAGACCATGCCGCGTGGCATCAAACGTGCGACCCTGTCGCCGATGGTCGGGTTTCTGTCGGTGCTGATGGGGATCGGAGGCGGCAGCTTTGGCGTGCCGCTGATGACGCTCCATGGTCGGCCCATTCACCGGGCCGTGGCCACGGCGGCGGGCTTTGGGCTTTTGATCGCCGTGCCCTCGGTGATTGCCTTTCTCTTCGTTGATATCGCGCAAAGCCGCCCGCCCTTGACCATCGGCGCGGTTAATCTAGGTGCCTTCGGGGTCGTCGTGACAATGACGCTCATCACCGCGCCTTGGGGCGTGCGGTTGGCCCATGCGATGGACCCCAAGCCGCTCAGACGGGTCTTTGCCGTGTTTCTGGTGCTGGTGGCGCTAAATATGTTGAGAAAAGCACTTTGGGGCTGAGTTGACCCGTTTTTGACCTTAAACCTGCCGGAATGTGATGGTTTCTGCCCAATTTCGGACAATGTTCATCAAATTGCCGCAATCTCGACACAAACGACTGGCTTACTGCCTTAACAAACGCAGAATCATCCGAACCAAGGGACGTGACGAGATGCGCCGAAGCGGGACCAAAGCGATCATCCTCAAAGGGCAGGGCAGTGACCTCGCCTATTGGAAACCTGCGCGCCGTGGCCGTCGGGCATTTCGCTTTGACGGGATGTTCACCCGCGAAACCAGCCTGACATTTGCCCGTGCCTCGGTGCCCGCGGCCAATTACAACGCGACCCCGATGGGCCTCCACGATGCCACGAACGGCGAAGCGGCTCTTATTTTCCTGAACGAGATCGTCCAGCGTCGCGGCGCCTAAGGCCGCGCTAGTCGCGCCGCCGCGCCAGTTTCGCCGCGCGGCCCCCGCGCCGTTTTGCGTGGGCGCTTTCACGTTGGGGCAACTCCGCCATGATGGCGCGGCGCTCCTCCGCGCTCATCGCCGACCAGCGGCCAATCTCATCAATCGACCGCAGACAGCCCGTGCAGAGTCGGCTTTCGGGGTGCACCACGCAGATGTTGATGCAGGGGCTTTCGACCTCATTGCGCTGCCAGAGCTTCTTAGTCACGGCGCATCACCTGCAAACGGTCCAGCAGCCCCTGAAGGATATAGCCCGCGGCCACATGGTCGATCACCTCGGCGCGGCGTTTGCGGGTGGTGTCGGCCTCTAGCAATGCGCGTTCGGCGGCCACGGTCGACAGCCGCTCGTCCCAATAGGTGATGGGCAGCGGCGTGAGCCGGTCGAAGTTGCGGGCGAAAGCGCGGGTCGATTGGCAGCGCGGCCCTTCTGAGCCGTCCATATTGCGCGGCAATCCCAAAACCAGCCCACCGATACGGCGCTCGGCGATGATCTCGGCCAGACGGGCGGCATCCACGCCGAATTTCTTGCGCCGCACGGTTTCCAGCGGGGTGGCGACGGATTGGAAGCTGTCACTCACCGCGACGCCGATGGTCTTTTCGCCCAGATCAAGCCCGATCAGCGCCTGCATCGGGGGCAGGGCGGCGATGAAATCTGCCGTGTCGTCGTAAATCATCCTGCCACTCCTGCACGTTCTCCGGCGCTGCGGATCATGTCCAGCGCCGCATTATCGCCTGAAAAGACCTCAAGCGCGTTGTCATAGACCGCGCGGGCCTGATCGGTGTCCCCCAAAACGCCGAGCGATGTGATCAGCCGCGCCCAGTCCTGCGGGGGGCCTCCTTCGCTGGCCAGACGATCCGACAGGCCAGCCACCATGCCGCCGATCATTTCCATCCGGTCGTCCGCGCTCATCTCCGAGGCGGCTTCAATGTCTTCGGCGGATGGCCCCCGCGCAGGGGCGCCGGTGCCGATCTGAGGCATTTCGTAATTCACCCCGGCAAGGCTGGCGACCTGCGAAATCTGCGCGCGGATCGGCTCGATCCATGCCGCATCCGCAGGCCCGCGCCGCAACAGCGCGTCCCAAATGCGGAAACCGACATCCGGCCGCCCAGTCTGCACCATCATCAGGCCAAGGTAATAGCGTGCGCGGCCATCCTGCTCATCGCGGTTGAGCACTTCCCGCAGGGCGGTTTCCGCCTCGGGAGAGACATAGCCCCCCGCGGCGAGCACCAAAAGTTCGGCGTAATCTGCGATGTCCTTCGCGGTCCGGTCCGCGCCTTTGAGACGCAGCACATTGCCCTGCGCCTCGGCTGCGGCGGCGAAATTATCGACACGGGCCTCGTTCTGCGCCAACAGGGTCTGGCCCTGCAAATCCTCGGGCCGTTCTTTGACCGTGGCGCGAAGCTGCTGCATCAGCGCGAGGTAATCCGCGCTCAGCCCCTCGGTACTGGGGCTGGCAGGCAGGCTTTCCACCGCGCTTTGCTGGCTGGGGCGGTTGCGGCGCATGTCTTCGGCAAAGGCGATGCGGTCTGCCAAGGCCAGATCGCCATAGCCGGGCTGCCCCAGATGCCAGTAGAGCGCCAGTGAACCGGCACCCAAGACCACGACCCCTGCGATCAGCACGACGGGCGGGGGCCGCGAGGTGTTTTGCTTGCCCCCATCCTGCGCGGCATCGGCGGCAAGGATGCGGCGCGAAATCTCGGTGCGGATCCGGACGGCATCGGCCTCAGACACCACACCGCGGGCGAGGTCACGCTCGACCTCGTCCAATTGGTCGCGGTAGACCTTGAGGTCATAATCCGCCTGCGCGGGCAGGGGCGTATCCGCGCCGCGCCACGCGGCCCGCGCTAGAAAACCGCCCACGACAAGCGCCATCGCGCCAGAGAGAAACCAAAATATCATGCCCTCTACCTAACCTTTGACCGGCCCCGACAAAAGACCGCAAATGCCGCGCCCCCTGCGGCATTTTTCACCAATCGCGCCACATGTCGCAAAACCGCATCCAAATGCCGTGGTGGTCATTTCGAATATCTGCTCCTAGGCTCAGAACAGACCTCAGCCGCCCGCGCGGCCCGAATCCTTGCCGGGAAGTGAAGTGATGAAGAAATACTCCGTTTTCGCAGTGGCCCGAGAGGCCATGCGCCATCATACGGGCTGGACCCGCGCGTGGCGCGATGCGCAGCCCAAGAAACGCTATGATGTGATCATCGTCGGCGCAGGCGGGCATGGGCTGGCCACGGCCTATTATCTGGGCAAGAATTTCGGCATCACCAATGTAGCGGTGCTTGAAAAGGGATGGCTCGGCGGTGGTAACACCGGGCGCAATACGACGATCATCCGCTCGAACTATCTGCAAGACCCTTCGGCCGCGATCTATGAAAAGGCGCGCAGCCTTTACGAGACGATGAGCCAGGATTTGAACTACAACGTCATGTTCAGCCCCCGCGGGGTGATCATGCTGGCGCAGACCGAACATGAGGTGCGCGGCTATCAGCGCACGGCGCATGCCAACGCGCTTCAGGGCGTCAGCACCGAATTCATCGGGCCGGACCGGGTTAAACAACTGGTGCCGATCATCAACATCGACGGGCCGCGCTATCCGGTGCTCGGCGGATTGTGGCAAGCCCGCGGCGGCACGGCGCGGCATGATGCGGTGGCTTGGGGCTATGCGCGGGCCTGTTCGGATATGGGCATGGACATCATCCAGAAATGCGAGGTCACCGGCGTGCGCCAGACGGGCGGTAAGGTCACCGGCGTCAGCACCACGCGCGGCGATATTGAGTGCGATAAGCTGGGCATGGTGGTGGCCGGGCATTCCGGGCAGTTGGCGAATATGGCGGGCTTCCGTCTGCCGATGGAAAGCGTGGCCCTGCAAGCGCTGGTCAGCGAGCCGATCAAACCCTGTATGGATGTGGTCGTGATGGCCAATACGGTGCACGGCTACATGAGCCAGTCCGACAAGGGCGAGATGGTCATCGGTGGCGGCACGGATGGCTACAACAACTACACCCAACGCGGCAGCTTTCATCATATCGAAGAGACCGTGCGCGCGCTGGTTGAGACCTTCCCGATGATTTCACGGCTCAAGATGTTGCGGCAGTGGGGCGGGATCGTGGATGTGACCGGCGACCGCTCTCCGATCCTCAGCAAGACCCCGGTGGAGGGGGTCTTTATCAACGGCGGTTGGGGCACGGGCGGGTTCAAGGCGATCCCCGGGTCGGGCTGGGGTTTTGCCGAGTTGATGGCCAAGGGGCATTCGCCGCTGACCGACGCCTTTGGGCTAGAGCGGTTCGCCGAAGGCCGCTTTATCGACGAATCCGTGGCCGCCGGGGTGGCGCATTGATGTTGCGGATCGGCCACAAGTCGCTGAAGCGTTGTATTGCGCGGAACGATTTCGCCCGCGCTGGAGTTGCCTGTTCAGACATTGAATATAACGGAGCTGAACAATGGCAACCCCGGAAAACAACCGTACCGATCATACCGACCACACAAACACCACCACGACCACAACAACGACGGACCGTGGTGGCAGCAGCGGCCTTGCCTTTATCGTTGGCGCGGTTGTCGTTGTCGTGGCTCTGCTGGCCTACTTCCTCTTTGCAGGTGGCGACATCGACGGTGCGAATGACGTTAACATCAACGTCGAAGGCGCAACCGAAAGCACAGGCGAAGCCATCGAAGGCGCAGCCGAAAGCACAGCGGACGCCGTCGAAGAGACAGCCACACCGACTGAATAAACCGACTTTGGCAGCGTCCCGCGTGGCGCTGCCCTTTCATGACCAACGCCGTTCCGCGCTTTTGCGCCGGGGCGGCGTTTTGCCGTTCTCCATACGACAAGGAGCCTGCCCATGCTGATCCTCACCTGTCCTTGCTGTCATGTCACCGCCGAGGAGACAGAGTTTCACGGCGGCGGTGAAGCGCATCTGAAACGTGTCGGCCCCGGCGGCGCGGACGACGATTTCGAGAGCTATCTGTTCATGCGCGAGAACCCGAAGGGAGTGCATCTGGAGCGGTGGCGCCATGTCTATGGCTGTGGCAAGTGGTTTCACATGGCCCGTGATACCGCTACGCTTGAGGTCTTTGGCAGCTATGCGGCCCAGACCCTCGCCCCGCCCGATCACATCCGTGATGCGATCCGCAAACGCCATCCCGACTGGCAGTGGCGCAGCGCCAACTAGCCCCGTTCGGTTCCGATCCCCACATCGGCATCCCTCTTTCTTCAGCCCGCAAGGTTTTCCAAGATGAGCACAAGACTGGCCACAGGCGGCCGCCTGCTGAACAAAAGCAAACCGCTGAGTTTCACCTTCAACGGCAAGCAAATGCGCGGCTATGAGGGCGACACACTGGCCTCGGCTCTGCTGGCCAACGATCAGGTGTTGGTCGGGCGCTCGTTCAAGTACCACCGCCCGCGCGGCATCGTGACCTCCGGCCCCGAAGAACCCAACGGTTTGGTGGGGCTGGGCCAAGAGGGGCAGTTCGAGCCCAATGCCCGTGTTACGACGACCGAACTGCATGAAGGGTTGGAAGCGGCGAGCCAGAACCATTGGCCGAGCCTTGAGTTCGATGTCGGCGCCCTTAACAAACACCTCAGCCGCTTTCTGCCCGCGGGGTTCTACTACAAGATGTTCATGCATCCGCGCCCACTGTGGAAGCATCTCTACGAGCCGATCATCCGCCATTCCGCAGGCCTGGGCAAAGCGCCAAAGGCGGCGGATGCGGATACCTATGAACACTTCCACGCCTTCTGCGACGTGCTGGTCATCGGCGGCGGGGTCGCGGGGCTGCAAGCGGCGCTGGCGGCGGGGCTGAGCGGCGCGCGGGTCATCGTGATGGAGCAATCCGCCCATTGGGGCGGGCGTGCGCCGGTCGACGGCGGCACAGTGGACGGCGCACTGGTTGAGGATTGGATTGCCCAAACGCTCGACCGTCTGCGCGGCATGGAGAATGTCGACCTGCGCGACCGGACCATGGGCGCGGGTGTCTACGATCACGGCTATGTGCTGGGCTATGAGCGGATACGCGATCATGTGCCGGAGGATGCCGGACCACGCCACCGGCTGTGGCGCGTTCGGGCCGGGCATGTGATCACCGCGACAGGCGCGATTGAGCGGCCTTTGAGCTTTGCGGGCAATGACGTGCCCGGCGTTATGCTGGCCTCGGCCATGCGCGACTATGTGGCGAATTACGGGGTCTCGCCGGGGGACCGCACTGTTCTGGTCACCAATAACGACAACGCCTATCTTACCGCCATTGCGCTGAAACAGGCGGGGCTGGATGTGCCTGCCGTGCTAGATGCCCGGGTATTGCCACAAGATAGCGAATTGGTCGCAAAGGCCAAAGCGCTCGGCATTCGGGTGGTCATGGGCCATGCGGTTTCCTCGGTTCAGGGGGGCAAGCGCGTGACCGGCGTGGCGGTCTGTTCGCAGGCGGGCGAAGGCGCGGTGCTGGAAGAGATCGCCTGCGACGCCGTCGCCATGTCGGGCGGCTGGTCGCCCGTGGTGCACCTGTGGTCCCATTGCGGCGGCAAGCTGACATGGGACAAGACGCATGCCTGTTTCCGCCCCGATCAGGATCATCCGCCCACCGGGGCGGATGGCCACGGTTTCGTCACGCCCGCGGGGGCTGCGGCGGGGGTCTTCGCGCTCGACGACGTGTTGCACGACGCCCATGCCGCCGCCGATGGGGTGGCCACCTCGCTCGGGTTCAAGATGCCGCGCGATTTCACCTCGCCCGAGGCCGTGCGTCGCGAGGAAGCGCCGATGATGCCGGTCTGGCAAATGCCGCAGGGCGCCAGCGTCAAACTGCGCGAGAAGACCTTTCTCGATTACCAGAACGACGTGAAAGTCTCAGATGTGCGTCTGGCCGCGCAAGAGGGCTTCGTCTCGGTTGAACATGCCAAACGCTATACTACGCTCGGCATGGCCACGGATCAGGGGAAGCTCAGCAATATCAACGGGCTGGCCGCGCTAGCAGGCGCGCTGGACGCCGAGATCCCCAGCGTTGGCACCACCACCTTCCGCCCGCCTTATCACCCGATCTCGATGGGGGCGATTGCGGGGGCGGCGCGGGGCGATACCTTCCAACCGATCCGCCGCACTCCGCTGCATGATTGGCACGCGGCCAATGGCGCGGTGTGGGAGCCGGTCGGCCAATGGCGGCGGCCCTATGCCTATGTGCAAAGCGGCGAAAGCACCCATGACGCGGTGATGCGCGAGGTGTCGAATACGCGGCAAAACCTCGGCCTGCTGGATGCCTCGACACTGGGCAAGCTGATCGTGCGCGGCCCGGATGCGGCGCGGTTCCTCGACATGATGTACACCAATATGATGTCGACGCTGAAGCCCGGCAAATGCCGCTATGGGTTGATGTGCAATGAAAACGGTTTCCTGATCGACGACGGCGTGGTCGCGCGGCTGGATGAGCAGACCTTCCTTTGTCACACGACCACCGGCGGCGCCGACAGCATCCACGCGCATATGGAGGAGTGGCTCCAGACCGAGTGGTGGGATTGGAAAGTGCATGTGGTCAACGCCACCGAAAATTACGCGCAGGTGGCCGTGGTCGGCCCAAATGCGCGCAAATGTCTGGAGAAACTCGGCGGCATGGACCTCAGCCGCGAGGCGCTTGGCTTCATGGAATGGACCGACGGTGAGCTTGGCGGTTTCAAGGTGCGCGTCTTCCGCATCTCTTTCTCGGGCGAGCTGAGCTATGAGATCGCGGTGGAGGCCGGGCAGGGGCAGGCCTTTTGGGACGCGCTGCTGATCGCCGGGCATGACTTGGGCGTTATGCCCTATGGCACGGAATGTCTGCACATCCTGCGCGCCGAGAAGGGTTTTATCATGATCGGGGATGAGACCGACGGCACGGTGATCCCCCAAGACCTTGGCCTCAACTGGGCGATCTCGAAAAAGAAAGACGACTACCTTGGCAAACGCGCCCAGCAGCGCAGCCATATGCAGGACCCGACACGCTGGAAGTTGGTGGGGCTGGAGACCACGGATGGCAGCACCCTGCCGGATGGCGCATATGCGCTTGGCGAAGGAGAGAATGAGAACGGGCAAAAGGTGATGCAGGGGCGTGTGACCTCGACCTATCATTCGCCGACGCTCGAGCGCGGCATTGCCATGGGGCTGGTGCTGAACGGGCCGGACCGGATGGGCGAAGTGCTGACCTTCCCCGGCACCGATGGCAAAACCTATGAGGCGATGATCGTCGACCCGGTGTTTTATGATCCCAAAGGGGAGAAACAGAATGTCTGAACCCGTGACCGCGTTGAAGAACGCCCGCTATGACGCTGGTATCGCTACGATTTCCGAAGTCGCGCCCTTGGGTATGATCACCATTCGCGGCGATCTGGATGCCCCCTATGTCCGCAAGGTGACCAAAAAACTCACCGGCGTTGACCGCCCGGAGCACGGGCAGTGCCAGTTCGAAGGCGCAGCCGGTGTGGCTTGGATGTCGCCCGACGAACTGCTGCTTTTATGTCCGCATACGCAGGTGCCAGAGGTGCTGGCCCGGCTGCATGCGGCCTTTGAGGATACCCATACCACAGCGGTGGATGTCTCTGGCGCGCGGGCGGTATTCCGCGTCGAAGGCCCCCATGCGCGCGAGGTGCTGGCCAAGCTGGCGCCGGTTGACCTCGCCCCCGGTCAGTTCACCTCCGGCATGTTCCGCCGCACCCGCATGGGGCAGGTGCCAGCGGCCTTTTGGCTGCGCGAAGACGGTGCCTTTGAGGTGATCTGCTTTCGGTCGGTTGCCCAGTATATGTTCGACCTGCTCAGTGTCGCGGCCCAGCCCGGCAGCGAGGTGGGCCATTTCCAAACGGTATAAGTCGGGAGAAAAACTGACTATTTCGCTTGGAACGGATGTGATTTGCAGACGTTGACCTTGACGTTGGCGCTTGATCCCCATCAAGTGGCCGCAGCGAAATTCCCAAATGAGGAGGCCCAGAAATGGCTTTTGAACTTCCCGATCTCCCCTATGCCCACGACGCGCTTGCATCCAAAGGCATGTCCAAGGAAACGCTGGAATACCACCACGACAAGCACCACAACGCCTATGTGACCAACGGCAACAAGGCGATCGAAGGCACCGAGTGGGAGGGCAAGACCCTCGAAGAGATCATCAAGGGCACCTATGACCCGAACGCCGTGGCGCAGTCCGGCATTTTCAACAACATCAGCCAGCTGTGGAACCACAACCAGTTCTGGGAAATGATGAGCCCCGAAGACAACAAGCTTCCCGGCGAGCTGGAAAAAGCGATCACCGAGAGCTTTGGTTCCGTCGACAAGTTTAAGGATGAGTTCAAAGCCGCAGGCGCGGGCCAGTTCGGCTCGGGCTGGGCGTGGCTGGTTAAGGATAAAGACGGCAGCCTGAAGGTCACCAAGACCGAGAACGGCGTGAACCCGATCTGCTTTGACCAAACGGCACTGCTGGGCTGCGACGTGTGGGAACACTCCTACTACATCGACTTCCGCAACGCGCGCCCCGACTACCTTTCGAACTTCCTCGACAATCTGGTGAACTGGGACAACGTCGCCTCGCGTCTGTGACGTGACCGTCCGGCCCTCGGGTCGGCCCCGAGTGACAGACAGAACCCCGCAGCCTGCTGCGGGGTTTTTTCGTTGGAACCCAAGCCCCTTCGCGGATGTTTTTCCCCTGAGACTTCACGTCAAAAAAGGAGGACAACATGGCCGAGCGGAAACGATCCAACGACGGTACCAAGGAAACGGAAAAATTCCTCTCCGAGACTGAGACGCCAGACCAAGGTGGCCGCGCCGGGGGTGACTTGCAAAAGGACGTGGGCACCCAAGATGCCATGCGCCGCGCCGAGAAGGGCGAAGACGGCGTGACCCGTGTCACCGGCGAAGACAAACGCAACCACGGAGAGCCTTCATGACCAAACTCAGCCAAGATACATGGGTGCTGATCGCGGACGGCGAAAAAGCCCTTTTCCTGCAAAACCACACGGATGGCGAAGACCCTTATCTTCAGGTCGTGCGCAAGGAAGAGCAGGAAAATCCCCCGACGCGGGAACAAGCCGCCAACCGCCCCGGACGTATGAGCGACGGGCCCAGCGGGCACCGCTCTGCCTTTGACGATACCGATTGGCACGAGCTGGAAAAAGAGCGCTTTGCCAAAGACTTGGCGGACATTCTTTACAAGCTTGCCCACAAGGGACGTTTCGAGCGGATCGTTCTGGTGGCGCCACCCGCCGTGTTGGGTGATCTGCGCGATGATCTTCACAAAGAGGTGCGGAACAAGGTCGTGGGCGAAATCCCCAAGACCCTGACCAACCACCCCATTGATGAGATCGAAAAGATCGTGGCCGGGGAACTGGCCCAGGCCTGACTTTTCCCTTGGCGCGGGAATTGATTGCCTTCACAAGGAAGCAGTCTACCGCGCCAAGGATTTCCAATGACCGACACCACCAAGGGTTTCGCCGCCATGATCGCGGCCTGCTGCATCTGGGGGCTGTCGTCGATCTTCTATAAATTGTTGTCGCATGTGCCCGCCGCCGAGGTGCTCGCGCATCGTACCCTATGGTCGCTGGTGTTTTTCATCATCGTCTTGACGGTACAGCGGCGTCTGCGGGCGGTATTCGACGCGATGGCGGGGCCGCGGGCCTTTGGTCTGCTCGCCTTCGCGGCGCTGGTGATCGCGACGAACTGGTATCTTTTCATCTCAGCGGTGCAGAGCGGGCAGGCGACCGAGGCCGCTTTGGGCTACTACATCTTCCCGCTGGTCTCCGTCCTGCTGGGGCGGCTGGTCTTTGGCGAGCGGCTGAGCCCTGTGCAGCTCTTCTCGGTCGGTTTGGTCACCGTGGCCGTCTCATTTCTCACCTATGGGCTGGGCACCGCGCCCTGGCTCGCCCTGGCGCTGGCGGCCTCCTTCGGGCTTTATGGGTTGGCGAAAAAGCGGTTGGCGGTGGGGCCGGTGGTCTCCGTCACGGCGGAGGTGCTGCTTTTGTCGCCCCTCGCGGTGCTCGTGCTGTGGCAAACGGGTGACAATGGGGCCGGGGCTTTTGGTGGCTCAGTCCGCGATACGGCGCTCTTGATGCTTGCCGGTCCGATCACGGCGACACCGCTGATCCTGTTCAGCTACGCCGCGCGGCGGCTGTCGATGGCGACGGCCGGATTGCTAAGCTATATCAACCCGACCTTGCAGTTTTTCTGCGCCGTGGTCCTGTTCCAAGAGCCGTTCACCGGCTGGCATGTCCAAGCCTTCGTGCTGATTTGGTGCGCCTTGGCGCTCTACTCGGTCAGCACGTTCCGTCAGGACAAAGCGCGGCGCAAGGCGGTGAGGGCAGCATCGGCATCGGTGACGACGGTAACGTAATCCAACAGGGTCGCATCGGCAAAACCATGGGTCACGACATGGTTCATAAGTGACATGAAGGGATCCCAGTATCCATTTGTGTTCACAAGGAAAATCGGTTTTTCATGTAGGCCCAACTGGCGCCATGTCAGCACCTCGAAAAGCTCATCCAGCGATCCCGCGCCACCGGGCAAAACGGCTACGGCATCACAGTTCATGAACATCACTTTTTTGCGCTCATGCATCGTCTCGGTTACGATGTAGCGGGTCAGATCGGTCTTGCCGACTTCCCATGCAACAAGATGCGCGGGGATCACGCCAAAGGTGTCTCCGCCAGCCGCTTGGGCGGCACGGGCGACGCTGCCCATCAGGCCGACATCCCCCGCGCCATAGACCAGCCGCAGCCCGGCTTCGGCCAGACCACGGCCCAGCGTTTCGGCGTCTTGGGTGAAGGCATCGTCATCGCCGGGGCGGGAGCCGCAATAGACACAGACAGAATGTTGCATGGTAAAGCGTCCTGATGATTAGGAAAATTCGGCGCGGATCGTCTGCGCTTTTGACCCCTGTTAGCCTGCTTGCTAAAAAGGCTCAACCACAGGGGAAGTAGAAGATGTTCAAGGGATTTGGCCGGTTTGGCGGCATGGGGGCGATGGCGGCGGGCGCCTTTGCGGCGGCGGTGCTGGCGCTTGGCGCGTGGATCGGCAGCAAGCGCAGCGGGCCGGAGGAGGCAGGGCAAACCACGGTGGCCGTACTCCCCGAACGCGATGCCACCCCAGAGAACGCCACGCTTGTGCCAAATGCCGTGCAGGGCGTTTCCGTGGGCCCCGAAGACGCGGCAGCGACGGAGCCCACGGTCACACAGCAAGCGACAGAGCCGCAAGCGCCAGAGCCGCAGGCCCCAGCCTTTGACGAAGTGCGCCGCGAAAGCGATGGGATGACCGTGATCGCAGGCCGCGCGGCCCCCGGCAGCAGCGTGGCAGTGTTGAAAGACGGCAAGGAGATCGCCACCGCCACCGCCGATGGGTCCGGAAAGTTCGCGACCCTCGCGATGATCCCCCCCGACGGCAAGGGCCATGTGCTGACGCTTTTGGGGCAGGACGGTGAGACCAAGCTCGCCTCGGAAGAAGAAATCATCCTCACGCCGAACGCAGCGCCTCTGCAGATGGCAGAGGCGGACACCACGCTCGAGCAAAGCCCGCTTGGGATTGCGGAGGAGGGCGCGGACCCCGGTGGCGAGGCGGCAGCAGACGAGGGTGCCGAGCCTGACCCCGCATCGCCGGGCGACGCGCAGGTTGAGTCTGAAGCCTCTGACGTGACCTCGCTTGCCGAGGCGGAGATGACGCGAGAGACGCCTGCGGATCAGACGGCTTCGACCGATGCTCCTGCCGAAGAGCGGGACGAGGCCGCAATCGAGCCCGCCGCGACCGCTCCGGCACAGGCGACCCCGCTCGCCGGGACTGCGACCGCCGAGGCTGAGGAGGCTGCCGAAAGCCAGCCATCATCTGACGACGGTTCGCCAGCGCCCGCCGCTGCAAGCGAGACGGCCACAGCGGAGCAAGAGACCATTGAGGGCGGAGGCCAATCCGAGCCTACGGAAACCGACAGGCCCGGGGGCAGCGCATCAGAGCAAGAGCCTGCCGCAGGCGAAGGAGAGATTGCAAACGTATCCGACCCCACTCAGGCCAAACCGCTTTCCGGAACCGGCACCGCGGAGGGCGCGAACTCCGCCCCAGAGCAAGAGGCTGCCGCGGGTGAAGGAGCGATTGCCAACATATCCGACCCCACCCAAGCCACACCGCTTTCCGGAACTGGCACGGCGGAGGGCGTGAACGCCGCCCCAGAGCAAGAGGCTGCCGCGGGCGAAGGAGAGACTGCCACCGTCTCTGACCCCACTCAGGCCACACCGCTTTCCGAAACCGGCACCGCGGAGGGAGCGGGCTCCGCACCGGAGCAGGACCAAGCCACCGAGGCGGGGGAAGACCTTGCCACCGGCACCGCGCCCTCTCAAGCGACTCCGTTGGCCGGAACGGGCACTGGCGCGGGGTTGGCCGGAACGGGCACTGGCGCGGGGTTGGCCGGAACGGGCACCGGCGCGGGCGACAATACTGCGCCTGACCAAGGGCAACAGGCGACCTCCGACGCCCTAGCCCAAGCCACGCCGCTGGCGGAGACGGGAACGGCGGATCCCGCCACTGGCGCTGCCGATGATACCGCATCCCCTGCGCAGGGGGCCACGACGCCAAATCCCACAACCGATGCCCCCAGCCTCGCGGAACGCGACGCGCCCAGCCCTGAGACCACAAACCCGACGCCCACGAAAGAAACCGACACCACCGCCGCCCCGGCTCAGCCATCTGCGCCAGCCCCGGTGCTGAAATCCACGGCCGAGGGGGTGGAGCGGCTCGACACCGCGCCACCGCAAGTCATGACCAATGTAGCGCTCGACACTATCGGCTATTCCGATCAGGGGGACGTGCAGCTTGCAGGCCGTGCGCAGCCGGACACCAGCGAAGTGCGCGTCTATCTCAACAACAACGCGGTGATCAGCCTGCCGGTCGATCAGGAGGGCCGCTGGCGGGGCGATCTGCCGAACGTCGATGAGGGCGTCTATACCCTGCGCGTGGATGAGCTTTCCCGCGCGGGCGACGTGACCAGCCGGGTGGAGACTCCGTTCAAGCGCGAATCCCCCGAGGTGCTGGCCGCCGCCACCGAAGGGCTGAGCGGCCCGCTGAGCGCTGTGACGGTCCAGAAAGGCGACACGCTCTGGGCGATCTCACGCGAACGCTACGGTGATCCGTTGCTTTACGTGAAGGTGTTCGAGGCCAATAGCGGCAACATCCGCGACCCCGATCTGATCTACCCCGGACAGGTTTTCGATTTGCCCGAAGAACCCGCATCGGAGTGATCCGACGCCCGACCTCAGGGGCCCAAACCGGGGCGGCATTCGCAGCGCGCAGACCGGCTGTGCGCCGCCTCACACTGGCAACCCTTGGCTTTGGGGCCTATGTAGCCTGTAATCACTTCAGGAATTCCCATGCCAGCCGATACAGACCAAACGCCCGCCGCGCGTCAGCGCGACCGCAAAACCCCCAAGCCTGACCGCATCCCCACAGAGGCCGAGATGATCGACGCCGCCGAGCGGCAGTCGGGCTTTTTGGTGCTGCGCAAAGTGGCACCCTACCTCTGGCCCAAGGATATGCCTTGGGTAAAGCGCCGGGTGGTTCTGGCGATGCTGGCGCTGTTGGTGTCGAAGCTGATCATCGTCGCCACGCCGTTCTTTTACCGCGACGCGGTGGATGCGCTGGCGGGCGAGGGCGCGCCGATGCTGGCGCTTGGGGCGATTGGCCTGACCGTGGCCTACGGCATGGCGCGGCTGATGGGCGTGGGCTTTCAACAGGTGCGCGATGCGGTCTTTGCCCGTGTTGGGCAGCGCGCCCTGCGGATGTTGGCGCTTGAGACCTTTCAGCACATCCACAAACTCTCGATGCGCTATCACATCACCCGCAAGACCGGCGGGCTGAGCCGGATCATTGAGCGCGGTGTCAAAGGCGTCGATTTTCTGCTGCGCTTTTTGCTGTTCTCCATCGGGCCGCTGATCCTTGAGCTGATCCTCGTCGGCGTGATCCTCGCCGTTTTGTTCGACATTTGGTATCTGGCGGTCGTGACCGTGACCATCGCGGTCTACGTCTGGTTTACCTTTGCCGTGACCGAATGGCGCGTGCGTCTGCGGCGGCAGATGAACGACAGCGACACCGAGGCCAACCAACGTGCGATCGACAGCCTGCTGAACTATGAGACGGTGAAATACTTCGGCGCCGAGGGCCGTGAGGCCGCGCGTTATGACTTGGCAATGGCGGATTATGAAAACGCGGCAATCAAGACGAACTATTCGCTCGCTTTCCTGAACTTTGGTCAAGCGCTGATCATCACCGCGGGGCTTGTGGGCGTCATGGTCATGGCGGCGATGGGCGTGCAAAGTGGCGAACTCAGCGTCGGTGACTTCGTCATGGTGAACTCCTACATGATCCAATTGACCGTGCCGCTGAACTTCCTTGGCACCGTTTACCGCGAAATCCGTCAGGCGCTGGTGGATATGGGCCAGATGTTCGGCCTGCTCGAACAACCGGCAGAGATTGACGACAAGCCGAATGCGCCGGACCTCAAGGTGACGGGCGGCCATGTGACGCTGGAGAATGTGCGCTTTGCCTATGACACCGACCGTGAAATCCTCAAAGGCATCTCGCTTGAGGCGCGACCGGGAGAGACGGTGGCGATCGTCGGCTCGACGGGCTCGGGCAAATCCACCATCGGGCGGCTGTTGTTCCGGTTCTACGATGTCGCCGGAGGCGCGCTGAAAATCGACGGGCAAGACGTGCGCGATGTGACCCAGCATTCGCTGCATATGGCCATCGGCGTGGTGCCGCAGGATACGGTGCTGTTCAACGACACCATCGGCTATAACATCGCCTACGGACGCGATGGTTCGACGCAGGAAGAGGTCGAAGCCGCCGCCCGCGCTGCACAGATCCACGATTTCATCATGGCGCTGCCGCAGGGGTATAAGACCACGGTGGGCGAGCGGGGGCTGAAACTCTCGGGCGGCGAGAAACAGCGCGTGGGCATCGCCCGGACGTTGCTGAAAGACCCGCCCATCCTGCTGCTGGACGAGGCGACAAGCGCGCTTGACAGTGAGACGGAGCATGAGATTCAAGACGCGCTGCGCCGGGCCGGGCAGGGGCGCACGGTGCTGACCATCGCCCACCGCCTGTCGACCATCGCAGAGGCGGATCGCATCGTCGTGCTGGAGAAGGGCGAGATCATCGAGCAGGGCAGCCACGAGGTGCTCTTGGCCCAAGGCGGGCGTTATGCCCAGCTATGGCAGCGCCAGCAGGCGGAAGAAGAGTAAACGCCGCGCAGGCCCCGCCTTCTGTTTCGGCAGACGGGCGGGGCATTGCCGCCGATGGTGCAAACCTTGCTGATCTGCTCTTGCGTTGTGTCAAGCGGCACACGATATCTACCGCCATGACCGATCTCTCCCCTCCCTCGCCACAATCGCTGCGCGCCCGCGCGGCGCGACTGGCTGACCGCGCATCGTTTCAGAACTTCATTCTGGGCGTGATTCTGTTCAACGCCGTGATCTTGGGGCTGGAAACCTCGGATGAGGTGATGGCGGAGGTGGGGTCGCTGATCCTGCTGCTCGACAAGGTCTGCCTTGGCATCTTTGTCATTGAGATCGCGATAAAACTCTACGGTCGGGGGATGGATTTCTTCAAACGCGGCTGGAGCATCTTCGACTTCGTGATCGTTGCCATTTCGCTGATCCCGGCGACCCAAGGGCTCAGCGTGTTGCGTGCCCTGCGTATCCTGCGCCTGCTGCGCGTGGTCTCCGTCGCCCCCTCGTTGCGCCGTGTGGTTGAGGGGTTGGTGAACGCGCTGCCCGGTATGGGGTCGGTTTTCCTGCTGATGGGGGTGATCTTTTACATCGCCTCCGTCATGGCCACCAAACTCTTTGGCGCGGATTTCCCGCAGTGGTTCGGCACGCTGGGGCGCTCGGGCTATTCGCTGTTTCAGATCATGACGCTCGAGTCGTGGTCGATGGGCATCGTGCGCCCGGTGATGGAGGTCTATCCCTATGCGTGGATGTTCTTTGTGCCCTTCATCATGGTCACGACCTTCGCGGTGGTGAACCTGCTGGTCGGTCTGATTGTGAACTCGATGCAAGACGCGCATCATGAGGAAAGCAACGAGCAGACCAATACCTACCGCGATGAGGTCATGTCGCGGCTGACCGATCTTGAAAACCTGATCAAAGCGCAGAACACCCCGCCCAAACCCTAAAAAGCCGGGCGGGGAGAAGCGTTACTCTTCGCCAATCGCCTTGGCGGTCAGGTTATCCAGTGCCTCGGTCATCTTAGTGATATATTCCGCGTCTTCGGGCAGGCCATGGGCCGTAACCAGTGTTTCAGGGTCGGCATAGGTCACATGCACGGCCCCTTCGCCATCGGCATAGACCAGCACCCGCATCGGCAAGTCTAGCCCGGCGGTCTGGGCGTCCTGCATCGCGGGCGTGCCAAGCTTGGGGTTGCCAAAGATCAAAAGCTCCGTTGGGCGCAACTCCATCTCAGCCTTCTCGGCCCCTGCGGCGTGATCGACGCGGGCGAAAACCTCGGCCCCGGCCTCTTCGACGGCGCTTTCCAGCCGGTCCATCGTCGTCACCACGTCATGGGGTGAGACTTTGGCCACCAAATCTTGGGCCAAGGCGGGCACCGCCGCCATCACCAGACCTGCCGCCATTGCAATCGCTCTCATCATCGTCTCCTTTCGCTGCATCCTGCCTCTGACTTAGCGTGACCTCGGCCCGCGCCAAGCGCTCAACACCGTGCTGCGGTTCGCTGGGTCTTGGCTTGGCTGCTCACGCGCGGTAAGAGGGGCAAAATCAGGCCGGGGGCAGGGCGCGATGAGCGATACCGACAGTTTTATTGACGAAGTGAACGAAGAGGTCCGCCGCGACCGGTTTTATGGCCTGCTGCGCCGCTATGGTTGGATCGCTGTGGTCGCTGTGGTTGCCATCGTCGGCGGTGCCGCGTGGAACGAATATAGCAAAGCGCAAGAACGCGCGCAGGCCGAAGCCTTGGGCGATGCCATGCTCGAAGCGCTTGAAGCGGATGCCAGCAATGCCCGCGCCGAAGCGCTTGCCCCGATTGAGGCCGAAGGCCCCGGTGCCCGCGCCGTGTTGAATTTCATGCGCGCCGATGCCTTGGCCGAGGCCGGTGAGATTGACGCCGCCGTTGAACAGCTCGACGCCGTGGCGCTCGATGGCGATCTTGCGCCGATTTACCGCCAACTGGCGCAGTTCAAAGCCGTGACCCTTCAGGGCCAATCGGTGCCCGTGGCAGAGCGGCGTCAGGCGCTCGAAGCGCTGGCCCAGCCCGGTGCCCCGCTGCGCCTTTTGGCCGAAGAGCAACTGGCCCTGATCGACATCCAAGAGGGTGAGACCGACAAGGCCGTGGCGCGCTACCAATCCATTCTCTCCGATGCGGAAACCACCCCGGACTTGCAACAACGCGCCCTTCAGGTGATTGTGGCCTTGGGTGAAGAACCGGGGGTCGAAGACGCTGCTGCAGCGGCTGAGTTGGAGATCCCCGAAGCAACGGGTGACTGACACATATCCACCCGCCGAAAACGGCGGGGGCGTGAAGGTTGAGGAAAGACAGAAAGTGAGCAGGTCCATGACGAAGCATCGCGAATCCGAACCCGGCCATGCGGGTCTGCGGGGGCTGGGCGTGGCGGGGGCCATCGGTGCCGCGCTGTTGCTGACGGCCTGCGCGGATGAGCAGACCTATCTGCCGGGCAAACGCGAAGACGTGCGCGCGGTGCTGCAAAACCCCGGTGTGCAAGACCCGGCCTTTGACGCCATCGACGGCCCGGTGCCAGAAAACACCAGCCGCGCCATCGCTTTGGGCGGCGCGGTAAACAACGCCAACTGGACCCACAGTGTCGGCACCCCCTCGACCCGCGTGGGCCACCCCGCGTTGCGCAGCACATTGCAGCCGGTCTGGAGCGCCAAGATCGGCGCGGGCGACAGCCGCAAACAGCGCATCACTGCCGATCCGGTGGTCGCGGGCGGGCGCGTCTTTACGCTCGATGCAGGCGCGCAGGTCACTGCGACCTCAACCTCAGGCCAAACGCTCTGGACCCGTGATCTCACCCCCGCATCCGACCGCGAAGGCCAAGCCACCGGTGGCGGGCTCGCCGTGGACGGCGAAACGCTTTACGTCTCTGTGGGCTTTGGTGTTCTGGCCGCGCTCGACGTGACGACAGGCGGAGTGCGTTGGACGCAAGACCTCGACGCCACGGGCTCCGGCACGCCGACCGTCTCGGGCGATCTGGTCTATCTCACGGCGGGTGACGATACCGGCTTCGCGCTCGACAAAACCACAGGCCGCATCCAGTGGCAGACCGGTGCTGTCACCAGCCTCAGCAATGTGTTGGGCGCACCGGCGCCCGCCGTCACCAATGATCTTGCGATCTTCGCCTTCGGCTCGGGTGAGGTGCAGGGGCTGTTCCGTCAAGGCGGGCTTGAGCGGTGGGCGACCTCTGTTCTGGGCAAACGTCAGGGCCGCGCGCTGAGCTTTGTTGGCGACGTGACAAGCGCGCCCGTGGTCTCGGGCGGGACTGTCTATGTGGGCAACCATTCGGGCCGTCTGGCCGCGCTCGACGTTAACAGCGGGGACCGTAAATGGGTCGCCCGTGACGGGGCGATCGGCCCGGTCTGGCCTGCGGGCGATTCTGTTTTCGCGGTCACCGACCTCAATGAACTTGTGCGGCTCGACGCCAGCACGGGCCGCCGCATCTGGGGCACGCCGCTGCCGAATTTCGTCAAGGACCGGCCCAGAAGGCAATCCGAAGTCGTGGCGCATTACGGCCCGATCATCGCCGGAGGCCGCGTGATCGTGGCGTCCAACGACGGGGTGCTGCGCAGCTTTGACCCCGTGGGCGGCGGGCTGACGGGCACCACCCAAATCCCCGGCGGGGCGACCACTGCCCCCGTCGTGGCAGGCGGCACGCTTTATGTCGTCTCCACCAAGGGGCAATTGCACGCTTTCCGTTAGGCCGCAAATAGGCTAAGGCGCGTGTCTGAACTGGCCCAACCGGGGCCCGGAGCCTGAATTATGTCCTTTACCCTTGCCATCGTGGGCCGTCCCAATGTCGGGAAATCCACGCTGTTCAACCGCCTTGTCGGCAAACGCCTTGCGCTGGTCGACGACCAGCCCGGCGTGACCCGCGATCTGCGCGAAGGGGCGGCCAAACTGGCCGACCTGCGCTTTACCGTGATCGACACGGCCGGTCTGGAAGAGGTCACCGACGACAGCCTCCAAGGCCGGATGCGCCGCCTGACCGAGCGTGCCGTGGATATGGCCGATATCTGTCTGTTCATGATCGACGCCCGTGTCGGCGTGACCCCGTCGGATATGGTCTTTGCCGAGATCCTGCGCAAAAAATCCGCCCATGTGATTCTCGCCGGTAACAAGGCCGAGGGCAAAGCCGCCGATGCTGGCATGATCGAGGCCTATTCGCTGGGTCTGGGCGAGCCCATTCGCATGTCCGCCGAACATGGCGAAGGTCTGACCGATCTTTACTCCGTGCTGATGCCGCTGGCCGATGAATATGAGGACCGCGCCACGCAGGACGCGCCCGAGACGGATGTGGACCTGCCTGAGGATGACGCCGATCTCGAAGCCGAATCCGTGCCGATGCCCACGCGCGCCAAGCCTTTGCAGGTTGCTGTGGTGGGCCGCCCCAATGCGGGCAAGTCGACGTTGATTAACCAGATTTTGGGCGAGGACCGCTTGCTCACCGGGCCGGAGGCGGGGATCACCCGCGATGCGATCTCTCTCATGGCCGAATGGGCCGGGCCGGATGGTGATCCGGTGCCAATGCGGATTTTCGACACCGCCGGGATGCGCAAAAAGGCCAAGGTACAGGAGAAGCTTGAAAAGCTCAGTGTCAGCGATGGTCTGCGCGCGGTGAAATTTGCCGAGGTCGTTGTCGTCCTGCTCGACGCCGAAATCCCGTTTGAGCAGCAAGACCTGCGCATCGCCGATCTGGCCGAACGTGAGGGCCGCGCGGTCGTTGTGGCCGTGAACAAATGGGACATCGAAGAGAACCGTCAGGAAAAGCTGCGCGATCTCAAGGAAAGCTTTGAGAGGCTCTTGCCGCAGTTGCGTGGCGCGCCGCTGATCACTGTTTCGGCCAAAACGGGCAGGGGGCTTGACCGTCTTCAGGCCGCGATCATGCGCGCCTATGAGGTCTGGAACCGCCGGATCACCACCGCACAGCTTAACCGCTGGCTCTCGGGCATGATGGAGGCGCATCCGCCCCCCGCGCCGCAGGGCAAGCGCATCAAGCTGCGTTACATGACCCAAGCCAAGACCCGTCCGCCGGGCTTCGTTGTGATGTGCAGCCATCCCGACAAGGTGCCGGACAGCTACACGCGCTATCTGGTCAACGGGTTGCGGTTGGATTTCGACATGCCCGGCACGCCGATCCGTCTGTGGATGCGCGGCCAGTCGGATGCCAACCCCTATAAAAACCGCAAAAAGGCCGCGCCGTCGAAGCTGCGCAAGCACACCGACGGCCGCCGCCGGGACTGACCTCGGTCAGCCCCGCCGAAACGCCCTGAGCGTGGGCAGCGCCACAAGGATGCTGCCCCCAAGCGCCAGATAGGCAACCAAGGGCGTTTCGCCCCAATTGGTCACGATCACGCCCACCAGCCCCCAGATCACCGCGATACCGTAGGTGGGGGTCCGGCCAAGGGCGGTTTGCACGATGGCCCCGATTGCCCCTGCGAGCCCGACAAAGACCACGGCTGCCGTCTGCTCTTCCAGATAGCCATAGCCCGCCGCCAGCAGCGCCAGCGACACACAGGATGCGGCAGAGAGCCAGCCCGCGTAGAGCCCCACCGGGGCCGCGGCCCACAGCGGGTCTTCGACCGGGGCGAGGAACAGGGCGATCAGGGCGGTGATCAGCATGACCCAGATCAGCACCGCCGCCCAGATCGGGCTCATGGTGGCCACCGCGAGCCATGTTGTCCCCACGGCGAGCGACAGGCAGAGCGGCACGCGCATGTCGTGCCACTGCCCATCCCGCGGCGCGCGCAAAAGCCCATAGGCCAGTCCGATGATCAGCCAAAGATAGATCACGCCCCAGATGGAAAACGCATAGCCCGCAGGCTGCGCGGGCGGGTTGTCTTGCGGGATCGGGAATTGGTTTGGGTCAAAGCCTGAAAAGCTGGGCACGAAGAAGGGCGAAATCGCGAAGGAGATGCTGAGCAGCAGTGCGAGCGCTGCGATCAGGGTGCGGGAGGATTTGGGCAAGCGGGGGCCTCGCGGGATTAGCTGTTGCGGTACAGGTAATCTTAGAGCGGGCGGGAACCATGGCAACCAAGGGCCATCGCCTACCCGTCCGGGCGGGCAGGCGATGGCCCGGCGCATGCGGCGCGGATCGGGCCTAGTGGATGCCCCATCCTTAGGCGAGCACACCTTCCGCGGACAGCGTCGTCTTCCCACCCAAATAGGGCGCAAGCGCGTCCGGCAGTTTCACCGACCCATCCGCCTGCTGACCATTCTCCAACACGGCGATCAAGCAGCGCCCGACGGCCAAACCAGAACCGTTTAGCGTATGCACGAACTGCGGCTTGCCGCCGCCTTCGGGCTTGAACCGCGCGTTCATGCGCCGCGCCTGAAAATCCCCGGTGGTCGAGACCGAGGAAATCTCGCGGTAGCAATTCTGCCCCGGCACCCAAGCCTCGATGTCATAGGTGCGGCGCGCGCCAAAGCCCATGTCCCCGGTGCAGAGGATCACCGTGCGGTAGGGTACGCCGAGTTTTTCAAGGATACCTTCGGCGCAGCCAACCATGCGCTGCTGCTCGGCGTCGCTTTCATCCGGGTGGGTGACCGAGACCATCTCGACCTTCTCAAACTGGTGTTGGCGCAGCATGCCAGCGGTGTCTCGGCCAGCACTCCCGGCCTCGGAGCGGAAGCAGAGGGTATGGGCGGTCAGCCGGATCGGCAGGGCGCTTTCCTCTAACGTATCGCCGCCCACCGAATAGGTCAGCGGCACTTCCGAGGTCGGGACCAGCCACCAGCCATTGGTGGTTTGATAGCTGTCCTCGCCGAATTTGGGCAGCTTATCCGTGCCATACATCGCCTCGTCGCGCACCAGCACGGGGGAGTTCACCTCTGTCAGGCCGTTCTCATCCACATGGGTGTCGATCATGAACTGCGCCAGCGCCCGGTGCACCCGCGCCACGGCACCTTTCAGCATGACGAACCGCGCGCCCGAAGTCTTGGCCGCGGTCTCGAAATCCATGCCGGGTTTGACGCCTGCAATCTCGTAATGCTCGACCGGTTTGAAATCAAAGCTGGGCTTCTCGCCCCAGCTTTTCACCTCGACGTTGTCACCTTCGTCATCGCCTTGGGGCACATCATCGGCGGGGTTGTTGGGGATGCGGGCGAGCATATCGGTCAGCTTCGCGTCCAACTCCTGCGCCTCGACGTTCATCGCGGCGACCTCTGCCTTTTTATCGCTGACCAGCGTCCGCAGGCGCTCGAACTCGGCCTCATCGCCGCGGCCCTTGGCGGCCCCGACTTCCTTGCTGGCCTTGTTCTGCTCGGCCTTGGCGGTCTCGGCGGCGGCGATCTTGGCGCGGCGCGCGGCATCGAGCGACAGCACCGTCTGCGACATCGCAGCCTCGCCCCGGCGGGCGAGAGCGGCGTCAAAAGCCTCGGGATTGTCGCGGATGGCGCGGATGTCGTGCATGGGTTTGTCCTCAAAATCGGGTGAGTCGGTTTTGCTGCCTTATGCCTCAATGTGCTGCGCGGCGGTAGGGGCCGCAACCGTGCGGCGATTGGCCCCGCGCAGGCGGCCATGCGGCGGCGGCTTTCCACCTTGCACCCCGCTGCCGCCGCGCATAGGTTCTGGCCAAATTCTCAGGGCCCATCCTGCGGCCCAATACCCATCGAAAAGGACGACCCCCATGGAAGGCATCCAGCAATTTGTGCCGCTGATCCTGATCTTCGCGATCATGTATTTTCTGCTCATCCGCCCGCAGCAGAAGAAGGCCAAAGAACATCAGGCCATGGTGGCCGGCCTGCGCCGCGGCGATCAGGTCGTCACCCAAGGCGGGATCATCGGCAAGGTCTCCAAGGTCAAAGACGACGGCGAGCTTGAGGTGGAAATCGCCGAAGGCGTGAAAATTCGCGTGGTGCAGGCCACCATCGCGACCGTCGTTTCCAAGACCGAACCGGCGAAATAAACCCTACCCCGAGGCCGCAACCCAAAGGCGGAACTATGCTACAGATTGATCTGTGGAAGCGGATTGTCATTGTCCTGACCTGTTTGGCAGGGCTTTGGCTGGCGCTTCCCAATGCCTTTTACGCTCCTGTTGAAAAGCACAATGACGCCGTTGCGGCCATCGAAGTTCAGGGCAGCACGCCCGAACTGGAAGCGCAGCGCGCGCTTTGGCCTGAATGGATGCCCTCGGGGTTGGTGAACCTTGGCCTTGATCTGCGCGGCGGCGCGCATCTGCTGGCCGAAGTGCAACTGGCCGATGTCTATGCCTCGCGGATGGAAGCCCAATGGCCTGAGGTCCGCGATGCCCTGCGCAGCCTGACCCCGGTCCGGCGCGAAGAAGCGCCAGCGGGGGAATTGCGGGTCCGTCTGAATGATCCGTCGAAAATGGCCGAAGCGCTGCAGATCACCCGTGATCTGGCACGTCCCGTCACCACGGTGACCGGGGCAGGCGGCAGCGACATCGACGTGAGCGGCGCTGATGGCGTCATCACAATCACCCTGTCGGAGGCCGAAATGCAGGCCACCGATGAGCGCACCATGCAGCAGAGCCTCGAAATTGTGCGCCGCCGCATCGACGAAGTCGGCACCCGCGAGCCGACGATCCAGCGTCAGGGTGCAGACCGCATTCTGATTCAGGTGCCGGGCATTGGCTCTGCTGCCGAGTTGAAGGCGATCATCGGCACCACGGCGCAGCTGACCTTCAACCCGGTGGTCAACCGTGGCTCCAATGAAAACGACAACCCCGGCATCGGCAACGCGATCCTGCCGGCGGCGGATGAAGAGGGCGTGTTCTACACGATCGAAACCGCCCCCGTCGTCACCGGCGAGCAACTCGTCGACGCGCAGCCAAGCTTTGATCAGAACGGCGCACCTGCCGTGTCCTTCCGCTTTGACACCTCCGGTGCGCGCAAATTCGGGGACTACACGGCCGAGAACATCGGCTCGCCTTTTGCCATCGTGCTTGACGATGAAGTCATCAGCGCGCCGACCATCCAAAGCCATATTCCCGGCGGCTCAGGCATCATCACCGGGCGCTTCTCGGTCGAGGAAAGCACCAACCTTGCCGTGCTGCTGCGCGCCGGGGCCCTGCCTGCGGGGCTGAGCTTTGTCGAAGAACGCACCATCGGGCCGGAACTGGGCCAAGACAGCATCGACGCGGGCAAGATCGCGACCATGGTGGCCTTTGCCGCTGTGCTGTTCTTCATGTGGGCGTCTTATGGGCTCTTCGGGTTCTTCGCCAATATTGCGCTGATCATCAACGTCGGGCTGATCTTTGGCCTGCTGAGCCTGATCGGGGCCACGCTGACCCTGCCGGGCATTGCCGGGATCGTGCTGACGGTCGGCATGGCGGTGGATGCCAACGTGCTGATCTTTGAGCGTATCCGCGAAGAGCAACGCAACGCCAAGGGAGCCGCGCGGGCGATCTCGCTGGGCTATGAGCGCGCACTCAGCGCCATTCTGGATGCCAACATCACGACCTTCATCGTGGCGGTCATCCTCTTTGCCCTAGGCTCTGGCCCGGTGCGCGGCTTCGCCGTAACGCTGGGACTGGGCATCATGACATCGGTCTTCACCGCCTTCTTCGTCACCCGCTTGCTGGTGGTGATCTGGTTTGAACGCCGCCGTCCCAAGACAATCGAGGTTTGACATGCGACTGAAGCTGGTACCCGACAACACGAACTTCGATTTCTTCGGCTATGCCAAGATCACCTTTGGCGCGTCTGTGGTGGCGATGATCCTGTCGCTGATCGCTTGGGGTGTGATGGGGCTGAACTTTGGCATCGACTTCCGCGGCGGCACCACGCTGCGAACCGAAAGCTCTGAGGCCATCGACGTGGGCGCTTACCGCGATGCCCTCGGCCCCTTGGAACTGGGCGACGTGACGATTTCCGAGGTCTTTGACCCCGGTTTCGGCGCGGATCGCCATGTGGCGATGATCCGCGTGCAGGCCCAAGAGGGCCAAGAAGCGGCGACCACGGAAACCATCCAAACCATCGAGGCCGCGCTGCAAGGCGTGTCCCCCGACATCAAGTTCACATCGGTGGAATCCGTTGGGCCCAAGGTCTCGGGCGAGCTGATCCAGACGGCGTTCCTCGCCGTGGGCGGGGCGCTGGCGGCGATCCTCATCTACATCTGGTTGCGGTTCGAATGGCAGTTCTCGGTGGGCGCGGTGGTGGCGCTGTTCCATGACGTTGTGCTGACGATCGGCCTGTTCTCGATCCTGCAAATCCGTTTCGACCTGCCGGTGGTGGCCGCGATCCTGACGATCATTGGCTATTCGATCAACGATACGGTGGTGATCTTTGACCGGCTGCGGGAGAACCTGCGCAAATACAAAAAGCGCCCTCTGCGTGAGGTGATGAACCTCAGCGTGAACGAGACGCTCAGCCGGACACTGATGACCTCGGGCACCACGCTGCTGGCGCTGATCGCGCTGCTGATCTTGGGCGGCGATGTGATCCGGGCCTTTGTCTTTGCGATTACATGGGGCGTGATCGTCGGCACCTATTCCTCGGTCTATGTGGCCAAGAATGTGGTGCTGTACCTTGGCGTGAAACGCGACTGGTCCAAGCCCGACGCGGGCGCGGGCACACAATTCGCCAATATTGATGCCTGACCTGCTGGCGCAGGCCATGGCCACCCCCGGGGTGGCTTGGCTTGCGCTGGCCGTGATCGTGGCGGGGCTGGTCCGCGGCTTTGCGGGATTTGGCTCCGCCATGATTATCATGCCGGCGGCGGCCTCTGTGCTCTCTCCGGTCGAAGCGATCCTGTTCATGACCGCTGCCGAGTTGATCGGCCCCCTGCCAAACTTCCCTGATGCCCTGCGCGAAGGTGCCCCCCGTGAAGTGGGGCGGCTACTGCTGGGCGTGCTGATCGGGATGCCGCTGGGGCTCTGGGGGCTGTCGCTGATGTCGCCCGAGGGCTTTGGCTGGATCGTTTCCGGCGTGGTTCTGGGGCTTTTGGCGCTGCTGCTGGCGGGCTGGCGCTATCATGGGCCGCTGAGCGCGAAGCTGGTGACGGCAACTGGCGCTTTGGGCGGCTTCATGACCGGTTTTGCGGGCATCGCCGGGCCGCCGGTGATCCTGCTCTATATGGCCAGCCGGCGGCCCGCTGCGGTGATCCGTGCCAATTTCCTGCTCTATCTTCTGGGGCTCGACCTGATGCTTTTTGCGATGCTGGCAGCGACGGGGCAGGTGGTCTGGCCGGTGCTGATGCTGGGCCTCTTGGCCGGGGTGCCGAATGTCATCGCCAATATCGTCGGGGCGCGGCTATTTGATCCGGGCCGAGAGCGGCTTTTTCGCGCGGTGGCCTATATCGTCATCGCCGCATCGGCTATCCTTGGCCTGCCGCTGTGGAATACCTGAGCCTGAGAGGGACATGACATGCGATTGAATGAGATCACCTATACCGACGCCAAACCGATCGACGGCTACGGCCCCGGCTTTTTCCGCATTGGCGGAGAGGTTGTGCAAGGGCCGCAAGTGATCGGCCCCGACGGCATCACAGGCTGGGGCGGTCTGGCTGATCCCGCGCCGGTGTTGGCGCTGGCGGGCAAGGTCGATGTGGTCTTCCTCGGCACCGGGCCGGACGTGGCGCATATCCCCGACGACCTCCGTGAAACGCTGGAGGAGGCTGGTCTGGGGGTCGAGGTCATGTCGTCCCCCGCCGCCTGCCGCACCTATAACATCTTGCTGAGCGAGGGGCGGCGCATCGCACTGGCCCTCTTGCCGGTCTGAAGGCGGAGCGGCGACGCCGGTGCAAATAAGCGATCTCAGCGTGGCGCGCGGCGGGGTGCCTGTGCTTGCGGGCGTATCCTTCGCACTGGCCGCGGGGGAGGCTTTGGTGCTGCGCGGCCCCAACGGGGCGGGCAAGACGACGCTGCTGCGCTGCATTGCGGGGCTGCAAGCGCCGCTGTCGGGACGGATCGACGGGTCAGCGGACCGTGTGGCCTATGCCGCTCATGCGGATGGGCTGAAATCCATGCTGACGGTCCGGGAAAACCTGAGCTTTTGGGCGCAAGTCTTTGGTAACACAGATATTGCTGAGGCGCTTGATGGCTATGCGCTGCGCCCCTTGGCCGACCGTTTGGCAGGAACGCTGTCTGCCGGGCAAAAGCGACGGTTGGGGCTGGCGCGGCTGTTGGTGACTGGGCGGCCGATTTGGGTGTTGGACGAGCCGACGGTTTCGCTCGATGCGGATGCCGTGGCGCTGTTCGGCAGCGTTCTGCGCGGGCATCTCGCGGCGGGGGGATCGGCGCTGATGGCCACGCATATTGATCTGGGGGTCGATGCCCGCGTGCTTGATATCAGCGCATTTCGCGCGGCCCCCGATGCCAATTTCGGCGCCAGCGACGCGGCGTTCCTATGAAGGCGCTGTTGCTGCGGGACTTGCGGCTGGCGCTGCGCGCGGGCGGAGGCTTTGGCCTTGGGCTGGCGTTTTTTTTGATCGTGACGATGCTGGTGCCCTTTAGCGTTGGGCCAGAGGCCACGCTGCTCAAGGCGATTGCCCCCGGTGTGCTCTGGCTCGGGGCGCTGTTGGCCTGCCTATTGTCGCTCGACCGTCTGCTGGCGCTCGACCTCGAAGACGGCTCTCTCGAACTGCTGCTCACCGCACCTTTGCCCCTCGAAGGGGCGCTGGCGATCAAGGCTTTGGCGCATTGGCTAACCACGGGATTGCCGCTGGTGCTGGCGGCGCCTTTCCTTGGGGTGATGCTGCAACTCGCGGCGCCCGGTCATCTGTGGCTGCTGGCCTCGCTCGCACTCGGCACGCCTGCGCTCTCGGTTATCGGCATGTTCGGCGCGGCGCTGACGGTGGGGATCAAACGCGGCGGGCTGTTGCTGTCCCTGCTGGTACTGCCGCTTTATATCCCCACGCTGATCTTCGGCGCCGAGGTCGCGCGGCGCGGGGCGGCGGGGCTGGATGCCAGCACACCGCTTTTCATGCTGGCGGGGCTGACGCTGGCCGTTCTGGCCTTGATGCCATTTGCCGCAGCGGCGGTGCTTCGGATGGGGTTGCGATGACCCCAAGAAATCGTGCCCCAAGTATTTGTGCATTGAGCACCACCCACCCGCGCGATAGGTAGTCCGCATGTCCCTTTGGCAATACGCAAACCCGGTCAAATTCCTTGCGCTTTCAGAGCGTGTGCAGCCTGTGCTTTGGGCGCTTGCGGCTGTTTTTGTAAGCCTCGGCCTGCTCTGGGGGTTCTTCGGCACGCCCGATGACGCGCGCCAAGGCAGCACGGTCAAGATCATCTATTTGCATGTGCCTGCCGCCCTGATGGCGATCAACGCATGGTTCATGATGCTGGTCGCCTCGTTGATCTGGCTGATCCGTCGGCACCACGTCAGCGCCTTGGCGGCCAAGGCCGCGGCCCCCGTGGGGCTGGTCATGACGTTAATCGCGCTTGTGACGGGGGCGATCTGGGGTCAGCCGATGTGGGGCACATGGTGGGCGTGGGATCCGCGGCTGACGTCGTTTCTGATCCTGTTTTTGTTCTACCTTGGCTATATCGCGCTGTGGCAGGCGGTCGAAGACCCAGACATCGCTGCCGATCTGACATCGGTCCTCTGCCTTGTGGGCTCGGTCTTTGCGGTGCTGTCGCGCTATGCGGTGCAGTTTTGGAACCAAGGGCTGCATCAGGGCACGTCGATCCCCGTGGCCACGGGCAACCGCAGCGTGGCGGATGTATTTTTCTATCCTTTGGTGCTGGCGATGATCGGCTTCGGCCTGCTGTTTCTGGCGCTGGTGGTCTACCGCACGGGCACCGAAATTCGCCTGCGCCGCACGGCGGCGCTGCGGGCGCGGATGAACAGGGGGGCGTGATGCCGGAACTTGGAAAATATGCGGCCGAGGTGCTCTCGGCCTATGGGGTGTCGCTGCTGCTGTTGGCCGCATTGGTGGGGCTGACCCTGCTGCGGGGCCGGGCGGCACGCTGCGCTTTGGAAGAGGTCGAAGCGGAGGCCGGACGCCGTGGCTAAACTCTCTCCCATGATGATCGCCCCGCCGCTGATCTTCGCGGCCTTCGTGGCGCTGGCGGCGGTCGGCATGTACCGCGATGACCCTGAGGGGCTGCCCTCTACGCTGGTTGGCAAACAGGCGCCCGCCATGCCCGAGGCCGCGTTGCCCGGCTATCCGCAGGCCACCGACGACATGCTGCGCGGGGGGGAGGTGAGCCTTGTGAATTTCTGGGCAAGCTGGTGCCCGCCCTGCCGTGCTGAGCATCCCAAGCTGCTGGAATTGCAGGCCGAGGGGATGAACATCATCGGCGTGAATTTCAAGGATACCGAGAAGAACGCCAGCGCCTATCTGGAAGACGAAAAAAGCCCCTTTGCCGGGGTTGGTTTCGACCCCCAAGGGCGGGTGGCGATCGACTGGGGCGTGACCGCCCCGCCAGAGACGTTCATCGTTGGCGGTGACGGGACGGTGCTGTTCCGATTTGCCGGGCCGCTGGTCGGCAGCGATTACGAGCAGCGGTTCCTCCCGGCATTGCAAGACGCGCTTAGCCGCTGATCTTGCCTGCGAATTCGACCAGACGTTTGGCCTGAAAGGCGACGGATTTCTTGCCCGTTTCACCCATCGGGCCGGGCTCGCAGGAATAGCCGTAAGGGTTGCCGCCGTCCTCGAACTTCACCCCATCGGCATAGCCCGGCGGCACGATGATCGCGCCCCAGTGCATCGCAGTGACATAGATCGATTGGAGTGTGGTCTCTTGGCCCCCGTGGGGGTTCTGGGCAGAGGTTGTCGCGGTGACCGCTTTATTGGCCAGCGCGCCTGATTGCCACTGCGGCCCCAACGTGTCGATAAAGGCGCGGAACTGGCTGGCGGCGACGCCAAAGCGCGTCGGGACAGAGATGAAATAGCCGTCGGCCCATTCCATGTCTTCGGGCTTGGCCTCGGGAATGTCTTTCATCTTGTCCAACTGTTCGCGCCACGCATCTTGTCCGTCGACAACGGCTCTTGGGGCGGTTTCGGTACAGCGGCGGAGGCGAACCTCGGCGCCTGCCTCTTTGGCGGCGCGGGCGGCTTCCTCAGCGATGGCGTGGTTTGTGCCATAGGTGGAATAGAAAAGAACGGTGATTTTCGGGCTCATGAGGTGTCCTTTCGCTTGGGTGCGTCAAGATCAACGGCTCGCAGGGTGTTCTGTTCCTCCCGCTCAAAGCGAATACTGCCGCGCCCAGTCTCGCAGTCGGGCGATGAACTGCGCATCGGTCAGTTGATCCAAGGTGCCCTCAGGCGCGGTAAAATCGGGCAGCGGCTCTAGTGCGATGCGCAGGCGGCGCATCTGTTCGGGGTAGGGTGCGACCCGCTGGGCCAACTCGACCATCGCCGCGGGCACGCGGCGGGCAGGGTGTTCGGCACTGTAGTAGAGCGCGAATTGCATCGCGTTGAGGTTCGACACCAGATCGGCAAGCTCAGGCAGGATGATGGTGTTCATCTCGTTGCTATCGGCTGCAAACATGGACGCTTTGGTCAGCAGCCCGCGCGCTTGGGCCACGGTGGTGGTGGTCGACAGCACAAAGCTGACCGACAGCGTGAGGATCACCATACCGTTGACCCCGGCAAGGACCGATAGCACCAGCCAAAAGGGGTTTTCGGTCTGAAACGGCCCGCCGCCGAGGGTTGAGAGCAGATGGCCGACGAATGCGAAATCGCGCAGAAAGCCCGCCGGGCGTTCGCTTTCGGTCATCACCACGGCCTCGCGGCTTATCTGAAAGACCAAGGTCCAGCCAAGCGAGACGAGTATGATCCACGTCACCGCAATGGCTGTCATCACCACCGGGCCAGAGAGGCGGTGGCGGGCGTTGCCCTCTGGCATGATTTTGGAAAAGACGAAGAACGCCGCCCGTGCAACCCGCTCCGACAAGGGCGCGACAGGGGCGGCACCGATGGCGGTATAGAGAAAGTCCAGCAGCACGATAGCTAGGATCAGCGCGCCCAAAGCGCCAAGCGCGTAACCTGCTATCATTGCTTTGCCTTCCCCGAACGCGATCGTCTTACAGGGGCAACCCGTGATCGGCAGGCAGGTTCCCGCGCAGGGGCTTGGGGCAAAAAGAAAAGGAGCGGCCCGCTGGGGGGCCGCTCCTTGGATCAGTTCGCGAGGGCTATCGGCGCTTAGGCCGATTTCGCCAAGTTGCGCAGCACGTAGTGCAGCACGCCGCCGTGTTCGATGTATTCGATCTCAATCGCGGTATCGATGCGGCACTTCAGCGTGATCTCTTTGGTGCTGCCATCGGCCATTGTGATCGTGCAGGGCACTTCCTGCAGCGGCTTGATCGTGTCCAACCCGCTGATCGACACGGTTTCTTCGCCGGTCAGGCCCAGCGATTTGCGGGTGTCGCCGCCGGTAAACTCAAACGGGATGACGCCCATGCCGACGAGGTTGGAGCGGTGGATACGCTCGAAGCTCTCGGCGATCACGGCCTTCACACCCAGCAGGGCTGTGCCCTTGGCGGCCCAGTCACGCGAGGAGCCCGCGCCGTACTGTTCGCCACCGAAGATCACCAGCGGGGTGCCGTTTTCCTGATGCGCCATGGCGGCATCAAAGATCGAGGTCTGCGCGCCATCGGGGCCTTTGGTATAGCCGCCCTCAACGCCGTCCAGCATCTCGTTCTTGATGCGGATGTTGGCGAAGGTGCCGCGCATCATGACTTCGTGGTTACCGCGACGCGAACCGTAGGAATTGAACTCCCGCACCGGCACCTGACGCTCTGTCAGGTACTGACCCGCAGGGGTGGTTTCTTTGAAAGAACCAGCCGGCGAGATGTGGTCGGTGGTGATCATGTCACCCAGCACCGCCAGCACTTTCGCGCCGTCGATGTTGGAGATCACGCCCGGCTCTGGCGACATGCCTTGGAAGTAGGGCGGGTTCTGGACGTAGGTCGAGGTCGGCGGCCAGTCGTAGGTCTTGCTGTCTGTGGTTTCGACCGACTGCCACTTTTCGTCGCCTTTGAAGACATCGGCGTATTTCTCTTGGAAGGCTTCGCGCGTCACGGTCTGTTCGACCAGTTCAGCGACTTCCTGCGTCGAGGGCCAGATGTCTTTCAGGTAGACGTCGTTGCCGTTCTTGTCCTGACCCAGCGGGCTGTTTGTCAGGTCGTGGTTCATGTCACCCACCAGCGCATAGGCCACCACGAGGGGCGGGGAGGCGAGGTAGTTGGCACGTACATCAGGGCTGATCCGGCCTTCGAAGTTACGGTTGCCTGAGAGGACCGAGGTGCCGATCAGGTCATAATCGTTGATCGCCTTGCTGATCGGCGCTTCCAGCGGGCCGGAGTTGCCGATGCAGGTGGTGCAGCCATAGCCCACGAGGTTGAAGCCAATCGCATCAAGGTCTTCTTGCAGGCCAGCGGCCTCAAGGTAATGCGACACGACCTGCGAGCCCGGCGCCAGCGATGTCTTGACCCAAGGTTTGCGGGTCAGGCCCAATTCACGCGCTTTGCGTGCCACGAGGCCCGCGCCGATCATGACGTAGGGGTTCGAGGTGTTGGTGCAGGACGTGATCGAGGCGATCACGATGGAGCCGTCGTGCAGCTGGTAGTTGCCATCATCCGTGGCGACATAGCCGCGGTTGTGGTGGCCTTCGTCACCGGGGATGTCGCGCGGCTCGGGCTGGCCGCCTTCGCCTTCCCAACGGATTTCCGAGTTGGCCGAAGTGTCTTTGCCTTCGCGGATGCCTTTGACGTATTCGGCGAATGCAGTGTGCGCACTGTCGAGAGCGATGTAATCCTGCGGGCGTTTGGGGCCGGAAATCGCAGGCACGATGGTGCCCATGTCGAGCGACAGCGTGTCGGTGTAGACCGGCGCATAGTTCGCATCGCGCCACATGCCGTTCTCTTGGGCATAGGCTTTGACCAGCGCCACACGATCCTTGTCGCGGCCTGTGTTGGTCAGGTAACGCAGGGTCTCGTCGTCGATCGGGAAGAACCCACAGGTGGCACCGTATTCGGGGGCCATGTTGGCGATGGTCGCGCGGTCTGCCAGCGGCAGGTGATCCAAACCTTCGCCGTAGAATTCGACGAATTTGCTGACCACGCCTTTTTCGCGCAGCATTTCAACGACCTTCAACACGAGGTCGGTGCCGGTGGTGCCTTCCATCATGCGGCCTGTCAGCTCAAAGCCGATGACCTCGGGGATCAACATAGAGATCGGCTGGCCCAGCATCGCGGCTTCGGCCTCGATCCCGCCGACACCCCAGCCCAGAACGGCAGCGCCGTTGACCATGGTGGTGTGGCTGTCGGTGCCGACGAGCGTGTCGGGGTAGGCGACTTCCTCGCCGTTTTGGTCCTTGTCGGTCCAAACGGTCTGGCTGAGATACTCAAGGTTCACCTGGTGGCAGATACCGGTGCCGGGGGGCACAACGCGGAAGTTGTTAAACGCCTTTTGGCCCCACTTGAGGAAGGTATAACGCTCAATGTTGCGCTCATATTCGCGGTCGACGTTCATCTGGAACGCGCGCGGGTTGCCGAATTCGTCGATCATGACGGAGTGGTCGATGACGAGATCAACGGGGTTCAGCGGGTTGATCTTGTCGGCGTCGCCGCCCAAGGCCACTAGACCATCGCGCATCGCGGCAAGGTCAACAACGGCTGGAACACCGGTGAAGTCCTGCATCAGCACGCGGGCCGGACGGTAGGCGATTTCACGGGGGTTCTTGCCGCCTTTGGTCGCCCATTCGGCAAATGCCTTGATATCGTCCTGAGTGACGGTCTTGCCGTCCTCGAAACGCAGCATGTTTTCCAGAACGACTTTCAGCGCCGCTGGCAATTTGGAGAAATCGCCCAAGCCCGCGGCCTCGGCGGCGGGGATGGAGTAATAGGCGACTTTCTGGCTGCCAACGGAGAGGGTCTTGCGGGTCTTGGCACTGTCGTGACCAACTTGGATCGTCATGGCGGGCTCCCTTCGGGGTCTGATGGGTGGCTAGATTGCCGTCTCAATGCCACTAGAGGCGCGGCGGTTCAACTGTTATCAAGCGGGTTCGGACGATTTTGTATACCATTGTGTACCGAGATTAAAGGGGGCAGTCTGCGCAAAGCCCGCTGGGGGCGCTAACGGGCGTCTCAACAAAGGTTGATTGGTGTTTCAGCCACCAAGCCGTTAGACCAATGCCATCACCGCGATATTGATCCGTCTGGAATTTTATGAAGCCCCTGATTTATCCCGTTCTCGCCGCGTTTTCGCTGCTGGCCGCCCCGTTGCAGGCCGAGCAGGATCAGCCTGTGGTGGTCGAACTCTTTACCTCTCAGGGCTGTTCCTCTTGTCCCGCCGCCGATGAAATGCTCGCCGAATTGGCCGATCGGGACGACATTATCGCCTTGGCGCTGCACGTGGATTACTGGGATTATATCGGTTGGGAAGACCCCTTTGGCGACCCGGCCCATGCCGAGCGCCAGCGCGCCTATGCCGCCGTGGGCGGGCGGCGCAGTGTCTATACGCCGGAGCTGATCGTGCAGGGGCAGACCGACATTGTGGGCGCCAAACCGATGAAGCTGATGGACGCGGTCGAGAAACACGCTGAGGCCACGCCGCGCGTAGCGCTGGCGATCAGCCGCTCAGGCGATGCCGTTCAAATTGAAGCGGAGCCGTTGGCCACGACATCAGAGCCGATGCATGTGCACATGCTGCGCTACTCTCCGATGGAGCGGACCAAGGTCACCCGCGGCGAGAATGCGGGCCATGTCATGGAGCACAGCAATGTCGTCCAAGACTGGCAAGTCTTAACCGATTGGGACGGGTCGGCACCCCTGTCGCTGAGCGCGAAGGTCGAGGGTGATTTGCCTGTTGTCGTGATCATTCAACGCCAAGAGAAGGGCGGTCCGGGCGCGATTCTTGCGGCAGCGCGCAGCAAATAAGCCGCGGCAGCCGTTACTTCTCGTGCGGACGCCAGCGGCGGTGAACCCAGAACCACTGCTCAGGTGTCTTGGTGATCTGCGCGGTCAGGCTGTCGTTCAGCGCCTGCGTCATAGTCATCGGATCGCTATGCGGGACCGGCGCTTCAAGCACCACGTCAAAGCTGACCCCATCGTCTTGGCGAATGCCGTAGAACGGGATCAACAGCGCGTCATAGCGCAGCGCCAGCTCTGCCGCCGAGATCGCGGTGCGGGCAGGTTTGCCGATAAAGTCGAGGATCGGCGCGCGGATGACATGCTGGTCAAACAGCAGCACCAGCCGACCGCCCTGTTTCAGATGCCGCACGAACCCCGCCGTGCCGCGCCGCCCTTGCGGAAACACCGGCCCACCGAAGGCTTCGAGCGTTTTGACGTAATGCGCGTTGAAATAAGGGTTCTTCATCTCGCGGTAGAGCCCGCCGATGTCATAGCCCCGCGCCACGAGGGACGCCCGCGCCGCTTCGTAATTGCCGTAATGCCCGGTCACCAAGATCACCGGCTGGCCACTGCGGTTGGCCTCCTCCAGCGCCGCCATGCCGGGGCCCCGCGGCTCGGCATCGGCCATGCGTTTGGGGAAATCATCGGCCGAGTAATTCTCGATGAAAGACCGGCCAAGGTTGTTGAGACAGCGCGTGGCGATTTCTTCGCGACGGGCGAGCGGCATCTCGGGCCAGACATGTTCCAGATTATCAAGCGCGCGGCGGCGGTAGCCCGCCAGCGGGGCCAAGACATGCTGCACCAAGCTGCCGACAAAGCTGAGCCGCGCCTTATAGGGCAGGGCCAAAGCCGTGCGAATGATCCCGACGATCAGCAGATTGCTCAGGTAATGGCGCGCCCGGCGACCGAAGGGATAGGGATTTTTGACTTGGGGGGCTTGGTCCGACATGGGCTCTGACAGGCTGTTAAAGTTTTCCTGACATAGCCTGCGCCGCCCCGCGCAACAAGCCATCCCGCGCGTCATAGGCCGGGGTCAGCCGTCGAAGGCCCGCGCAGTCGCAGCCGCGGGGGCCGCCAGGGCGCGGCCCTCTGATCCAGCAATGAGAAACCCTGCCGCCGTTGAAAACCTCAGGCGGTGGCGTCTGGCACGCAGGTGCCGCTGCTGATGTCGAGTTTCATTCCCTCGGCGCAGGTCATGACCTGTTTGTCATGAACGCAGCCCGATGCAAGGGCGAGGGAGGGGGCCGTGAGCGCCATAAGGGCGCCGAGTGTCAGTGCGAGTTTCATGTCGTTTGCTCCTTTGACAGGCGCAGACAGGGTACACCCGTCCGCGCCAATCTCAAAGCATTACGATGATCGCATCACGCGCCGAAGACGCGCTTGAAGATCGTGTCGACATGTTTGGTGTGATAGCCCATGTCGAATTTCTCGTTAATGCCATCTTCGCCCAAGGCCGCGACGACCTCTTCATCGGCGAGCAGCAATTCGCGGAAATCAAGACGTTCTTCCCAGACTTTCAGCGCGTTGCGCTGCACCATGGAATAGGCGTCTTCGCGGCTTACGCCAGCTTGGGTCAGGGCCAGAAGCACCCGCTGGCTCATCACCAGACCGGGGAATTTGTTCATGTTCTCCAGCATGTTCTCGGGGAAGACGAGCATTTTGTCGATCACCCCTGCCAAACGGTGCAGGGCAAAGTCCAGCGTGACAGTCGCGTCAGGCCCGATGCCACGCTCGACGGATGAATGCGAGATATCGCGCTCATGCCAAAGTGCTACGTTCTCCATCGCCGGAACCACGGCCATGCGCACCAGACGGGCAAGCCCGGTGAGGTTCTCGGTCAGCACGGGGTTCTTTTTATGCGGCATGGCCGAAGAACCTTTTTGCCCCATGGAGAAGAATTCCGCGCCTTCCAGTACTTCGGTGCGCTGCATGTGGCGGATTTCAGTCGCCACGTTTTCGATGCTGCTGGCGATAACGCCGAGCGTGGCAAAGAACATCGCGTGACGGTCGCGCGGGATCACTTGGGTCGAGATCGGCTCAGGGTTGAGGCCCAGTTTCTCGCAGACATGCTCTTCGACGCGCGGGTCGATATTGGCGAAAGTGCCGACAGCGCCCGAGATCGCGCCGGTGGCGATTTCCTCACGCGCGGCGACAAGACGAGCGCGGTTGCGGTCCATCTCGGCGTAGAAGCGGGCAAAGGTCAGGCCCATGGTCGTAGGCTCGGCGTGGATGCCATGGCTGCGGCCGACGCGGACGGTGTCTTTATGCTCAAGCGCGCGTTTCTTCAGTGCGGCCAGCAGCTTGTCCATGCCGACCAGCAGCAGATCAGCGGCGCGGGTCAGTTGTACGTTGAAACAGGTATCGAGCACATCCGACGAGGTCATGCCCTGATGCACGAAACGCGCTTCGTCGCTGCCGACATGTTCGGCCAAGTGGGTCAGGAAGGCGATGACGTCATGTTTGGTGACGGCCTCGATCTCGTCGATACGGGCCACGTCGAATTCAACGTCTTTGGCTTTCCACACGGCGTCGGCATTCTCGCGCGGGATGGTGCCCAGATCGGCCATCGCGTCGCAGGCATGGGCCTCGATCTCGAACCAGATGCGGAATTTCGTTTCCGGCGACCAAACGGCAACCATATCGGGACGGGAGTAGCGGGGGATCATGCGCGCACCTTTTTAGGACAGGGGATGGGTCAGGGGCGGCATAGACTGACTTGGGGTTAAGGACAAGTGTGAGGAGGGCGGGTCAGTGTCTGCCCGTGGAGTGGCGATGCTCAGGTGGCTTCGTGCCACTTAATGGGGCAGCCTTCGGGTGACCTCGAAGACGGACGCCCAGCCTCACCAAATCGCCGGCCCGTCGCACCGCAGGTGCACCGCAATTATTCGGCACGCCTCCGGCGTGACGGTACGGGCAGGCGATGGCCCGGCGCCGACGGCTTAATTCCGGGCTGTGACCGGTTTCATCCTTCTTACAACAGTTCCGTCAGCACCGTCGAACTCCGCTCCAACGTCCGATGCACCGGGCACTTTTCCGCGATCTCCAACAACCGTTGGCGCTGTTCTTCACTCAGATCCCCCTCCAACCGGATACGTCGCCGCCACGTGTCAATCTTCTCCGCTGCCCCAGTCCCCGCGTCCTGCGCATGGACCTTGTCATGGCAGACATCCACGCTGACACCCGTCAGCGGCCAGCCCTTGCGCCGCGCATACATGCGGATCGTCATTGACGTGCAAGCGCCCAAGCCCGCAGACAAAAACCCATAGGGCGACATGCCGCGATTGGTGCCGCCATAAGCCAGCGGCTCATCCGCCAAAGCGTGGTGGTGGGGGCCTGCGTTCACGTCTTGCAAGAACCCATCGGCGTCGGCTTCGGTCACGCGCACGATCCCCTCCGGCGCGCCGGGGGGCGGGGCGGGAGATTTCAGTGTCATATAGCGATCCGCCCATGTGGCGATGATCTCGGCTGCATATTCGGCATCGCCCGCGCGGGTGATCAGGTGATCGGCATCGTCCAGCGTGACAAAGCTTTTAGGATGTTTCGCGGCCAAGAAAATTTGGCCCGCGTTGTCGATGCTGACAATCTCATCCCGCGGGGCGTGGAGCACCAGCAGCGCGGCTTTCAGCTTGGCGATATCAGCGGCGAGGGAGGCACCCTGCACATCGTCGATAAAGCCCTGACTGATGGTGAAAGGCCGCCCGCCAAGATTGACCTCAGCACTGCCGTTGGCCGAAATCTCGGGCAGGCTTTCGGCGAAATTATGGGTGACATGGGCCGGATCAAAGGGCGCGCCGAGGGTGGCGACGGCTTTGACATGGGCAAGTTGCGCCGCGGCTTTCAGTACCGCCGCTCCGCCCAGAGAATGACCGATCAACAGCGCCGGGGCCATGTCTCGGCTCGATAGATAGCTGCAGGCAGCGATCAAGTCGTCGACGTTGGAGGAAAACGATGTGTTCTCAAACTCGCCGCCCGAATGGCCCAGCCCGGTAAAATCAAAGCGCAGCACGGCGATGCCCATCGCCGCCAACCGCCCGGCGATACGCCGCGCGGCGGGGATGTCCTTGCCACAGGTAAAGCAATGCGCAAATAGCGCGGTCGCCAGATGCGGCCCTTCGGGCATGTCCAGCCGGGCGGCCAGTTCCGTGCCATCCGGGCCAGGGAATGTGATACGTTCAGTGGCCATGGGGCGCTCCAGTTTGGGGTGCGTCAAAGGTGACATGTTCTGCCGGTGGATCAAGGGCCGCGGCTCTCTGCTCACCCAAGCGTTACGTGAAAGCACTGGCCGTGATCCCATTTGCCCCGGCTTGTTGCTTTGTATACCACTTGAGAAAACATCTGTTGGAGAAACCACTTGGCACAGCCTCCCAAACCCCAATTGCACCCTGCCACCATCGCGGCTCAGGCCGCAGGCGCCGTCGATCCCGCTTCGGGCGGGGTGGTGCCGCCGGTGCAATTTGCCACCACCTATCTGCGCGATGAGAACTACGATCTGGTCAATCCCGACAACGTCTATCTGCGCTCTCACAACGAAAACACCCGTGTGGCGGAGCGTATCCTGAACGCGCTCGAAGGGGCCGAAGAGACGCTCATTTTCCCCTCGGGCATGGCCGCCATCGCGGCGGTCTTCCGGACCGTGCCCAATGGCGGGAGCGTGGTGGTGCAAAGCCAGATTTACTGGGGCACGACGAAATGGATCCGCGATTTCTGCACCCGTCGGCAGATTGCGTTGCATGAGGTGGACGCCAGCGATCTTGATGCCTTTGCCGCGCTTTGCAGGGCCGAAAAGCCTGACCTGTGTTTGATCGAGACCCCTTCGAACCCATGGCTGCGGATCACCGATATCGCCGGGGCCGCCGCCGCCGCGCATGAGGTCGGCGCGACGCTAGTGGTCGATAGCACGGCGGCTTCGCCGGTGCTGAGCCACCCGCTCGAGCATGCCGCGGATATCGTGATGCATTCGGCCACCAAGGGGATCAACGGCCATTCCGATGTTTTGGCCGGCTCGCTTGCCACCAATGACGCAGGCGCGCCGCGCTGGCAGATGATCCGCGATGACCGGAACGAGGCGGGCGCGGTGATCGGCCCGATGGAGGCGTGGTTGCTGGCGCGCGGCATGCGTACCCTGCCGCTCAGAATGCGCGAGATGTCCCGCAATGCCATGACATTGGCGGAGTTTCTGGCGGATCACCCTCAGGTCGAACAGGTGATGTATCCCGGCCTGCCGGACCATCCCGGCCACGCCCTTGCTGCGCAGCAGATGAGCGGGGGCTATGGCGGGCTGTTGTCATTTGTCGTCAAAGGCGGGGCGGGAGCGGCGCTGAAAGCGGCAGGGCGGTTGGAGCTTTTCCACCGCGCCACGTCGCTTGGCGGTGTGGAAAGCCTTGTCGAGCATCGCCACACGATTGAGCCGCACACCGGGATCCCCGAAGGGCTGCTGCGGCTCTCGGTCGGGATTGAGGATGTCGAAGACCTTGGTGCTGATCTGGGGCAAGCGCTCGGCCAGTAACCTCATTGGCCGCGGGCCTCCGCGGCCAATCTCGCCCGAGGCACGGTGTTGTGCCCGTCCCGATGCGCGAAAAACGACCGCTAGCTTTCAGACCAAGCCTGCAGCTTCTTGATCACCCCATCGGTCAGCGATTGCAAATCGTCTTGCACCGCCAGCGCGGGGCAGGGCCGATCCAGCCGCGCGGCGATATCGCCCATGCGGAACCCGTTGGCGCTGTCGAGGTTTCCCAACTCTTCCCACGTTACCGGCACGGCGACCGGCGCACCGGGGCGCGCGCGCAGGGAATAGGGCGCGATGGCCGTAGACCCGCGTTCATTGCGCAGCCAATCGATGAAAATGCGGCCCTTGCGCTTGGCCTTGGACATGGTCGCGACATAGCGATCAGGGTTCTGCGCCGCCATGACATGGGCAAAGGTCTTGGAGAACAGCTTGACCGTCTCCCAGCCGCGTGTCCGGCGTAAGGCCAGCCAGACGTGCACGCCCTTGCCGCCGGTGACGATGGCACCCGACTGCAGGCCCAGAGCCGCCAGCGCGTCGCGCAGCTCAAAGGCTGCCGCGCGGACATCGGGCCAGTCCAGCCCCTCATCGGGGTCAAGGTCAAAGACCAGCCGGTCGGGGCGGTCCAACCGGTCAACCCGCGCGCCCCAGATATGATATTCCAGACTGCCCATCTGCGCCGCCGCGATCAGGCTTTCGGGCCGCGTGGCATAGAGGTAATCCGCCGCGTCGCCATCGCTTTCCTCAATCGATACCCGCGACAGTGCATCAGGCATCCCGCCACTGTCGTGTTTTTGAAAGAAACATTGCCCGTCGATCCCCGAGGGGCAGCGGAACAGCGACAGGGGGCGATGGCCCATGAGTTCAATCATGCGCGGGCCGACACGCGCGTAATGCCGCGCCACGTCACCCTTGGTGCAGCCTGCATCGGGGAAAACCTTGCGGTCGGCGTTGCTGATCTGCACGCCGCCGATCTTGCTGTCATCGCCCATCTTCGGCTCCTCCTGCGGTTCCTCCAATGTCACTTGGCCGGCGTCCTTGTCCTGACGCAGGCCCAGAAAACTGCCGTGGCGGATCACGCCATCGGCGGTGAATTCGGTAAAGTCGACCTCGGCCACCAGATCGGCGCGGACCCATTTGGCATCCCGCGCAACCTCGGCTGGCACGTCGCTGGCGGGCGGGGTTTTGCGGGCGGTCATGGCACGGGCAAGATCGGCCATCACCGCTTCGGAAAACCCCGTGCCGACACGGCCTTTATAGCGTAATTCACCCCCCTCATGACTGCCCAACAGGAGCGAGGCAAAGGCGCGGCCCTTTTTGTCAGAGGGGGAATAGCCGATGATGACGAATTCCTGCCGCCGGGTGCATTTGACCTTGAGCCAATTCTTGCTGCGTCTGCCGGAGTAGGGCGCGTCGATACGTTTGCTGATGATCCCCTCGGCCCCGGCTTTGCACGCGCGGTCAAAGACTTCGGGGCCATGACCGACAACATGTTCGCTCAGCCGTAACGGCCCGCCCGCTGGCACGCCGGAAAGCAGCTTTGCCAGACGCGCGCGGCGGTCTTTTTGTGCATCGCTCCGAAAGTCATCGCCATCAAGTGACAGCAAATCGAAAGCGTAAAAAACCAGCGGATGCCCCTCTTTCAGCGCCTTTTGTAGCGATGAAAACGCAGAGCCATTGATCTTGGCCGCCATGACCTCTCCGTCCAGCAGGGCGCGGTCGCAGGGCAGCGGATCAAAAGCATGACCAAGTCCGTTGAATTTGTCGGTCCAATCCTTGCCCGAGCGGGTATAGAGCCGCGCACCGCCCTTGCCGAGAGAAACCAGACAGCGGTAGCCGTCAAATTTCGTCTCATGCATCCAATCCTCGCCCTCGGGCGCGTCGGAAACGAGCGTGGCAAGCTGTGGTTTGACGAAGCTGGGGTTCTTGCCTTTGCGCTTGGGCTCTGGGTCCGCGACATCTCCCGCGGGGGCATCCTTGGCGATTTCCGCCATGGTGCGGCCTGTGGTGATCGACCGGGCGGTGCCCTTGGTCAGCCCATCCGGTACATCGCGGGCATAGTCGTCTCGTTCCTTGATCAGCAGCCAGTTCTCACGCTTTTCCTGACCCCGCATCCGCACCAGTGTCCAACCGCCCTGCATCTGCTGGCCTTGCAGCGTGAATTTGAGCTTGCCGTCCTTCAATCCCTTGGCGACATCGCCCTGCGGCATCCAAGTGCCCCGGTCCCAGAGCATCACCGTGCCGCCGCCATATTGCCCCTTTGGGATCGTCCCTTCGAACCCGCCGTAGTCGAGCGGGTGATCCTCTGTCCGCACGGCAAGACGCTTTTCGGATGGGTCGGGAGAGGGGCCTTTGGTGACGGCCCAGCTCAGCAGCACCCCTTCCCATTCAAGACGAAAGTCATAGTGCAGGCGGGTGGCGTCATGTTTTTGGACAACGAAGCTTTGGCCCGCGCCGCTGCCGATCTGGCCACGGGGTTCGGCTGTCGTCTCGAAATCACGCTTGGCGTTATAATTGGCAAGCCTGTCGGGGGATTTGGCCATCACGAGGCCTTCTTGCGTGGCGCCTTCTTCTTGGCGCTGGATTTACCGCCCGCTTCCTTCAGGCTCTCTTTCAATGCGCCCATCAAGTCGATGACATTCTCGCCCTCGGCAGGGCCGTCATCCCCGGCTTGCACGCGCGGGGTTTTCTTGTTCCTCACCTTCGCTTCCAACAGCTTTTGCATCGCCTCGGCGTATTTGTCGGTATAGGCGGAGGCGTCGAAGGGGGCTGTTTTCTTGTCGATCAGCGATGTCGCCACATCAAGCAGGTCCTTGTCGGTCTTCTCATCCTCGATATCGGTGAAAATCTGATCCGCCTCACGCAGCTCATCGGCGTAGTGCAGCGTCTCCATCAGCAGCCCGTCGCCACAGGGTTTGACGCAGGCCAGATATTCTTTGCCGCGCATGGTGACCTGCCCCAAACCGACCTTGCCCGCTTGGCGCAGCGCGTCGCGCACCACGCGGTAGGCATCTTGTGCCAGATCGTCGGAGGCGGTGATGTAATAGGGTTTGTCAAAGTAGAGCGGGGAGATCTCGCAGGCGTCGACGAATTGCACCAACTCAAAGGTCTTCTTCGTCTCGAGTTTGATCTCATCCACTTCGTCGGGGTCAAGCAGGATATATTCGTCACTGCCGACCTCATAGCCTTTGACGATATCTTCTGCCTTGACCGGCCCGATTCCGGGCACGGATTTCTCATAGCGAACCCGCTTGCCCGAGGGTTTGTGGATCTGCCGAAAAGAGACCTTGGAACTGGTCTTGGTAGCCGAGAATATCTCGACCGGGATCGACACCAATGAGAGGCGAAGCTGACCTTTCCAGAGTGCGCGCGGTGCCATTGGATCCCCTCCTATTTACCCTTGGCGCGGCCCAGCCTGTCGGCCTTGACCGCGTCGCGGTGGCCCATCGGCTCTTCTGGACCGGTGGTGCTGTCCTTACGGGTCTGGGCTTCCATTTCGGAGTTGAACTCGGCCCCCAAGAGCACGATGAAGGCCGAAATCCACAGCCACATCAGCAGGATGATCGCCCCGGCCATGCTGCCGAAACTCTCGTTATAGCTGCCGAAGTTGCTGACGTAGATCGAAAAACCGACAGAGGCGACGATCCACAGGATGCAGGCAATGACGGAGCCGGGGGTGAGCCATTTCCACTCTGCGTCATCGCGGGCGGGGCCATAGCGGTAAAGCACGGCCAGCGCGAGCGTTGTGAGCGCGGCAAGCAATACCCAACTGCCATAGGTAAGCAATGTCTCAACCCAATCCGGCAGGGCGAGGAAGGCGACTACCGCAGGCACCGCCAGTGTCGCGGCAAGACCCAAGAGCAGCACACCGATCAACATCACAGTGAGGCCCAGTGTCCAGATCAATTTGGTGACGAAACCACGGGTTTCATTCTCATCATAGGCCACGTTGAGACCTTCCATCAGGCTGCCAACGCCCTTGGAGGCAGAGTAGAGCGCAAGACCCAGACCGATGAGAAAGGCCCAGCCGAGCCCCGTCTCTTCCGACCCGGTCACGGCAACGGCCTGATCGAGAATGATGGTTGCAGCTTCTTTGGGAATGAGGTTGGTGAGCGCTTCAAGCTGGGCGGTGACCTGTGCAGGCTCCATCACCAGCCCGGCCAGCGCCATCAGCGCGGTGACAGCGGGAAAAATCGCCAGCAGCGCATAAAAGGCAACACCGGCGGCAACGAGCGACACGTGATCGGCGGCGATTTCATCCTTGACCCGAAACAGGATGTCTTTCCATCCGGGGGCCGGTATCTCCATCGGCGTTTCCGCTTCACGTCCGCGCGCCATAATCGTACCTCTGACTTGCAATTATTGTCGTAAAAAAGGAGCCCACCCCCGGGTACCGGGAGCGGGCAATGGTATCGCTTAGCTCTTCACGTCGCCGAGCTTTTGCTTGTCGGCTTCGTTTTTGGCAGCATCTGCAACGCGCTGACCGCTTTCCTTGGCCTTTTTCACGGCGGCGTCGGCGGCGGTCTCTTCGTCGGCTGCGGCATCGGCGTTGGCTTTCGTCTCTTTCAAGACTTTGCCTGCCTCATCCGTGGCGGCCTTGGCTACTTTGCTCAGCTTGTCACGCTCTTCCACGTAGATACGCTCGGCTTCGTTAAAGAGCGCATCGCTGTGCTCGCCCAGATAGGCGTCTTCGGTGCGGCTGCGGGGCAGGGCGGCACCGATGGCGGCACCCACTGCGAGAGCCAATGCACCAGCGACCATCGGATGCTCTTCGAACATGTCCGAGGCACGCTCACCGCCCTGACGGGCATAGCGGCCACCGGCATTCCACGCATCGACGGCACGAGCACGGGCCATCACGATGCGCTCACGCGCTTCGGCGGTCATGTTCTCGGTGCCTTCCGACAGACGGTCGCGCAGCACATGGGCACGCTCGTTGGCAGCATTGGCGCTGTCACGCACGCTATGGGCGGCGCCACTGGCGGTGCTGCGGATGCTGTCTACGGCAGAGCTTGCACCATAAGACGCGCGATCACGGGCATAGCGGGCACCGCTGGCAACCGACGACCCGGCAGAGCGGGCACGACCAGCAGCCGAGCTTGCAGCGCCTTTGACGCTACCGGCGGCGGAGCCTGCGGCACCGGACACACCACTCGCGGCGGAGCCTGCGGCCCCCTTTACGCTACCAGCGGCAGAGCGGGCACGGTCGCCCAAGCCACGGCTATCATCGTCATCATGATGCACATCACGGGCCCATGCGGGCACATTGTCACCTGCGCCACGCTCGGAGCCATAGCTGGAGGCATAGGCGCTTGCAGGGGCGGAGGAGCGGCGTGCGTCACGCACGGCGGGACGGGTTTCGGTGTTGGTCACCGGCACCGGCACGGGATGTGCGCGGTCGCGGTCCAGCCCTTCGTAGCCACGGCGGTCACGGCTGTTGCCGCTGCCGAACATCATCCACGCCAGACCAGCACCCGTCAGCGCCAGAGCAACTGGGTTGCGCTTGGCCGCGTCAGAGATGGAGCGACCCCAGTCGCCGCCATGTTCGCGGAACTGGTCAGAAAACTGACGCGCGATGCCTTCGACCGAGAAGCGGTCTTGCAAATCGTCCAGCGTGTCGGCCAGACCGGCGCGCTCCCGTTCGATTTCGCGTTCAATTTCTTCGGGGTTTCTGGAGTCATTTGTCATCGTAGACCTCCTTCATGGTTGCTGCGTCACGCTTGACGTTTTTGGCGGTGCGGGTCGGCGCAAGGCTGCTGAGTTTCAGATCACTGGTGCCTTTCTGGACCATCACGTAGGCGACGATGGCCAGAAGAACGCCGACGATCACGGCGGACCAGCCAGCGGCGATGCCAGCTTCGGTCAGGGCGGCGACGAGGGCGGCGCTCAGCACATTCAGTGCAGTGAGGGCCACGACAACGGCGCCGACGATCAGCCCAATGGCCACGCCCGCATGTTTCAGGTTCTCGTTCACTTCGGCGCGGGCCAGATCGACCTCTTTGCGCATCAGGGAACTGACGTGGGAGAGTGCTTCGGTCAGCAGGCTCCCGGCGGATTTATTGCTTTCGGTGGTCATGCTTTCTCTCCTGTTACGACGTTGGGCGCGGCAGGCTGCGGGGTCGGCTGTGCGGCGGTGCGGCCGGGCACGGTGCTTGCGGCACCTGTGGGCGGCGTACCCGGCATGGGACGGTCGATGCGGTCGTCGTCGTCATATTCGACGCCGCTGCCGCCATAGCCGCCCTGAGGCCGGTCGCTGGACGCTTTGGCAAAGCGGGTCGCCACAAAGCCTAGAAGGGCAGCGCCACCAAGGAAGACCAGCGGGTTGCGCTTGGCAAAGCCATTAAGGTCGCCCATCATCTCGCCCAGATCTTTGTCGCGCATGGTGTCGGAAACATCGGCAAGGCCATCGGCGAGTTGGCTAAAGCTGCGCTCCTGCGGGGAGCCGCTGCGCAGCTCATCGGCTGCGGTGCGCAGTGCGGAAGCGACGCCTTTGACTTCGTCGGCGGCGGTGTCACGCGCTTGGTAGGCATAGTTGGTGGCTTCGGCAGATACGGTGTCGGCCACGTCCCGGGCCTGTGCCTTGGCGCTCTCGGCAGCACTGCTGGCGGCAGCGGCGGCTTTGTCTTTCGCAGCGGTCGCCTGCTCTTTCGCGGCGGCGGTTTGGGTCTGTGTGTTTTTGTCGTCGGGCATGGTGACCTCCTTTAAAATACGAGATTCAGGATCGCGAGAACGACCACGATCAGGCCGATGAGGTAGAAAATTCCGTGCATGGGTCCCTCCATTCGTCTGCAGCAATTATCTTATCTACAGTCCAACGACTGACGCTGCGGGCGGTTCCCCGGTCAGACCAAAAGATTGCAGGGAACCCGTTGGCCTGTGGGAATTAAACGGGCTCAGAGGCCCGCTGAGCCCACAAACGCAAGCGGCGCGCCCCAAGGGGACGCGCCGCGGCTTAACAAAGGTTAAGTGGTTCTTAGCCGTCGATGCGGCTGGCCATGATGGCGATGGCCTTTTGATAGACGCCCGCCGCGTTCCATGCCTGAATGACGCGGAAGTTCGGCTGCCCTTCCTGATAGCCAGCCCCCGGCTGCCAGCCTTTCTGGCGCAGGAAATTGGCGGTCGAAGCCAGCGCGTCGACTTCGTTATAGAAATCCACGCGGCCGTCACCGTTGCCATCAACACCATAGGTCAGCGCGTTGCCGGGCAGGAATTGGGTGTGGCCAAGCTCACCGTGTTTCGCGCCTTGGGTGTTGGGCGTGATCGCGCCGCGGTCCACCAGCTTTAGGGCACCGATGGCGTGGGGCACGAAAAAGTCGGAGCGGCGGCAATCATAGGCCAGCGTCGTGATCGCCGAGACGACCGCGCTATTGCCCATGAAACCGCCAAAGCCTGTTTCCATCCCGTGAATCGCCAGCAAAACCCCCGCGGGCACGCCATAGCGTTGCTCAAGCGCGTTAAAGAGCCCCGCACTGCGGGCTTTACGCTTGCGGCCTTGGGCCACGATCGTATCCGCGCCACGCACCTGCATGAACTTGGACAGGGAATACTTAAAGGATTTCTGGTTCCGGTCAGCGGCGATGGTCCCATTGGCGTAGCGGGCGCTGGCCAAGGCATCCAGTCCGCGCTGGCCTACTCCGGCGGCGCGGGCCTCTTGGGCGAAAGCGCCTTTCCAGGCCTCAAAGCCATTGGCCGTATTGCCGCATTGGGCTGCCAATGCGGGCGCGGCCATAAAGGTGCAGATGGCCGCGGTGGTGGTGAAAAGTGATTTGAACATGAGTTTGACCCTCTGCGTCTGTGTGCCGATCAGAGGTTAGCCCGTCTGGACAACGGTTCAACTCAGTTGGTGAAGGAAAGGTAAAATCTTTGACCCTCAGCGCGGCAGCAGCGCGCGGACATATTCGATCGCAGTGCCTGCCCAGGCATTGACCTGCGGGGCACTATCTTGGGCAAAACTCGCCCCGCCGAACAGCAAACCGAGGGTCACCAGAAACATCAGCCCTTTTCGGCTGCGTTTGGCGCGGCGGTGCTTGCCTTCCGCGCGTTTTGCGCGCTGTTCAATGCGGGTCAGCCGCTCGTTGAAGGTCGTCGTGGAAGTCGCCATCTTATCTGCTTCCTTTGCAGGGTCTCGTTAAAGATTGCTTAGGTCCTGTGGCCCTTTTATGGCGATGGTGGGGCGGGTTGCGGTCAGCCGCCTAGAAAATAGGACGCGCCGGCAAGTCCCGCAATGCCCGCCCCGATGAAGGCCAGCAACATCAGCAGGCCGTCACGATAGAGCAGCGCCAGCCCGAAGATCGAGATCACGATCATCGGTGCCGAGGTGGCAAAGGGCACCACCTCAAGCGGCGGGACGGAGAAGCAAAGGCAAAGGATGACGACACAGGCGACCTTTTGACCGGTGGGGCCTGCAAAGCGGGACAGCCGGGCATGCAACTTGTCGTCGATCCATTCTGACACGGGCCGCAGCCACTCAACCGACTTTAACACCTTTTCGGATTTCAGAGATCGTTCGCGCAGCCAGTTCGGGGCCCAAAAATGCTCATAGCCCAGCAGCAGCCGCAACGCGAGGATGCCGACCAACAGCGCCAGAACGGTTGGGAAACCGGGAATGCCGCCCAAGGGGGTAAGCTCCATCAGCGGAATGACAGCAAGGGCAGGGCCGTAGCCCCGTTGGTCTAGCGCGTCGATCAATTGGCCGACTTCAACGGTGTCTTTCCCCTGGGAGGCGTCTTTCAGCTCGTCAACAACATCCGTCAGCGCCGTTGAATCCTCGGCCATGATCCGCACCCCTCTCTCGCTGCTCTGTCAAGCCAACGCGGCACGGGAGGCTCTGTTCCGGGGGGGCCATGCAAAAGGGCGCGGAATGAACCGCGCCCTTTCTAATTTCTCCAATCGCCCGGTAGGGCGGGGATGGATCAGCAGCTGTAGTACATGCCGAATTCGACGGGGTGTGGGGTCTGTTCGAATTTCAGAACCTCTTCCATCTTCAGCCCGATATAGCCTTCGATCTGGTCGCGGGTGAACACGTCACCGGCCAGCAGGTAGTCCATGTCCTTGGACAGTTCGTCTAGCGCTTCGCGCAGCGAACCGGCCACTGTCGGGATGTCCGCCAGCTCTTCTGCGGGCAGGTCATAGAGGTTCTTGTCCATCGCCTCGCCCGGATCGATCTTGTTCTTGATGCCGTCAAGGCCAGCCATCAAGAGGGCCGAGAAGGCCAGATAGGGGTTCGCCGCCGGATCGGGGAAACGGGCCTCAACGCGCTTGGCTTTGGGGCTTTCGGTCCATGGGATACGCACGCAGCCCGACCGGTTACGCGCGGAATAGGCGCGCAGAACGGGGGCTTCAAAACCCGGGATCAGACGCTTGTAGCTGTTGGTCGTCGGGTTGGTGAAGGCGTTGAGCGATTTGGCGTGGGTCAGAATGCCGCCGATGAACCACAGCGCTTCTTGGCTGAGGTCGGCGTATTTGTCACCTGCAAACAGCGGCTTGCCGTCTTTCCAGATCGACATGTTCACGTGCATACCAGAGCCGTTGTCGCCAAAGATCGGCTTGGGCATGAAGGTGGCCGACTTGCCATAGGCATGAGCCACGTTGTGAACCACGTATTTGTATTTCTGGATTTCGTCCGCCTGTTCGGTCAATTCACCAAAGATCAGACCCAGTTCGTGCTGGCAGGACGCAACTTCGTGGTGGTGCTTGTCGACCTTCATGCCAAGGCGCTTCATCGTCGAAAGCATCTCGGCGCGCAGGTCTTGGGCTTCGTCCACCGGGTTCACCGGGAAGTAGCCGCCCTTGAGGCCCGGGCGGTGACCCATGTTGCCCATTTCATAATCGGTGTCGGAGTTCCACGAGCCGTCGGATGCGTCAACTTCGTAAGATACCTTGTTGATCTGGTTCGAGAACTTGACGTTGTCGAAAAGGAAGAACTCGGCCTCGGGGCCAAAGTAGGCATTGTCGCCGATGCCGGAGGAGCGCAGATAGGCTTCGGCTTTTTCGGCGGTGCCGCGGGGGTCACGCTCATAGCTTTCGCCGGTGTCGGGCTCGGCGATGGAGCAATGCAGACAGATCGTGGTTTCTGCATAGAAGGGATCGACATAGGCGGTGCTGACGTCGGGCATCAGCTTCATGTCGGAGGCTTCGATGCTTTTCCAACCTGCGATGGACGAGCCGTCGAACATGAAGCCTTCTTCGAGGAAATCTTCGTCGACCAGATCGCTTACGATGGTAACGTGCTGCAAGGCGCCGCGGGTGTCAGTGAAGCGGATGTCGACATATTCGATGCCTTCATCTTTGATTTTGCTCAGGAATTCCTGGGTATCCATCGTGTAGGTCCTTTATGGTCTATTCGTAGTCTGGGCCCGAAGGCCGATGTCAAAGTGCGTCTGAACCGGATTCACCGGTACGGATGCGAATTGTTTGTTCTACAGGGGAAACGAAGATTTTGCCGTCACCGATTTTCTCCGTTTTGGCGGCGTCGACGATGGCCTCAATAGCGGCATCGACCTGATCGTCATCCAATACCACTTCCACCTTCACTTTGGGAAGGAAATCTACAACATATTCCGCACCACGGTAGAGTTCGGTGTGGCCTTTTTGACGGCCGAAGCCTTTTACTTCAATCACGCTGAGGCCTTGAACGCCCACATCTTGAAGGGCTTCTTTGACTTCGTCGAGTTTGAACGGCTTGATGATGGCTTCGATCTTTTTCATGGTATTCCCCTGACAATTCCCGCGCATTTATGCTCTGGTTTCGACAGAGCATCCTGCCCGCGTAACGTCCAGCGCCGGGCAGGGGGTAACATGGCGCGGCGGATGCATTTGCCAAGGGGCGCTGAGAATTTGCGCACCTTGCCTAATAAATAAGCATTCGTGAATCGGTCTCAGGCTGTACCTTTGGGCGGCAGTTGCTAGATCCCATTGCATGACCATTTCCGAGATCACCCGTGAGAGCCTTGATGTTGCACTGTTGCGCAAGCAGCCGGGGCATAAATACGACCACGGCCATGCGCTGATCCTGTCCGGCGGGCCGGGCCAGACCGGTGCCGCACGGATGGCGGCGCGCGCGGCACTGAGGATCGGCGCCGGGGCTGTGACATTGGGCGTGCCGCCAGCGGCGCAGCTTGAAACGGCGATGCAAGTCACGGCGATCATGCTGCAAAGAGTGCCGGATGGCGCGGCGCTGTCGGAGGCGTTGAAAGACAGCCGGATCAATGCGCTTTGCCTTGGTCCCGCCTTGGGATTGGGGGCGCGTGCGGCGGACATGGTCAAGGCCGCCCTTGCCGCGCCCCAAGTTGTTCTGGACGCTGATGCGATCACCCTGCTGTCGCAAGACGCTGATCTGCGCGCCGCCCTTCACCCCGGCTGCGTCCTGACCCCCCATATGGGAGAGTTCGCCCGGCTGGCCCCCGATTTGGCGGAGGCCGCCAAGGATGAGGGGCAGGGCGCCAAAGCGCAGGCCGCCCGGGATGCTGCCGTGCGATTTGGGTGCGTGGTCTTGCTGAAAGGGCCCGAGACGATCATCGCCACGCCTGAGGGGGACCTGCGGCGTCACCGTGCGACCCAAGACCGCGCGACACCGTGGTTGGCCACTGCGGGGGCGGGCGATGTGTTGGCGGGGCTTATTACCGGCCTGCTCGCGCGGGGGGTCGCACCGGTAGAGGCGGCCACCCTCGCCACATGGATGCATGCGGAGGCGGCGTTGCTGCACGGCCCGGGGCTGATCGCTGAGGACCTGCCGGACCTGATGCCACAGGTGTTGCGCGACTTGGGGGTCTAAGCGGCGTGCAGCACCGCGCCGCGAGCGCGGGCGGCATCGGCGGTGCCAAGCTCCAGCCCATCGGCATAGATGATATGCGGGCCGTTGCAGAAAATCTGGATCAACGTCGTCTCTTCCTCACCCAGATCGGTGATGAATTCCTCGTCGACCAATGCGCGCGCTGCGACCAAGGCGCGTTCGGAGTTGAAAAGCGCCCGCGCGCGCCAATCGCGCACCAGCAGCATCTGATCCCCGGCGAGCTGCACATCGCGTTCGGGCCGCGTGTGGCCCAGCGATCCTGCCGCCAGCGCGATGCGCCGCACCTTGCGGGTCGTGCGTTGAATATGGAGGATTTTGGCAAAGCCACTGTCGCGCGTGATGACCCGATCCCCGACCGAGAGGAACTCAACCGGGATTTCACCGTCCAGCGTCAGAATTAGGGCGCCCTGCACAAGACCGGTGTCCAGCGCAGCAAATGGGGAAAACTGCCCCCCACGGCGATCGTTGTCGCCTACGCACCCGACCGTATTCGGTTTCATGGGCGTCTCTTTCTATTGTACCTGCCTCAGGTATCACCAACCATATGCAAACATCTGGTTAATGTCTTGTGCTTTTTTGCTCTCGCATCTGCCGCGCGGGTTTGCTAATCAGCGCGGGCACCGGTTGGTGCAGTGCGGGTGTGGCGGAATTGGTAGACGCACCAGATTTAGGTTCTGGCGCCTATGGCGTGGGGGTTCGAGTCCCTTCACCCGCACCACTTCCCCTCTTAAATGACGGATATTTCAGGCTTTTCGCGGACGCTTTCGTTCAACCCAGAACCGTCAACCAAAGCCATACCGTCAAGATCGAACTGCCCGTCGCGATCAGCACGGAGCTTGCCGCGACACGGCGCGCGCGGCCGTACATATTGGCGAAAATATAGGCGTTGAACCCCGGTGCCATGGCCGCCGTCAGCACGCCGGACCGAAATCCCGCCTGCGGCAGGTCAAACATGGTGCCAAAGCTCCAGACCAGCGCGGGATGTACCAAGAGGGCGATGGCGCAGACCATGAGGATCGCTTTCATGTCGCCTTCGGGCTTGTATTGCAGCAGCACCCCGCCAAGCGCAAAGAGGGCGGCAGGCAGAGCGGCGCGGACAATGAGCGACAGCGCGTCATCCACCACACCGGGGATCGGCAAGCCGCTGAGGTTGACGGCAAATCCGCCAAGGATCGCAATCACCAGCGCGTTGCGGAACATCGCGCGGCTGACGTTGCGCAACAGCGACAGGCCCGATTGCCCGCGGTTGCGCACGAATTCCATCACCGTGATGCCCAAGCCATAGCAAAAGGGCGCGTGGAACGACAGGATCGCATAGTTTCCGGCCAGCGCCTCTGGCCCATAGGCGCGTTCGGTGATCGGTAGGCCCAAGAGGATCGAGTTCGAGAACAAGCAACAAAACCCGATCGCCACACTGTCCTCCCAATCGCGGCGAAAGAGCACCCGCGCGCCGAGGATGCCAAGCGCAAAGCACAGCGCCGCCCCGCCGTAGAAACTGCTTAGAAGACGCGGGTCATAGCTGCTGGAAAGATCAATGCGGGCAATGGCTTGGAACAACAGGCAGGGGATGGCGAAATTTTGGGTGAATTTCATCACCCCGTCGATGCCAGAGACGGGGAACAGCCCGCGCCAGACTGCCACGTAACCAAAGCCGATGACCAGAAAGACCGGCAGAATAACGTCTAAAAGAGTTTGCACTTAAAAGGGGCCTTTTGGGGGCTCGCCGGGGGCGCCGACCCTCTGGCCTGCGCCCGGCGCCGCCTAGTCTGAATGAGGAAGGGGGAAATGAAGGGTCAGCCCGTCATAGGCCGGTTGAATATGATCCGGCGTCTCTGCGGCGACGGTGTGGTAATCAAGATCGTTGTGCATATTGGTCAGAACGGCGGTTTGTGGGGCCACCCGGTCGATCCACTCCAACGTCTGCGCCAAATGGCTATGGGTTGGATGCGGGTCACGGCGCAGCGCATCGACGATCCAGCAGCGCAGGTTGTCCATCATCGGCCAGCAGTCCTCGGGAATGGCTGAGACATCGGGCAAATAGACGATATCGTCAAAGCGAAAGCCAAGCGCGTCGATATTGCCGTGGGTCACGGAAAAGGGCGCGAATTCGAGCGTGCCGCCGGGGCCGTCGATGCGGACTTCGCCGGTGATGTCATGCATGTCGAGGATGGGCGGATAGCTGGACCATTCGGGCTGCACGAAAGCATAGCCGAAGCGCTCGATCAGCGCGTCCCGCGTGGGCGCATCGGCCCAGACCGGCAGGCGGGCGCGCATGTTCATTACCACCATGCGCAGGTCATCCAGCCCGTGCACGTGGTCCGCATGGGCATGGGTGTAGATCACCGCATCAAGCCGTCCGACGCCCGCGTCGAGAAGTTGGCTGCGCATGTCGGGGGAGGTGTCGATCAGAACGGTGGTTGTGCCCGCATCCGTCACCCGCTCCACAAGGATCGAGCAGCGGCGGCGGGCGTTTTTGGGCTCATTCGGGTCGCAGTCCCCCCAGTGGCCGCCGATCCGCGGCACGCCCCCGGAAGAGCCGCTGCCCAATATGGTCACCCGCAGCTCAGCCATCAGCGCGCGGGCTCCCAAGCGGCGGCTTTCGCAAATAGCCGCTCGAAATTCTCCTGCGTGCGGGCCGCGAAATCGGCGTAGTCGAGGCCGAATGTCTCTGCCGCGCGGCGGGCGGTATGGGCGGTGAAGGCGGGCTCATTCGGCTTGCCCCGATGCGGGGGCGGCGCGAGGTAGGGCGCGTCAGTTTCCACCAAGATACGGTCGAGCGGGGCTTGGCTGAAGATATCGCGCAGATCTTGCGACTTGGGAAAGGCGGTGATGCCGGACATCGCCAGGTAAAACCCCAGGTCCAGCGCAGCGCGGGCCAGTTCAGCCGAGGAGGAGAAGCAATGCATGACACAGGAATAGGCACCTTGCGCATGTTCCTCGCGCAGGATGCGGGCAATGTCGTCATCCGCATCGCGGGCGTGGATGATCAACGGCAGGCCACTTTCCCGCGCCGCGGCGATATGGATGCGCAGGGAGGTCTTTTGCACCTCCGCACTCTCGGCGGTGTAGTGGTAATCAAGGCCGGTCTCACCGATGCCGACCATCTTGGGGTGGCGGGTCAGGGCGAGCAACTCATCGACCGAGGCGAGCGGTTCTTCGGCGGCGGACATCGGGTGGGTGCCCGCGGCGTAGAACACCGGATCATGCGCCTCGGCAATGGCGCGCACGGCGGGCTCATTCTTTAGCCGGGTGCAGATGGTGACCATGCGCGTGACGCCTGCGTCAGCGGCGCGGGCGATGACGGCGGGCAGGTCTTCTTGCAGGCTCTCGAAGTCGAGGTGGCAATGGCTGTCGGTGATGTGGGGCGTGTCGGTCATGCTGTCCTTTCGGCTATCGCGGCGCCGTCTGGCCTATCTGCCGCAGGGTATCTAGGACCAGCGCGGCAGGGTCAAGGTTCACCGCCAGTCCATGGCGGGCGCGGTCGGATATCTGTTGCGCGGCATCGGCCCAAGCGCGGCCCTGTGCGGGACTGGGCGAGAGACGTTGCAGCACGGCGATCTCATCGGGGCAGGCGGCTCGCGCAGGCGGCGCACCAGTGGCCCCGGTGCGTGCCAGACGGACCAACAGCAGGTCGAGCAGGGTAAAAAGCAGGTCGAGCTTGGCTTCGGCCCCGCGCTGTGCTGCGGCTTCGGCCAGCTTGATGGCGCGGCCTCGGTCGAGTTGCGGCAGCGAAGAGATCAGCCCCACAAGATCGGCATAGGTTTTGACCCCGCCCATCAGCGACAGGCGCAGCGCGCCGCCGACCGACCCACCGGAAAGCTCGGCCAGCGCTCCGGGGTCGCCCTCGACCTCCACCCCCGAGCCGGCCAACGCCTCGGCCATCTGGTCCGCGTCGAGCGTGCCAAGCCGCAGCGTACGGCAACGCGAGCGAATGGTGGGCAACAGGCTGGAGGGTTGATGGCTCAGCAGCAGCAGGATGGCCCGTTCTGGCGGTTCTTCCAGCATCTTGAGCAAGGCATTGGCGGCGTTGGGGTTCATCTCATCCGCGTCGTCGATGATGACCACGCGGCGGCCCCCGTCGGCGGCGGACATCTGGAAGAACCCGTTTAGCGCGCGGATGTCATCGACGACGATCTGCTTGCGCATTTTCTTGGTGTCGGGGTTCAGCGTGCGGGTGACGGATTTCAGCCCCGCTTCGGCCCCGGCGGCCACACGGCGGGCGACAGGATGCTCGGGGTCGATCTCAAGCGTGTCAGCCGGGGGCAGGTCGAACATGCCGCCATCGGGGTCGGGCGTGGCCAAAAGGAACCGCGCGATACGCCATGCCAGCGTCGCTTTGCCGACGCCGCGTGGGCCGGTCAGCATCCAGGCGTGGTGCAATTTTCCGCTGTTAAACGCGTCGAGAAAGGCGGCCTCGGCTGCGCTTTGGCCGATCAGTTTCGGCGTGTCGCGCGGGTGGCGGGCACCTTCCACACGGTCTGGCTGGGGGGCGTCGTCTGTCATGGCCTCGGTCTAGCATGTTTCGCCGCAGAGGGAAGCGGGCAGGGCGATCACCCCAAGTGGGCGGTCACGGTCGCGGTCACGTCATGGGCCACGCTGTCCATGTCGCGGCCCCCGTCGATCACTTGGAAACGGTCGCTGAATTCTTCGGCAAGGCTTAGAAAACCGGCCCGCATCTTGGCCTGAAGCTCGACGCCGAAATCCTCAAACCGCTCCTCCGCCGTCTGGCGTGACAAGGCGCGCTCCAGCCCATTGGCCGGGTCCATGTCGATCAACAGGGTCAGGTCAGGCTCTACGCCGATCATCAGCGCATGCAGATCGTCCACCATCTGCCGCAGATCACCGCGCGAGAGGCCCTGATACATCCGCGTGCTGTCAGCAAAACGGTCGCAGATGACGATCTTTCCTGCCTCCAGGGCGGGGCGAATGGTCCGCTCCAGATGGTCGCGGCGGGCGGCGGTAAAAAGCAGGATTTCGGTCTGAGCCGACCAGCGATCGGGATCGCCCTGCAAGACGAGCGCGCGGATTTCTTCGGCCCCCGGGCTGCCGCCCGGTTCGCGGGTCAGCACGACGTCATGGCCCTGCGCTGTCAGATGGTCTGCCAAAAGCCGCGCTTGGGTGGATTTGCCGGACCCGTCGATGCCTTCGAACGTCACGAAGAGGCCCGGCGCGCGGGCCTTCTCTACGCTGGTCACGAAGCTTCCGCTTCCACGTCAGGGGTCGCCTGCGGCCCCGCGTTAAGGCGGTTCATCAGATGCAGCGCGGCGGCGGTCATTTTAACCATGAACCCCCCCGGCGCGATGGAGGCGGAGGCCACCAGCGGCACGCGCATGGCGGGCAATTCGCCCCGGTCGACCACCAGTTCGCCCAATTCGTCGCCCTTGCTGATCGGCGCTTGGAACGGGCCAGTATAGATCACCTCGGCTTCGATCTCATCCCCGCCGGTGACGGGCACCAGCATCGACAGATCGTCCTTCAGCTCAAGCCCGACCGATTGGGTCGTGCCAAGGGCAACAGGCGCCTCGGCGATGCGGCTGCCCGCCGCGCCCAGATCGCGCTGCGTGAACTGACGGAAGGCCCAGTTGACCACCGATTCAGCCTCCTGCGCGCGGGCAGCGGCGCTGTCGAGGCCCGACAGCACAAAGATCACCCGGCGGTCGCCCTGTTTGGCCGAACCGACGAGACCATAGCCCGCTTCGCTGGTGTGGCCCGTTTTCAGACCGTCCGCGCCGATGCCGAGACCCAAAAGCGGGTTGCGGTTGGTCTTGTTCTGCGGCGCACGGCCATCAAAGGCAAACTCACGTTCGGCAAAGAGCGGGTAGAACTGCGGGTAGTCCGAGATGATCCGGTTGGCCAGCAACCCAAGGTCGCGCACCGACATCAGATGCCCCGCCTGCGGCCAGCCGTTGGAGTTGGCGAAAGTGGAATTGGTCATCCCCATCTGCTGCGCTCGCTGTGTCATCAGCCGGGCAAAGCCGTATTCCGTGCCATCGGGGCTCAGCGCCTCTGCGATCACGGCGGAGGCGTCGTTGCCCGAGAGCACGATGATGCCCCGGATCAGGTCTTCGACAGAGATGCGGTCGGTGGTGTCGAGAAACATGGTCGAGCCACCATAGGACATGGCATGTTCGGACACGGGCAGTTTTTCGACAAGGTCGAGCCCGCCGTTCTGCTTGCCGCGTTCCACGGCCTCAAAGGCCATGTAGAGCGTCATCAGCTTGGACATCGACGCTGGCGGCAACGGCTCATCCGCGTTTTTGGCCAACAGCACGGTGCCGGTGGTCTGGTCCAGCACATAGGCGGCAGTGGCGCGGGTATCGAAGGCGGCGGCAGGCTGGAGTGTCAGCACCAGCGCCACGGCGGCAGCAAAAAGGCGGATCATAGGAAGCATTTCCTCCGGTTTGTCAGTTCGACACGGCGTAGGCGTCGGTAAAGCCCTCGGCCTTGACCTTTTTAAGAAGGGCGTCGAGTTCGGATTGGCTGGTGGCGGGGCCGATGACCACGCGCCAGAAGGGTTTGTTGTTGATCGCGCTTTGTTTGACGGTGGGCACCATGCCCGCGCCGCGCATCTGTTTGGCAGTGCGGGTGGCATTGGCCTCAACGCTGAAGATGCCCAGTTGCACGAAGGGTTTGGACAGTTTGGCACCGCTCGCCGTTCGCGCCGGTTTCGGGGCCGCGGCGACTGGCGGTTTGGCCGCCGGGGTGGTGCTGGCTGTGGCGGTGGACGTTGAATTGGCCGCCGTGCTGGCCGCCGTACTGGCCGACGCGGTCGCGGCGGGCTCCAATGCCGTGGCCGTCACGGGGGCAGGGGCGGCAAGCGTGCCAGCGGCATCGCCGGTATTTTCCGCCTCAAAGCTCTCCTCAGAGGCGGCGCTTTCCTCGCGGCGCAGGGCGGTCACGTTCAGCGGGGCCGGGGCGCCCGCCAGAATGCCAAGTGCTGCGGCAGCGTCCGAGGAAATCTGCAATTTCGGGCCGGGCAGTTCCCGCTCACGGCGAAACAGCGCGCCGATCACGAATTTGCCGTTCGCCTCATTGCGCACGATCACGCGCTCAGGCTCGGTCACATCTGGATGCGCGACCCAGACCCCGCCAAGCGAAGGGCGTCCGTCCCACAGACCCTCATCCGTGGCCGAGAACACTTCAGGCGCTTCGACATCGCGCTCGACCAGTTTGGTTGAGGTGCTGCGCAGGGCGCTGGCACCCTCATTCGCGCCGAAGGGAAGTTTGAAATCGCCGCCTTCACAGCCAGCCAGCAAACCAAGCGCCAAAATGCCCACGCCCAAGCCCGCTGCGCGGCTTTTCTTGATGCGCAACGGTTGATTGTCCCTGCTCATGCCTTCGATGTCCTTGCCTGCTGTCGTCGCGCGCCGCGACCCATGTCCCGCGAGAATGTCGCGCCGTTGGATCGGCACGCCCTTCGCCCCCCTGAAAGGGGCTTTGGCGCAGAGTAACCCGACCGAGCGGCCCTTGAAAAGACCGCGCAGGGCAGATCGGCGAATTTCCCCAAGGGGCAGCGGGCGTCTGGCCGCGAAAATGTGCATTTGCCGAATCAATCTGGGCGCACTAGGAGGAGCGTGCTACGGAGGAGTGGCAGAGTGGTCGAATGCACCGGTCTTGAAAACCGGCGTGCGTGAGAGCGTACCGTGGGTTCGAATCCCACCTCCTCCGCCAATTGTTTCGATTGACGCAGATAGGCGGTCATTTGGACACAGTATTTCCACGGTTTGTCCATTGTAAGTACAACATCCACCCCCAAACAAGCCCACGAGATTTGTGGGATAAAATGTGGGGTGAGAATATGGATGGAAGTCTCATTGATACCGGCGGAATGGGCAAAAAGCGCGGTCCGCATTTAGAATCCAGGCTCACCGCAGCCTTCGTGCGCTCAGCGCCTCCGGGCAGGCACACAGATGGAGGGGGGTTATATCTTCAAGTCGATGCAACTGGCGCACGGCGATGGCTGCTGCGTCTGACCGTGCGAGGCCGACGCCGCGACTATGGTCTGGGTTCCGCGCGCATAATCTCGCTGGCAGATGCTCGTGCTAAAGCCCTTGAGCTACGACGTGTCGTGGCAGGTGGCGGAAACCCACGGTCCTATGCAAGGGCAGTCAAGGGTAAGGACATCACCTTCTCGGAAATGGCGCGACGGGTGCATGAAAGGAAGTTCAAGGATCGGAAGAACAACGGCAAGCACATTGCGCAATGGATTCGGACCTTGGAGACCTATGCATTCCCAACGATCGGAAGCGTTTCGGTTGATGACATCCACCAAGACGAAATCGAGCATATCCTTGACCCAATCTGGACCTCAAAGCCTGAGACTGCTCGGCGAGTGCTTCAGCGAATTTCTACCGTTTTTGATCATGCCTGCGGTGCGGGCTTCCGAACGAGAGGTAATCCAGCACAGGGCTTGGCAAGGCTTATGCGCGACCAGAGGGATAAGCCGAAGAACTTTGTAGCCCTGGACTATGCGAACATGCCGCATCTTTGGCGCATTCTATCCCGTTCGAGTTCTGTGGGCGCGTATGCGCTTCGCTTTACAATCTTAACCGCGCTCAGATCAGGAACGGTGCGTCTCGCCACGTGGGACCAGTTCGATGAATCTCTTGAGGAATGGACCATCCCGGGGGAGAACATGAAGGGCAGAGAAAAGTTCGTTGTTCCGCTATCCATGCCTGCCAAAGAGCTTCTTAAGGCTCTGCGTGAAACGCGATCCCCTGCCAATCACTTAGTGTTTCCATCTCCAAGCAACCCGAGCAAAATTATCTCAGAGAACACAATGAGGAAACTTCTCCAGTCGCATTATCCGACTGCTACTGTCCACGGTATGCGCGCCGCGTTTCGTACATGGGCAGCCGAGGTGGCAAATGCACGGGACGATGTAGCAGAAACTGCATTGGCGCACGTCGTCGGGAGTAAGACAGTTCGTGCCTATAATAGGACTGAACATCTCGACGAAAGGCACATGCTGATGGAACAGTGGGGTCTATGGGTCACGGGCGACCACATGCCTTTTAACGACATGAAGACGATCAATGGCGAAATCATGAAGCGGTGGGTGGGAGGCGAAAATCTCTGATCTCAGCGGCTTCGCAGTTTCGCTTGCTTGCTGGGTAATCTCGCCATGGTTGAAATGATGCTGGACAATACGAGCTACAGGTAGCACCTTATTCCTCGTGTGCGAGGGGGCAGAGATTCTGCCAGCTCGGAAACGGGCTAAACTTGGGAAGTGTGGCTTTGCTGGAGCTTCGGCTATCTTCTTCGGAGGAAATGATTACCAGATTGATGCCTCGCACACACATATAAGTTTTCGGTGCGGAGATTGGGTAAATGGGTTTTCACAAGACCGGAGAGGGGGTCGGAGCCGCTGCCTGGATTACTTCCAAAAGTCGCATGTACGCAGAAAAACGTCTGCGGTTATACGATTGGATGGCCCACCTACTCCTAAGCTGGCTGTCTCTTAGTGTTATTGCTTGGTCGGTTGCCAGATCTTCAGTCGAAAATGGTGCTTTGATTGACGTATATGCAGCGATCCTATCGGTATTCGTGTTCGCATTTTCGGTTATTGTCTTCGGCTTCAAGTTTGGTGAAGGTGCTGCTCAGCATAGAGAATGCTATTTAAGGCTCCAAAAGCTACTGGCTGCTGAAGTCCCTGAAGAAGATTTCGTTCAGCAGTATCACGAGATACTTGCTGGATACGGAAATCATAGCAGCTGGGATTTTGAATCTCTGGTGCTGAGTTCAACCCTTTTTAATAAAAGGAAAGGGCAGGAAAACGCTATTCAGGGGAGAGACGGTTCAGGCATTGTTTGGTCGTGGACAATGCTATTAAAGCATTTATTCTTCGGTTTTCTATTCTGGGGTGCTTGCGCTTTCGTATTCATGCTCGGCCTCTCGACTTTTATTTTGATTTATTGCCGGGTATCATGAAAGAAACTCCAGGACGAATTTTCGATGCATCTTTTAATGCGGTGCAACTAAAAGAACTATTTGATCTATACATTGAGGAACGGTCTGCCGTTGGGCGCGACGGTGTTTCGTCAAAGGTGTTTGCATCCCGGATTGACTCTGAGATGGATATCATTCTTCGAAAAGTGCGAAACTGTAGCTATGAGTTCTCTTCATACCGGGAAAAGTTGATATCAAAGGGACCGTCTAAGCCGCCGCGCCAAATATCAATACCAACCGTTCGTGATAAGTTGGTATTGAAGTTTTTGGCTGAGTTCCTCGCAAGAGTATACCCCGAACATGTTTCGCGCGTTCCTCATTCTACAATCAAACAGGTGCATTTAGCTTCAAAAAATAGGCCTGCCTCCGACAGTTATCTGCGCCTTGATATCGAGAGCTATTTTCCTTCAATAGATCACAAGATCCTCATGCGCATACTGCGTAGGAAGATAAGAAAAAAGGAAGTGCTGCATCTCATTGAGAATGCGATTAGTACGCCAACCGGCGTCAAAAAGATCGTTGGTCAGCGGAATGAAAAGGGTGTTCCGCAAGGGCTAAGCATATCGAATATTCTTTCGTCTATATATCTATCAGACTTTGATAATAAGATGAGTGAAGTTCCCGATATAAGTTATTTCAGATATGTAGACGATGTTTTGATTTTAGGGAACCCCGCTCAAGTGAGTGAGCTATCGTTATCTCTACCGAAGCTTCTGAAATCTAAGCGTAAGATCAAGTGTCATCCAGTCGGGCCCTCGGGTAAAAGCGTGATTGTTCCGCTCCCAAATGGCATCGATTACTTAGGGTACTATTTTCGACTGGATCGAATTGAAGTCCGACGCGCTTCATACAAGAAAATGTTCTCCAATATCATGAAAATTATTTCAGGAATGAAGTATGCGAAGAACAAGGGCCCGCTGATATGGAAGATGAACCTGAGGATCTCAGGCTGCCACTTTGCCAATAAAAATATCGGATGGCTGTTCTTCTTTTCCCAGACGAAAAACATAAAACAGCTATCGAGATTAGATGCATTTGTTAAGCAAAAGGCCGGTGAGGTGCTTGCCGCGGGTGACTTGGAAAGAATTAAGAGATTTGTAAAGACTTATCACGAAATAAGATACAATGCAGATAACAGTGCCTATTTTCCGAACTTCGACAATTTTGATTCTGAGCAAAAGAAACAACAGATTGGTGTTTTGATGCCAAGAAAATCCAGGGAAGAGCTGGACGCCCTGTCTCCCGAAGATTTGGAGGTTTTGTTTGTGAAGTGCATCAGTCGGGAGATAGCTGATCTTGAACGGGATATGATGGAAGCCTTCTCGTAGCTCATCTGGTTTGGCTTGCGAGGCTCCTCTTGCGAGGGCTACCCGGGGGCTCATACGTCAGCGGTTCATGGGCATTCACTTGCGTTAGCTGCCTGTTCGAAAGAGAGGAGTGGCGAACATCGCGGTTTGCGATCCGCGCCAGAAGTGTGTCTCGCAACATGATTAGCTCATAAAAAACGCGGCTGATGCCGCGCCTACCAGCGCCCCGCTGATGAGCCATAGGAGTGGTAGCTTTTTTTGCCTGTGTAGCGAAGGGGGGCTGCTGTGTTGGGCCTCGCTGTTGCGCTGCGCAGTCTCCAAGTTCCCGAGTCGGGTGTCTATCGCTGTCAGTGCGGACTTCAGAGCACCGTTTTTTGTCTGCTGTTCTCGCAGGAGGGAAAGTACCTCTGCCACTCCTCCTACAGTTCTCTCCGAAGATCTTGCGGCCGCTCTGGCTGCAAGTCGAGTACTCTGGATTTCCTTTTCCCAATCGATGGGCTCTCGCATTCTGTTCTTCCTTCTTAAGTAGGTTTATCTCACGAATGATTATATTCGCATCGTGACGGCTTTTCCCCGCGTCAATGTGCGTCCAAGCTGGCTTTATGATGTGTGCCTTTTCCTGGCTGTGCATTCGCCTCGCAACCGGGCCCTCATGTATTTCGGGGACGCGGTCGATACCTCTTTCAGCGTATGAGAGGTGACTGAGTTCGGATGAGGGGCCATACCCCCAGCTATGCATCATCCTGTTGTGAAGGGTGGCCCATTGCGCAGCTCGCTTTTCGACCGCGTTTTTCCTGGCCATGCCCAATACGCTTTTGGGGCGACCTCTCCCCCCTGATGACAAATGCAGATCGAAGGCGGCCAAATGGAAATGGGGATTCTGGCGATCGTTTCCAGTCTTATCGTGGATAGCGAGGACATATCCTGCTTGGCCATTGGTGAGCAATTCCGCAAACTCTCGGGCGAGAAGTACCCGCTGCTCCGTCGTCGCTTCCAGAGGCAACGCGATAATGAACCGCTCACATGCACGCCCTTTGCGCTTCTCTGCTGCTCTTTCGGATAACCTGGCTTGTTTGCTATCGGTCGCACCTTCGAGACGCTGCCGGATGACAACTCGTGCGGCACTTTCTCTGGTTATATATCTCAAATGCGCCGCAGTTTGCCCATGAGCTGCGGTGCGGTTCGCGTTTCTGCATTTCGGCGAAAAAGTCTTAACAGAGTGCCTTAGAGAAAAAAGTGCCATGTGCGTGCCGTTTGGGTTTGTGGGATAAAATGACTATTTTATCCGTTGTGCGCCTTACAAATTTGGACATAGGGAACTTTATCATGAATGAAAAAATGGAGCAGTCGTTGGAAGGAGTGCTAATAAACTCTCTTCGGCATTGCGCGCGCTTTCGATTATCTCAACACGACTTTTCGCGCGTATCGAAAGCGGTCCGGCTTGGATTGGCATCAGGAATGTTGGACTGGCTCGAAGAAGAAATCGCCGCGTCAGAGCGTTTAGTAAGCGGAGGGGCAGGTTCGCGCCCCTCCGGTTCGAATGAGGATATGGCAGGGGGTGGCCGCAATATTATTCGATCACAACCCCAGGCTCGCTAACAGCGGGTGGACTGGACCTGTACCCGCCGTCGACTTCCTCGATCCGCCCGTCTGCTACAAGGCCTTCCAGCGCGCGCTTTACTGCTTTTCGAAGACTATCGGGATTGTCCCGCACTTCGCTGAATGCGGCGCCACAGCCGGCACCGACAGCAGTCGCTTGGACTACGGTCGCCGGGTTTTGAGCGGCAAACTCCTTCATGAGCCGCAGAACGTCCTCCTTGCGTGCATCTGCTTTGCTAAGCGGTTTCTTGTTTTTGTTCGCCGGGCACGCAATTTTGGCAACCGCGCGAGGTTCCATGGGCCTTGCGACGGGCACTGAAACCGCTTCACCGTCATCATCGAAACCTATGCGGTGACTGGTAACTTCAAAGGGCACCGCACCGATCTCCTGAGCGTTCTTCTGCTTTTTGGCGGTCAGGAACACGACCTTCTTTGTTTCGCTTTCTGGGGCTTTGTTCAGCATGCAGAGGAGGTCAAGGTTGCCTTCGAGCGCCGAGGAGCCCCGTGGGCGGTCGGAGTTGCCGCTACCGACGTGGTGCACAAATAATACGGATGCATCGGCGGCGTGAGCAATCCTGCCTGCGTTTCCTACCACTGCTCCCATTGAGGATGAGGAGTTTTCGTCCGCATCTCCGATACAACGGTTCAGTGTATCGAAGACGATCAGCACCCGATCTGAATGATGCTCGGCTTTCTTGGCTTCACAGAACGCCGTAATCTTGGCCACGCAAGAAGGATCGGTCAGGTCTGGAGCGCCGTGCACCACATAGAATGGCGCAGTCGCAAAAGAGGGATTGCTTGCGTAGGGGAAGGCTCGGCACAAAACACCGTGCGGGTCTTCGGCGGCATAGTATATCACGACAGCGTTTTTGACCGAGAGGCCGCCGAAGTTCCGACCCTGGGACACGTGAGCGGCCAACGCGGCGACGATGGTCGTTTTGCCCAAGCCGGGCGCGCCAGCGATCATGCCGACTTCACCAGGCCATAATAGGTTTTTGACAATATAGCGCCGATTAAGTTCCGGCCGGAAATCGGCCGCCCTGGTGCAGAGTGGTTGGGGCAGTGCAGTTGTAGTTCTATATCCCATGGATGTGTGCCTTCTGGGTTTGGGGGGCGGCATCATCGCTACCCCTTCTCAGAGAACATTGTTCCGATTGGGCCCGGACAAAAATTAAAACGAAAAAAAAGAGTTATCCCGGACGGACGGACAGGCCCCAAGCCCCTTGGGGGGTCTTGGGGCCTGTCCGTCCGTCCTTGGCAATCCGCCAATGACTTGGCCAGTCGTCCAGACGCCAAATACTGTGGGCGTATTTGTGGGGTGAGCTGTTGATCATGTCCGAAAAGTATTGATATAATAACAGGATGGGCTGGATGTTGATCGGACACCTCCTCCGCCAGCATACCCCAGATCGCAGCCCCTTACAGATAAAACCGCCGTGCCGCCCCGCGGGCCAGTGCTTCGACCGCGGTCCAAAGCAGCAAAGACAGCGCCGCCAGCACGATCAACGCCGCGAACATCAGAGCGGTTTGGCCGCGGCCATTGGCCATCAGCATCAGATGCCCCAAGCCGCGGGAGGATCCGACCCATTCGCCGATCAGCACGGCGAGGGGGCCGTAGACCACCGCGAGGCGCAGGCCCGAGATCAGGCCGGGCACCGCATGGGGCAGGCGCAGCAGCAGCGTTTCGCGCCAACGGTTGGCGCCGGAGAGACGCGATAGATCGCTCAGGCCCGCAGGCAGCGCCATCAGCCGGTCGAAGAGAGCAGAGGCGATGGGGAAATAGGTGACAAGCGCGATGGTGACGATTTTGGACGGCATGCCGTAACCAAGCCAGAGGGTGATGACCGGGGCGAGCGCGAAGACAGGCACGGCTTGTGCCACCACCAGCATCGGGCGCAGCAACCAGCGCGCGCGGCGCGAAAGGGTCAGCAGCAGCGCCGTCTCAATGCCCAAAAAAATCCCCACGCCCAACCCAAGTGCCAGATTGCCCGCCGACCACAGCGCATTCTGCCACAGCAGCGCGGCATTCACGCCCAGCGCCTGCACGACAAGCCATGGCCCCGGCAGGATGAAACGCGGCACCCCGCTGAGGGTGACCACAAGCTGCCAAATCGCCAGAGCAAGCGCAAAGCATACCGCGCCGCGCCATAGTCTATGCCCCACATGCGCCATCAAGCGACCTGCGCGGGTGCGGCCAGCCCCATCCGGCGGAGGAGATCGGCTTGGGCTGCGAGGGTCTTAGGCGCGTCGATCTCGCGCGGTGGACGCGCTTCGGGCAGGCTGCAGGGGGTGATCCCTTGGCGGCTCACGACCCACGCATGATCGGCCAGCCGTAGGGCTTCGGCAGGGTCATGGGTAATCAGCACGACAGTCCGCCCGCAAAGCAGCCGCGCCGCCAAGTCTTGCATTTTAAGGCGGGTCACCACGTCGAGGGCAGAGAAGGGTTCATCCAGCAGGACAACGGGGCGATCTTCGTAGAGGGTACGCGCAAGGGCGACGCGCTGGCGCTGACCGGCGGAAAGCTCGGCGGGTTTGCAGCCCCCTTCGGCGGCGAGGCCCACTTCGGCCAAAAGCGCAGTGGCGCGGTCAGGAACCGCGCGCTCTCCACGCAGGCGGGCGGGGATGGTGACATTTTCCATGGCGCTCGCCCATGGCAGCAACTGATCATCCTGCGCCATCATCGCGACGCGGGGCGCGAGGGGCCGATCGTCATCGGCTGCGATGCGCCCGTTTAGACGGGCGGCAGAGGGCAGGCCCGCCAGAAGTCGCAATAGCGACGTTTTTCCAACACCGGACGGGCCGAGCAGCACGTTCCATTGCCCCGCCCTGAGGGTGACATCGAACCTGTCGATCAAGGGGGCAGCGGCCCCCTGCAGCGCGCCTGACAGATGAATTGCAGGCGCTGTCATGGTGCGGCGGGCGCAAGCGCCATGCCCCAGAAACCAACCTCAAGCCGGGTCGCGGTATTGAAACGCTCTTGCAGGGTTTTGGCGCGCGGCAGTGTTTTCCATTCCGCGCTCAGACGCCGCCGCAATGCGCCGTCGATCAAAGCACCAACATCCCGGCAAAGCGCTTGGTAATCTTCGCCGCCATAGACGGCGCACCAATCGGCATAGGGGCCATCATTGCCCCGAAGGCTCAGCCCAATCTCACCATAGCCCAACACACAGGGCGCAAGTGCGGCCATCAGATCAAGGAAATCACCGGAATAGCCCGCCTCTAAAACATAGCGTGTATAGGCGAGGTTGCCCGGTGCCTCTGCCGTGGCCTCAAGCGTGGCGCGGTCGATGCCTTGGCGGGCACAGGTTTCCACATGCAGTGGCATCTCTACATGAACAAGCGCATGAACCGTGGCACTGGCTGCGGCCATCTCATCCAGCGTTTCCGCCTTGGCTGCGGCCAGCGCCCATGCGCGGGCGAAATGGATCAGAAAGACATAGTCCTGCCGTAGATAGTGCAGATAGCTGGCCTGTGGCAGCGTCCCCGCGCGCAACTCTTCGACAAAGGCATGGCGGGTGTAGTCCCGCCACGCCTCTCCGGCGCCGCTGCGCCATGCGGCAAAGGCATCGCCGTAGTCGGGTGCCGTCATGGCTTGGCCTGCGCGGTGACATCGACCACCAGATCAGCGGCGGGGATCACGGTCTCGACCACACCGCTTTCCTGCATGAAAGCCTCGAACCGGTCGTAGCGCCCATGATCCACGGCGGCGGGGCGGGTGGCGAAACGCGGCCATGTGTCTTCCCAGGCGCGGGTGTTCAGCTCGTTGCGCAACTCGGCATCGGAGGCAAAAAAGGTCTCACCGCTGGCAGCCGGATCGTTGACGATATCGGCCGCGGCACGTTCAGTGGCATGCAGGAAGCGCGCGATCATCTCGCGGTCCATATCCTCGGCATGGGCGACATAGATCAGCTCGTCATAGGCGGGCACGCCTTCGGCCTCGGGATAAAAGCAACGGCCCTCATGGCCTTCGATCTGCATCTGGTTCAGCTCGAAATTGCGGAACGCGCCGATCACGCCGTCGACCTGACCCGACATGAGCGCGGGCGAGATCGACCAGCCGATATTGATCTGCTCAACCTCAGAGGGGGCCACGCCATGGTGGCTCAGCATCGCGTCCAACAGCATCTCTTGCACGCCTGCCACGGCGAAACCCACTTTCCGGCCCTTGAGGTCGGCCATCTCTTTGACCGGCCCGTCGGCGCGCACCACGAGGCAGGTCAGCGGGGTCTCGACCAAGGTGCCCACGCGGCGCAGGTCCAACCCCTCGCGCTGGGCGAGATGCAGTTCCGGCTGGTAGGAGACCGCCAGATCGACCCGGCCTGCCGCCACCATGCGCGGCGGATCGTTCGGGTCAGCGGGAGAGATCAGTTCAACCTCCAGCCCCGCTTCGGTGAAATAGCCCTTTTCCTCGGCCAGAATGATCGGCCCGTGGTCGGGGTTGATGAACCAATCCAGCATAACTGTCATCTTGTCTTGGGCCAAGGCCGGGGCGGCGATCAATGTCAGGGCGAGGGGAGTAAGGATGTGTTTCACGAAAGGCTCCATTTTGTGGTTTTGTTCAAGAAAGGGTCAGGCACCGGACAGGGCCAGCAGGGCGATTTCTCCCGGCCAGCGGGCGCGGAGGGTGTTGGCCGCGTGATGCGCGCGCAGGCCGGTGCGGCAGGCGAGCACGATGCGCGGTGTGTGTGGGGGCAGCGGCAGGTCCGGCAGCGCCTCGGGGGGGACATGGCGCGCTTGGGCTGAGAAGGGCGCGGGCGCTTCGGCGCGCAGGTCGATAACCATATCGCGCGGGGCGATCTGGCTCTCGGCGATGAAATTTACGGGCGACGCAGGTTCGGGAGCGCTGTCAAAGCGAAAGCCCGACATCCGCCATTGCGCGGCGTCCCAGATCATCAGCTGCCCGAGCGGAGAAGGCGACAGCCCCAGCAGCACCGACAGCGCCATCTGCGCTTGCGCCGCGCCGATTACTCCCACCACGGGGCCCAAAACGCCCGCCGTGGCACAGGTGGCCGCCGTCTGCGGCAAATCTGGGAAAACCGCGCGGAGAGAGGGGGCAGGCCCACAAAAGCCGCCAACATAGCCCGACATCCCAAGCGCCGAAGCCGAGATCAGCGGCTTGCCTTGCGCCAAAGACAGATCCGAAAGCGTCAGGCTGGCGGCGAAAGTGTCCGCGCAGTCGAGGGCAATATCGCACTCCGCCAGCAATCCGGGGGCGTTGGCGGGGGTAAGCCATTCGGCACGCGGGGTGAGCGTCACCTCCGGGTTCAGCGCCGCCATCGCCTCTGCCGCGGCGGTGACCTTGGGCCTGCCGATATCGCCCATTTGGTAGAGCGGTTGGCGGTGCAGGTTACTCTCGGCCACCACATCGCCATCGACCAGCGTGATGCGCCCCACACCGGCCCCGACGAGGTATTGCAGCACCGGCACCGCCAGTGCCCCGGCACCGACAACGAGCATACGCGCGGCGGCAAGCCGTTCCTGCCCCTCGGCACCGACCTGCGGCAGAATGGTCTGGCGGGCGTAGCGGCTCATGCCGTCACCTTGAGCCATTCGCGCATCCGCGCGTCGGGGTCGGCGTTCAGTGTGATATCCGTGACCGCCGCCACCGTGTCGGCCCCGGCGGCAAAGGCCCCCGGCGCACGGGCGACCGACATGCCGCCGATGGCGCAAAGCGGGATGTCTCCGATCCGCGCCTTCCATTCGGTCAGCCGATCGAGGCCCTGTTCGGTCCATTTCATCTTTTTCAGAATGGTCGGATAGACCGGACCAAGGGCGATGTAATCGGGGGAGAGGGCCAGCGCGCGGTCAAGTTCGGCGTGGTCGTGGGTGGAGAGGCCCAGTTTCACTCCCGCGCGCCGGATCGCGGGGATGTCGGCTGTGTCCAGATCCTCTTGACCCAGATGCAGCCATTCGGCCCCCAGTTCAATCGCCAGTTCCCAATGGTCATTCACCACCAACTGCGCGCCGTATTGGCGGCAGAGGTCAAGCGCGGTGGTGATCTCGGTCCGCAGCAGGTCATACGGCGCGTCTTTGATGCGCAGCTGCACCAGTTTCACGCCCAAGGGCACCGCCCGCACAACCCATGCAGCACTGTCAAACACGGGATAAAAACGCGGCAGGGTCATAGCCAAGCCTTTCCGATCACGGGGCTGGAGGGCACCGCCATATCGCGCTGGCCCATCGGGCCGGAGGCGGCGGCAAGCGCGCCCGCGCGGCAGGCCAGCGCAAAGGCCTCGGCCATGGCGGCGGGGTTGCGGGCTTCGGCGACGGCGGTGTTGAGGAGCACCGCGTCGAACCCCATCTCCAACGCCTGCGCGGCATGGCTGGGCATGCCAAGGCCCGCATCGATCACCATCGCCACCTCCGGAAATGCCGCCCGCAGGCTGCGCAGCCCGTGCAGGTTGTTCAGCCCCAGCCCTGACCCAATCGGCGCGCCCCAAGGCATCAGCACCCGGCAACCCGCATCGACCAGCCGCCCGGCCAGCACCTGATCCTCGGTGGTGTAGGGAAAAACCTCGAACCCATCGGCGCAAAGCGCCTCGGCGGCCTCAACCAAGCCGAAGGGGTCAGGCTGCAGGGTGTCGGCATGGCCGATAACTTCCAGCTTAATCCAATTGGTCCCGAAATACTCCCGCGCCATCTGTGCCGTGGTGATCGCCTCCCGCGCCGAATGGCAACCGGCAGTGTTGGGCAGCAGATGCACGCCGAGCCCGCGCACCATATCCCAAAACGCCTGACCCGCACCCTGTTCGCGGCGCAGGGAAACGGTTGCCACCGGGGCGGCACTTTGGCGAAAGGCGGCCTCCATCACCGCAGGCGAGGGGTAGCGCGCGGTGCCCAGCATCAGCGGCAGGGGCAGAGAAACGCCGTAAAAGTCGCGCATCGCTTAGCCCCCCTGCATGGCGCTGAGCACTTCAAGCCGGTCGCCATCGCTCAGCGTCGTCGCGCCCCGCGCGCCTGCGGGGACGAAATTGCCGTTGAGTGCGGTGGCGACCTTGGCTTCGCCCCAGCCAAGCTCCACCAAGACCGCGTTAAGCTGCGTGGCAGTGACCTCACGCGCTTCGCCGTTCACTTCAATTTTCACGGAATAAATCCCCTGTTGTCGCTGTTGCAAGAAAGGCTGCGGCCTGTTCTGCCAAGGCCGGTGCCATGAGAAACCCGTGCCGAAACAATCCGTTAAGATGCAGCACTGCGCCGCGTTGCACGATGCCGGGAAGGTTGTCGGCAAAGGCGGGGCGCAGGTCGGCGCCCATCTCAATGATCTCGCCTTCGGCAAAGCGCGGGTCGAGCGCATAGGCCGCCGAGAGCAGTTCCAGCGCCGAGCGCGCGGTCATTTGGGCGCGACTGGCGCTTTCGATCTGGGTCGCGCCCAGCATATAAATTCCGTTCCCGCGCGGCACCACATAGAGCGGGTGGCGCGGGTGCAGCAGGCGGATCGGGCGGGTGAGGGTGATCTCAGGCGCGCGCAGCAAGATCATCTCGCCGCGCACCGCCCGCAGGCCGGGTAGGTCGGCGCTGGCGGCCATGCCACGGCAGTCGATCACCGGGCCTGCGACCTTGGATGGGGTGAGGGGCGTGGGCTCGACCTTCACCCCATGGGCGGCGAGCGTTTGGGTAAGATCATGCAGGGCTTGGCGCGGGTTCAGGTGCGCTTCCTCCTCAAAGAACAGCCCGCGCCGATGACGCCCGGTAAGCTCGGGCTCGGAGGCCGCGATGGCGTCGGCGTCGCAAGGGGTGTGGCCGTCGGTCCGGTCGGCGAACCGCTGGATTTCAGCGCGGTCCCGTTCCGGGGCGAGGACCAGCGTGCCCCTGTGGGTGACCTCGGTAATCTCAGACCAGAGCGCTGCCGCGCGCCGCCCGTGGGTCACCACCGCAGGCTCGCTCAGCGCGCCTTCGCAGAAGGGCGCGAGCATCCCGCCCGCCCACCATGAACAGCCATGCGGCCCGGGCGTGCCTTTGCGGTCGACGAGCCTTGGCCGCAGCCCCTGCGCCAGACAGGCCCGCGCGGCCCAAAGCCCCGCCACGCCTGCGCCGATGATGGTGACGTCACTCATGGGGCCAAACCGCGTGGAAATGATGCACCGGGCCGTGGCCACTGCCGATGTTGAGGGTGTCGGCAGCGGCAATGGCGCGTTGCAGATAGGCATGCGCAGCCTGCACGGCCTGCGGCAACGTTTGCCCCCGCGCCAGCCCCGCGGCGATGGCGGCGGAAAGGGTGCAGCCGGTGCCGTGGGTGTTGGCGGTGTGCTGGCGGGGCGCGGAAAGGCGCAGGGTTTCAGCCGCGGTGATCAGCAGATCGACGCAGGTCTCCCCCTTGCCATGCCCGCCCTTCATCAGCACCGCGCCGGGACCGGCCGAGAGCAGGGCGCGGCCCTGTTCCAGCATGGTGGCCTCATCGGTGGCTTCCGGCCTGTCCAGCAGCCGTGCGGCCTCGGGCAGGTTTGGCGTTAGTACATGGGCCAAGGGCAGCATCCGGTCACGCAGTGTCGCCACCGCCTCGGCAGAGAGCAGCGTATCGCCGGATTTTGCCACCATCACCGGGTCGAGCACCACAGGCGCGGCGCAGCCCGCCAGCCCCTCGGCCACGGCGGTGATCGTTTCAGGATCGCCCAACATGCCGATTTTCACCGCACCGATCGCCAGATCGTCAAAGACCGCCGCCATCTGCGCCCGGATCATCGCGGGAGAGATCATCTCGACCCCGGTCACCGCGCGGGTGTTCTGGGCTGTCACGGCGGTGAGCACGCTGGCCCCGTAAACGCCAAGTGCGCTGAAGGTCTTCAGATCGGCCTGAATCCCCGCCCCGCCGCCGCTGTCGGACCCCGCAATCGTCAGTGCTTGAAACGCCATTTGGCCCCCATGTGTTAGATGGGCCAAGGGCGTGTGGATACGGGATAAACGACGGGCCGCGTGGGGCCGATGCTTGGTTCCGTTCCCTACGCCGGTACGACCCGGATCAGGTTCGATGGGTCGGTTTTCACCTCTCAGCCTTGCGGCACCCCAACGGATTGCGGGCAGGCTAGCGAGGCGGGCTGGCAGGGTCAACTGGTGATGGTTAATTTATGAGTTGTCGTTCTGTATCAACTATTTGCGAGTCACACTTCATCAAATACATGAAGATTCGTTAATGAAAATCCCGCGACTTCGGGATCACACGCGCGTCGCGCGGATGGCTATGCATCGCCACCTGACCGGGCAGCGGATGGGTCGGGTGATCACCCCGCGTGGTGATGCCGGGCATCGGTGCGTCCGACAGCGATGCAAGCCTGTCAGAGCGGTCCTTAAGCCGGTCGGCCACCACATGGATCACCCGCCCGTCGGTCTGCACGCGCCCTTCGACCACCAGCAGCCGCGCGGCCATGATCGTGGGGCGGTAAAGCTTGAACATATTGGGCCAGATCACGAGGTTCGCCACGCCGCATTCATCCTCCAGCGTGATGAAACAGACCCCCTTGGCGCTGCCCGGCTTTTGCCGCACCAGCACCAGCCCGGCGAGCTTGACCCGCCGCCCGTGGCCCATTCGCCCCAAATCGCGGGCCGAAGCAAACCCCTGCGCGGCGAGGCTGGAGCGGTAAAAGGACATCGGATGCGCCTTCAGCGACAGGCGCAGCGTTTGGTAGTCGGCCACGACCTGTTCGGCCTTCGGCATCACCGGCAAGGTGACCTCCGGCTCCGGCCCCTGAGCCGCGGCCTCCGCATGGTCAAAGATCGGCAAGGCGGGCGCGTCGCGCAGCCCTTGGGCCTGCCACAGCGCCTGACGTCGGTCGATCCCCATGCTGCGCATCGTGTCGGCGGCGGCAAGCTGGCGGATCGCCTTGGCATCGAGCCCGGCGCGAGACTTGAGGTCTTCGACATCCGCAAAAGGCGCCTCGCGCCGGTCCATGATCCGCGCGGCGGCTTTCTCCTGCAACCCGTCCACCATGCGCAACCCCAGCCGCAGGGCGAAACCGTTGCCACAAGGCTCCAGCGTGCAGTTCCAGTCGGAGTAATTCACATCAACCGCGCGCACCTCGACCTGATGCTCGCGGGCGTCGCGCACGATCTGGGCGGGGGCGTAAAACCCCATCGGCTGCGAGTTCAGCAGCGCGCAGGCAAAGGCCGCCGGGTAGTGGCATTTCATCCAAGACGAGACATAGACCAGCTTGGCAAAACTCGCCGCATGGCTCTCGGGGAAACCATATTCGCCGAACCCCTTGATCTGGTCAAAACAGCGCTGCGCAAAGACCGGGTCATAGCCGCGGTTGGTCATCCGGCCCACCATCTTGTCTTGTAGCTTTTCAATCGTCCCGCGCGAGCGGAAGGTGGCCATGGCCTTGCGCAGCTCATTGGCCTCGGTCGGGGAAAACTGTGCCGCGTCGATGGAGATTTTCATCGCCTGTTCTTGAAAGATCGGCACGCCCAGCGTCCGGCTGAGGATGCTGAACAACTCGTCCTGCGGATAGGCCGGGCCGGGGGCGGGGTAGACGACGCTCTCCATCCCCTGGCGGCGGCGCAGATAGGGGTGGACCATGTCGCCTTGGATCGGGCCGGGGCGGACGATGGCGACCTCGATCACCAGATCATAGAACACGCGGGGGCGCAGCTTCGGCAGCATCGCCATCTGCGCGCGGCTTTCGACCTGAAACACGCCCAGACTGTCGCCCCGGCAGAGCATGTCGTAGGTGGGTCGCCCGGTGGCGTCGTCCTCGTGATCCTCCACCGGGACCGTGGCCAGTTCCAGCGGGCGGTCGTAATGCGCCTCGATCAGATCAAAGCATTTGGCGATACAGGTGAGCATACCAAGCGCGAGGATATCGACCTTGAAAATTTGCAGCGCGTCGATGTCGTCCTTGTCCCATTCGATGAAACTGCGCTCGGGCATGGCGCCGTTGCCGATGGGGACGATCTCGGTCAGGGGGCGTTCGGTCAGGATGAAGCCGCCGACGTGCTGGCTCAGGTGGCGCGGCATGCCGATCATCTGGGAGGCCAGTTTCAGCACCATGCGCAGATAGGGATCTGACAGGTCCAACCCCGCCTCGCGGGCGCGGTCATCGTCCATCTGGCCCTCGAAACTGCCCCAGATCGTGCCCGCGAGTTTTGAGGTCACGTCTTCCGACAGCCCCATCGCCTTGCCGACCTCGCGAATGGCCGAGCGTGGGCGGTAGTGGATCACCGTGGCGCAGAGCCCGGCGCGGTGGCGGCCATATTTGCCGTACATGTATTGGATGACCTCTTCGCGCCGCTCATGCTCGAAATCCACGTCGATGTCGGGCGGCTCATCGCGTTCCTCGGAAAGGAACCGCTCGAACAGCAGGTTATGCACCGCCGGGTCGACCGAGGTGATGCCGAGGCAGAAACAGACCGCCGAATTGGCCGCCGAGCCGCGCCCTTGGCAGAGGATCGGCGGCTCAGCTTCCTCGCGGGCAAAGCGCACGATGTCGTAGATGGTCAGGAAATAGCGGGCGATCTTTTTGGCGGAGATGAGCGCGAATTCCTTTTCGATCGTTTTGATCACCGCCTCGGGCACGCCTTGCGGGTAGCGCCGCGCCGCGCCCTCCCATGTGAGGCGGGCGAGTTCCTCCATCGGGCTGCGGCCTTCGGGGACGATCTCATGCGGGTATTCGTAAGCCAGATCGGTGAGGCGAAAGGTGATCCTGTCCGCCAGACGCCGCGTCTCGGCGATGGCATGGGGCCAGTCGGCGAAGAGGCGCAGCATCGCCTCGGGCGATTTCAGGTGCCGTTCGGCATTGGCGGCCAAGAGATAGCCCGCCTTGGGCACGATCACGCCTTCGCGGATCGCCACCATCACATCCTGCAAGGGCCGCCGGTGGCGCGCGTGGTAGAGCACATCGTTGGTGGCCAAAATCCTCAGCCCATGGGCGCGGGCCAGTGCGTCCAAGCGGTTGATCCGCGCCCGGTCATCGCCACGATAAAGGAAGCTTGCGCCCACATGCCGCATGTCCGGCAGTGCTTTCACCAGACGCGGCAGGCCGGCGGCAAAGACATCAAGGTTTTCGGGTGGCATGAGGATGAGGTGCAGCCCTTCGGCATGTTGCGCCAGCATCTCCAGCGTCAGATGGGTCTCACCCTTTTGCTGCCATTCGCCGTCCACCGATTGCATCTTGCCCGCCGACAGCAGCGTCGAGAGCCGCGCATAAGCGGCGCGGTCTTGCGGATAGGCCAGCAGTTCGGTCCCACAAAGCAGCACCAGACGCGCGCCGATCAGGGGGCGGATATGCGCCTTTTCCGCCTCCACATGTAGCCGCACCACGCCCGCCAGCGTGTTGTGGTCGGCGATGCCGAGGCTGTCATAGCCGTGGTGATAGGCCATCTCGATCAGATCCACGGCGTCCGAGGCGGCGCGCAGGAAGGAAAAGCAACTGGCCAGCCCAAACTCCACGTACTCCGCCTGCGGCGGGTCGGCAAAACCGTCTTCGCCCAAGGTGCGGCGCTTATGTCCTTCCTGCTCGGGCATCAGGCAAAGAGCCCATGCAAAAACCAGCGCGGCTCGGCCCCGCGACCGTCATAGATCACCCCCTCGCGGTAGAGCCAGAAACGCTGGCCGCCCTGGACCTCGACTTTGTAGTAATCGCGCAGCCGGGTGCCGGGGCGGTCGCACCACCATTCCGGCGCGATGCGTTCCGGCCCGGTGTGGCGCATGGTTTTATAGGTGACGCGCCGCCAGTTGAACTGCGAGGGCGGGCCTTCGGGCACGGCATAGATCACGCGCACCTCCTCGGCGGGGGTCAGCAGACGCAGCGGACGGTCGCGCAGCAAGGCGGGTGCGGCTGTAGGCGTGCCGTGCAGGGCGTCGACACGTTGCTCCACCCGTTCGGGCTTATGGGTCTCGCGCCACTGCGGCCAGTTGACCTTGTCCGCGCCCAGCTTCGCGGCGAGCCGGTCGAGCAGCCCGGCCACATCCGCCGAAGGGTCGCGTTTGCCGTCGAGGTGGTCTTGCATCAGCGGCAGCGGTTCGCTGGTCAGCGCCTCCAACGTCAGCAGGTCAAAGCCGAAGCCGCTGTCGATGTTTTCCAGTTTGCCGTCGAACAGCCTGCGCAGATGCGCGGGGTCACGGCTGGCCCGCGCCGTGGCGACCCCAAGCGCGCGCCAATCGCCGTCGATGCGGTAGATGGTCAGGCGCAACCGCCGCGCGCCAAGCTCGGCGCGGGCCAGAAGGGTGCAGAGGTCATCGACCAGCGCGGGCAGATGCGGGGCGGGGTCGATCACCGGCTCAGGCAAGCGGCTGCGGGTTATGAAATGGCGGTGGTCCGGCGGGGCGTTCAGCGGGTCGGGGGCCTTGCCGAGAGCTTTGTCGAGCAGGATCAGCGGGTTGCGATCGGGCTTGAGGCTGGCAAAGCGCCGCATCAGCGCGGCGCGGGGCAAGTCGCTCAGCGCGCCGATGGTCTTGAGGCCAAGACGGTCCAAGAGCCGTGTGGTCTGCGCATCCAGCCGCAGGGCGGCGACGGGCAGGGGGGCGAGGGCGGTGGCCACGTCCTCAGCCCCGCAGATCTGCGCGCCGGAGCCGAAGCGTGCCAGTGCCTGCGCGGCACCGGGAGTGGGGGCCATGGCGACCCGCGCGGTCAGCCCCTGTAGCGCAAAACGGCTGCGGATGTCGCGCAGCATGGCGACCTCTCCGCCGAACAGATGGGTGCAGCCGGTCACGTCCAGCAGCAGGCCATGGTCCTGATCCCGCGCCGTCCAAGGGCACCAGCGCCGCGCCCAATGCACCAGCCGTTGGATCAGCGCCTCATCGCCCTCCAGATCGGCGGGCTCGACATGCAGATCGGGGTGGATCGCTTGCACATCGACCACCCGCGCGCCCGCCTCGATTCCGCGCATCGTGGCGGCAGCGCTCAGCCCATGGACCACCGGCCCATGGGTTCCGTCGCGCGACAGGACGACGGGCACCTCATCCCCCGGAACGCTGCGGTATTGGGCGATCACCCGGCGCCACCGCTCCATCGTCAGCATAGGGAACCAGACGGAGACGATCCGCGGCGCGGGGGCTTTGGCTTTTGTCGGGGTCATGGGCAGCCACCCAACGCCCCGGCGCATGGCCACGCGCGCGAAACAGTTCCAAATCCCAGCGGGCTGCGCCGGGGGCCTGTGCATCGTATGGATGGGCCTGAGAGGGCAGCGAGGAAATGCGCCACCGCATCCGCGCCGCGCTCAAGCCGCCGGGATCGCCGCTGCGAATGAGATAGAGCGGCACATTTGAGGCCTCGGCCCGAAGCGAGAGCCGTTTGGTGGCGGTGAAATCCAGCACCTCCGGCCCGCCGTGCACCTCGCCGATCACGGCAGAAAGCCCCGCACAGGCGGCCCCTTCCTCCATCGTCCAAAGCACGTCGCGCGGGTGGTTGACGGTGACCAGCAGCACCGGTTGTTCCAGCCCGAAACCGCGCAAGCTGGGCGTATAGGGTGCCCCATTCTCGCGCCGCGACAGAAAGTCCTGCACCCAAAGCACCGGCCCCTTGCCACGCGGCAAGAGCGACAGCACGAAGGCACTGGCCGGGGCCGTGGCGAAGGCCCCCGGAAAGACATCCGTCAGCGGCGCGTGTGCTGCCAGAACCCCCGGTTCGGGGGGTGTCGACGGCAGCCGCCGCGGCAGGGTAAGGACCTGCCCATATGTAGAATCGGTTGTCATGCACGACTCCATATGTTCACATTTTGTTCTGGTTATAAATCATCAATTGCGGTGCTGTCAAAGATCCTGTGGCCCTTGCCGGACGCGGGCAAAACCGCATCTAATGGGCCAAGATGACGGCAAGGGGGCCAACCGATGTGCAATCTCTATTCCCTGACCAAGGGGCAGGCCGCGATCCGCGGCTGGTTCGACGGCATCGACGACCAAACAGGCAACCTGCCGCCGATGCCCGGTATCTACCCCGACTATGCCGCCCCGGTGGTGCGCCACGGCGATGGCGGTCCGGTGCTGGAGATGATGCGGTGGGGGATGCCCTCTCCGGCCTTCGCGCTCAAAGGCAAGAAGACCGACCGCGGCGTGACCAACATCCGCAACATCGCCTCGCCCCATTGGCGGCGCTGGCTGGGGGGCGAGCATCGCTGCGTGGTGCCCTTCACCGCCTTTTCCGAACCGCTGAACCGCCCCGGAGAGCGCTCGCGCCCGGTCTGGTTCGCGCTTGGCGAGGACCGTCCGCTGGCCTTTTTTGCGGGCGTTTGGACCGAATGGACGAGCGTGCGCAAACTGAAGGACGGCGAGACCACTGATACCCTCTATGGCTTTCTGACCACCGAAGCCAATGCCGAGGTCGGGGCCGTGCACCCCAAGGCGATGCCGGTGATCCTGACCAACCCCGACGACGTGCAGCGCTGGCTTACGGTTGAAACGGCCGAGCTGCCCAGCCTGCAACGCCCCTTGCCGGACGGCACGCTCCAGGTCATCGACCCCGAGGATTAAGCCGCCTCTGCCATCATCCGTGCCGCCATCGCCAGATCGGAGCGGAACTGCGCCGTGGCCTCTTCGCGCAGCGCCGGATCCGGCACGCGCAGCAGATAGGACGGGTGCAGGGTGATCAGCACCGGGATGCCTTCTGGCCCCGTCTCGATCGTGCCACGGCGTTTCAGGATGCCCGTGCCCTTGCCCGTCAGGCTTTGCGCCGCTGTGGCGCCCATGGCGAGGATCAGCTTGGGCTGCACCTGCGCCACCTCGGCGTTCATCCACCAGCGGCACTGGTCGATCTCGGGCGTCTCGGGACGCTGGTGAATGCGGCGTTTGCCGCGGGCGGTGAACTTGAAGTGTTTGACGGCATTGGTGACGAAAGCCGCCTCGCGGTCGAGCCCGGCCTCGGCGGCCACGCGGTCGAACATCTGTCCGGCTGGGCCGACAAAGGGACGGCCCGCGAGATCCTCCTGATCGCCGGGTTGTTCGCCGACCACCATCAGATCGGCACGGGCGGGGCCTTCTCCCGGCACGGCTTGGGTCGCATGGCAATGCAGCGGGCAGCGGGTGCAGGCGCGGATCGCGGTGGGCAGGTCCTCCATCGGGCCGTCCCAAGCGGATGAGAAGGCCGAAAGCTGCGCCTGCACGCGGTCCATGCGCACCGGCGGCAGGGTTGGTGCTGCCTCGGCCATGGCGCGGGCGCGGGCGGGGGCCTCGGCGATCATCTGGGGGATGAAGGCGGCCTCGGGCATGTTTTTCCAGTATTTCTTGGGCATCTCGGACTGCATCGCCTTCACCATCAGGCGGGCGGGGTTAAAGATGTTCTGGAAGTAGGTGATCCAAAGCTGCTCGCCCGCGTCCTCGGGCAGGTCGGGCTTGGCGTGGCCCTCTTGGAACGTGAGTTTGCCGTTCTCGAAAATGGCCGAGACATCGGGCGTCAGGATACGCCAATCCATGTCGGAAAATCGCCGCACGAAGAAATCCGCCGTGGGCTCCACCGTGTGATGCGTCGGCTCGAACCACGCGGCGAAGCTGCGGCGCGGGGCATCGGGCGCGCCGATCTCGCGGAAGCGGACGAAGGCCTTCATCTTGTGTTGGCAACGGCGGACGTTCTTCTCCATCCCGCGCAGCACGGCGAGGTCGGCATCGCCCCGGTCCGACATCAAATGCGGCGCGTCTTTCACGCGCCAAAGAAAGGCATAGAGCCGCGCGAAGCGTTCGGGGTCGCTGTGCCAGACGGCGGTTTCGGCCATGGAGACAAAACTGCGCGGGACCGAGACCTGTCCGCCTTTTGGCGACACAGTCTCACCGCCGAACAGATCGGGCGCGGCAGCATGGTCGCCCCAGAGGATTTGCTCGGGCGAGACACCGGCCGCGAGAAAGCCGCGTGCCGCCTCGCGCCATGCTTTCGCAGCGCCGATCGGGGGCAGGGAGACGCGGTGCATCAGAACAGGGTCAACTGTTCGGGCGGCGGCGCGAAACGTGCGCGCAGGTCGGCGCTGTCGGTCAGCCCACCGGGCGACCAGCCGCCTGCCGTTACAAAGGCGCGGGCCTTTTTCATCGAGGCGCCCATGCGGGTCAGGTCTTCGTAGCGCAGGGACCGATGGCGTCGGGCGGCGAGGATGCGGGTCACCGTTTTCACGCCAAACCCCGGCACCCGCAGCAGCATCTCGCGGCTGGCGCGGTTCACATCGAGGGGAAAATGTTCGCGGTGCACCAGCGCCCAAGCGAGCTTGGGGTCGATTTCAAGATCAAGATTGCCGTCGCGGGTGACGGAGGTGATCTCGTCCAACTGGAAATCATAGAAGCGCAGCAGCCAGTCGGCCTGATAAAGCCGATGCTCGCGTTGCAAGGGCGGGCGGATCAGCGGCAGTTTGGCGGAACTGTCGGGGATTGGCGAGAAGGCGGAATAGTAAACGCGCTTCAGCTTGTAGCTGGAGTAAAGCCGCGTCGATTGCCCCAGCACCGTGGCGTCGTTCGACCCATCCGCGCCGATGATCATCTGGGTGGATTGACCGGCGGGCGCAAAACGCGGCGGGCGCTTGCCGGAGAAGGATTTCTCTTTGCTGGCGTCCTTGACCATCCGCACATTGGCCATGGCGCGGCGGATCTGCTCGGGCTTTTTCTCCGGCGCATATTGCTGCACCGCGGTGTCGGTGGGCAGTTCGACATTGATCGACAGACGATCCGCCAGACGGCCCGCTTCCTCGATCAACTCAGGGGAGGCATCGGGGATCGTCTTGAGGTGGATATAGCCGCGAAAGTTCTCTTCGTGCCGCAGTTTGCGGGCGATCTGCACCATGTCCGACATCGTCGCATCGGGGGAGCGGATCACGCCCGAGGACAAAAACAACCCTTCGATATAGTTGCGGCGGTAGAACTCGATGGTGAGCTTAACCACCTCATCCACGCTGAACCGCGCCCGGTCGACGTTCGAGGACACGCGGTTGATGCAATAGCTGCAATCGTAGATGCAGAAATTCGTCATCAGGATCTTGAGCAGGCTGATGCACCGCCCGTCGGGGGCGTATGCGTGGCAGATTCCGCTGCCTTCGTTTGAGCCCAGCCCCTTACCATCGCGCGAGTCGCGTTTGGTCGAGCCGGAGGAGGCGCAGGAGGCGTCGTATTTCGCCGCGTCGCTGAGAATCGCCAGTTTTTGATCGAGTGTCTGTTTTGCCATGCGTTCTATATATGTTCTCATGGCTAGGGTGTCATTAAACTATCTTAATGCCGCGACAATCTGCGCAGGGCACCGCCTGTGCGATGGCGCGGGCAGGGGGTGAGAGTTTAAATTGACGTAGCGAAATCTTGTCGCTACGAATTACATGCAGATACATATTATGCATATGCATGCGAGAGCACCGGGGCAGAGATCGCGGGCTTTTGATCACAACTGGGAGACGATCATGAAAACAACAACCACGCTAAGCGCGGCGCTCTTTGCCGTCAGCACCCTTGCCACCACCAGCACCGCCAGCGCCGACGAAGTGACGCTGCGCGCCGTGTCGGCCTTTACCCTTGGCACCGCCTTTAGCCGCGAGTTTGAATCCTTTGTCGAATGGATCAACGAGAACGGCAAGGGGGTCGTGCAGATCAATATGGTCGGCGGGCCGGAAGCCGTGCCGCCCTTTGAATTGGGCAACGCGGTGCAATCTGGCGTTGTCGACATCGCCAATAACACCACGGCCTATTACCCCAACCTGCTGCCCACGGGCGACGCGCTGCATCTGGCGGAAAACACCATTCAAGAACAGCGCGAGAATGGCTGCTATGAACTGGTCGACCGCATCCACCAAGAGCAGATGAACGTCAAATACCTCGGCCATGGCGGCGACGGGATCGGCTATCACCTCTATCTGACCAAACCGGTCGAGGGGCCGGACCTGAGCGGTCTGACCATCCGCACCACACCGGTTTATCAGGCGATGTTCACGCAACTGGGCGCCAATCTGGTGCGCACCGCGCCGGGCGAAGTCTATAGCGCGCTGGAGCGCGGCGCGATCGACGGCTACGGCTGGCCGAGCCAAGGGGTGCTGGATCTCGGTTGGGACGAGCAGACCAAATACCGGGTCGATCCGAGCTTTTACAACGTCGACGTGAACCTGCTGGTGAACCTCGACACATGGAATGGCCTGACCGACGAACAACGCGCCAAACTCGAAGAGGGCGCGGCTTGGATGGAAGAGCTTAACAACGACAACGCCGACCGCAACGCGACGGAATACGCCGCACAGGCGGATGCGGGGATCGAGACGATCACCTTCAGCGAGGCCGATGCCGAAGCGTGGACCAATGCCGCGCGCGATGCCGGTTGGGCGGCGGTCGAAGAGGTCGATGCCGATCTTGCGCAGCAGATGCGCGCCTGCATGACCAAGTGATCGCCCCATGATCTCAACATTGTTTGACCGGACACTCCGGGGGCTGGCCGTTTTCTCGGCCGGTATCCTCGGGGTGATCGCGGTGTTTATCGCGATCAACGTGGTGCTGCGCAATCTGGGGCTGCCGGTGGTCTATGGGGCACTGGATGCGATCCAATATGCGCTGATGATCGCCACCTTCCTTGGCGCGCCTTGGGTGCTGTCGATTGGCGGGCATGTGAAGGTTGATCTGATCACCAGCAACCTGTCGCAACGCACTGCCTATGCTTTGACCCGCCTGACCAGCGCCATTGGCGCGGTGACGGCAGGGGTGCTGGGCTGGTACGGGTTGCAAGCGGTGCTGGCCTCTGCCGCACGCGGGTCGATGATCCGCACGTCTTTCGTGATCCCAGAGTGGTGGATGCTGGCCTTTGTGCCGCTATCGCTGGCGCTTTGCACGATCATCTTTATTCGCCGTCTGCTCTATCCGGAAACGGCCGAGCGTAGTTTGAGTGGTCTTTGACATGGATTGGGGCCTGACACTGACCTTGATGCTGGGCGGATTGGCGGTTTTGCTGCTGATCGGCTTGCCGGTCGCATTTGCTTTCATCGCCGTGACCACCGTAGGCGCCTACTTCGTATTGGGCGGAGACCGGGGCATTCTGCAACTGGCGCGCAACTCGGCGCAATCGGTGGCGAATTTTCAGCTCGCGCCGATACCGCTGTTTATCCTTATGGGAGAGATACTCTTTCAAACCGGGGTCGCGCACCGCGCCATTGACGCGATTGAACGGGTGGTGACGCGCATCCCGGGCCGCATGTCGGTCGTCACGATCTTTGGCGGCACGATTTTTGCAGCCCTTTCCGGCTCGACCATCGCCAATACCGCGATGCTGGGCGGCACGCTGCTGCCGGGGATGCTGAAACGGGGCTATCATCCGTCGATGGCAATGGGGCCGATCATGGCCTCGGGCGCGATTGCGATGTTGATCCCGCCCTCGGCGCTGGCGGTTCTCGTGGGCTCGCTCGCGGGTATTTCCATCGCCGGGCTGCTGATCGCGGGGGTGCTGCCCGCGCTGCTGCTGGCGGTGCTTTTTGTGGCCTATGTGGTGGGGCGGAGCCTTCTCGACCCGAAAGTCGCGCCGCCCGATGTCTACGAAGAAATGCCGCTGCGCGAACGTTGGACGCCTTTCGTGATCTATGTGCTGCCGCTGTCGGTGCTTTTCGCGGTGGTGATCGGCTCGCTGCTCGCGGGCATTGCCACGCCTACGGAAAGCGCCGCCCTTGGCAGCATCACCGCCGTAATCATCGGGGCCGCCTATCGCGCCCTGAGTTGGGAGAAGATGGGCCGCGCGCTGATGGAGACGCTAAAGCTGTCGGTGATGATCCTGTTCATCATCGCGGCCAGTCAGACCTTTGCGCAGGTGTTGTCGTTCTCGGGGGCCACCAATGGGCTGATCAACGCGATCAACGCGGTCGATCCGACGCCGCTGATGGTGCTTTTGGGGATGATCGCGATCCTGCTCTTTTTGGGGTGCTTCATTGATCAGGTTTCAATGCTGATGGTCACCGTACCGGTCTTCGTGCCGCTGGCGGGGGCGATGGAGATCAATGAGCTGACCCTTGGCGTGGTCTATCTGCTGACCATGGAGATCGGTTTGCTGACACCGCCCTTTGGTCTGCTGCTGTTCGTCATGCGGGGAGTGGCGCCGCCTGAAATCCGGATGCCACAGATCTATGCGTCGGTGATGCCGTTCTTGCTGATCAAGCTTTTCGTTCTGGCCCTGATCGTCTGGCTGCCGGGTATCGGCACTTGGTTGCCCAGTTTGATGGGCCGCTGAACCTTGGGGCGGCGCGCCTCAGCGCCGCCCCGCAAGCTATTGCCTTAATTCGACATTTGCCGACTGTGCCGCCGCGCGCGGGCTTTGGTCGGCTTGCATTACCCCACGTAATGCGGTTGTAATCCCGCAAGGAGGCAGTCGGCTTTCCCAAGAACAACACGCGAGGAGCACCGTGATGGCAAACCCCCTTTATGACACTCTGTTTGGCCGTCACGCTGGCAAAACGACGGCCTTTCTCCATCTCGAAGGCGGGGTGACGCTGACCCATGCGGGTTTTCTGGGCCGGGCCGCCCGTTTTGCCCATGTGCTGACCGAGTTGGGGGTGAAGCCCGGCGACCGGCTGGCGGTACAGATCGACAAATCCGCCGATGCGCTGGCGCTCTATGCCGCCTGCGTGCAGACGGGGGTGATCTTTTTGCCGCTCAATACCGCCTATACCGCGGATGAGGTGCGCTATTTCGTGACCGACAGCGGGGCCGCGGCCTTTGTCTGCCAGCCCGCGCGCCGCGATGAAATGGCACCGCTGGCTAGGGATACAGGGTGCCAGCTTGAGACGCTTGGTACGGAGAACGATGGCAGCTTTGCGGATCGCGCCACCTCGGCTTCCGATAAATTCGAGACCGTCGCGCGGACGGCGGATGACCTTGCGGCCTTCCTCTATACCTCCGGCACCACGGGGCGCTCGAAGGGGGCAATGCTGACGCAGGCAAACCTTTTGTCGAACGCGCAGACGCTGGCCGACCTGTGGCGCTTCACCGCAAGTGACGTGCTGCTGCATGCGCTGCCGATCTTTCACACGCACGGGCTGTTCGTGGCGACCAATGTGACGCTGGTGGCGGGGGGCGCGATGATCTTTATGCCCAAGCTCGACATCGACCGGTTGATCGACCGGATGCCCCATGCCACCGTGATGATGGGGGTGCCGACCTTCTACACCCGGCTTTTGGACGACGCGATTTTCACCCGTGAGACGACAGCGAACATGCGGCTGTTCATCTCGGGGTCGGCTCCGCTTTTGGCCGAAACCCATGTCGATTTTGAGGAACGCACCGGCCACCGTATCCTTGAGCGTTACGGCATGACAGAGACCAATATGAACACCTCAAACCCCTATGAGGGCGAGCGCCGTGCGGGCACCGTGGGCCTGCCGCTGCCGGATGTGGAGTTGAAAATCACCGACCCCGAAACCGGCGCGACCCTGCCGGACGGAGAGATAGGCAGCATCGAAGTACGTGGCCCGAATGTCTTCAAGGGCTATTGGCAGATGCCCGAGAAAACCGCCGCCGAACTGCGCGAAGATGGCTTTTTCATCACCGGCGATCTGGGGCGGCGCGATGCGGATGGCTATGTGACCATCGTGGGCCGCGACAAAGACCTGATCATCTCGGGCGGCTATAATATCTACCCTAAGGAGGTCGAACTGCTGCTCGACGACCAACCGGGCGTGCTGGAAAGCGCGGTGTTCGGCGTGCCGCATCCCGATTTCGGGGAAAGCGTTGTGGCGGTGTTGGTGGCGCGGCGGGGCGCGGAGCTGGATCTTGCGCAAATCGCCGGGGATGTGGCCGGATCGCTGGCCAAGTTCAAACGACCCGCCAAGCTGATCGTCCTGCCGGAATTGCCGCGCAACACGATGGGCAAGGTGCAAAAGAACGTGCTGCGCGACACCTACCGGGACTTGTTTCAACCGGGGTAGGGGCGCCCGAGGGCCATTCTAGCGGGCATAGGGGCGGCGGTATCGCCATCCCACGGGGCAGGACTGCGGTGTAACCTGCGACAATCTGGCGTTTAATGCCCGGTTTCGCTTGAGGTGCCGGGAAAATTTCTACAGAACGTGGTGACCTTTCAGTCCGCCAGATCAGGAGTTCGCGTGTCCCTCTTCCTTATCGTTGCCTTGCCCTTCTTGGGCGCATTGTTACCCGGACTGATGAATTCCGCAGGGCGTCAAGCCTGCGCCGGGGTGACCTTTATGGTGACCCTCGTGGCGCTGGTGGGGTTGCTAACGCATCTGCCTGCCGTGCTGGCGGGCGAATTGGTTACCGCGCGGGTTGACTGGATCCCGCAGCTTGGCCTGAACCTGACCTTGATGCTCGACAGCCTCGGCTTTTTCTTTGCCTGTCTGATCCTTGGCATCGGTCTGTTGATCATCGCCTATGCGCGGTCTTACCTGTCACGCGACGATCATATGGGTGAGTTTTTCACCTATCTGCTGCTGTTCCAAGGCGCGATGGTCGGCATCGTTCTAAGCGATAACGTGTTAATCCTGCTGATCTTCTGGGAGCTGACCTCGCTGTCGTCCTTCCTGCTGATCGGCTATTGGAAACACCTGCCCGAAGGCCGTCAAGGCGCACGCATGGCGTTGACCGTGACGGGCATGGGCGGGCTGGCGATGATTGGTGGCATGCTCCTGTTGGGTCAAATCGTCGGCAGCTATGACCTGAGCGTGATCCTCGACAACCGCGAGATGATCCAAGCCTCGCCGCTCTATCTGCCCGCGCTGATCCTGATCCTCTTGGGCTGTTTCACCAAATCGGCGCAGTTCCCGTTCCACTTCTGGCTGCCCCACGCGATGGCAGCACCAACGCCGGTCTCGGCCTATCTGCACTCCGCCACGATGGTGAAGGCGGGGATTTTCCTGATGGCGCGGATGTGGCCGGTGCTGTCTGGCACGCCGGAATGGTTCGTCATCGTCACCACGGCGGGTCTGATCACCATGGTGCTGGGCGCGGTGATTGCGCTGTTTAAACATGACCTGAAGGCGCTGCTGGCCTTTTCGACCGTCAGCCACCTTGGTCTGATCACCATGCTTTTGGGCACCGGCACGGCCTTTGGCGCGATGGCGGCGGTGTTTCACATCTTGAACCACGCGACCTTTAAGGCCGCGCTCTTTATGTCGGCGGGGATCGTGGATCACGCGGTGCATACCCGTGACATCCGCCGCTTGGGCGGGCTGCGGCATCTGATGCCGGTGACTTTTGTCATTGCCACGCTGGCGGCGCTGTCGATGGCGGGGATCCCGCTGCTCAACGGCTTCCTGTCGAAAGAGATGATGCTGGAAGAGACCCTGCACACGAAGCTCTTTGACATGCCGTGGCTGGTGCCGGGGCTTGCGACCTTTGGTGCGCTCTTCTCGGCGGCCTATAGTTTCCGCCTGATCGGCCATACCTTCCTTGGCAAAGAGCGTGACGACTATCCCGACCATCCGCATGACCCTAAGCCCGGCCTGTGGCTGCCGCCTGCGCTGTTGATCATCCCCGTGGTGGTGATCGGTCTTGCGCCTTTCCTCGCCGAGCCTTTCGTCAAACTGGTGACCGCCTCCGTCCTCGGCGGCGCGGCCGAGATGCCCTCGGCGCATTTCAAAATCTGGCACGGGCTGGGTCCGGCGCTTTATATGTCGATCATCGCCGTTGTCGGTGGCCTGATCCTGCTGGCGCTTTTCACCCCGCTTCTGCGTGTTTGGGATGCCACGCCCCGGCCCGAGGCCAAGTCGATCTTTGACCGCATCATCGCGGCCTTTGTCGGCCTGTCGCAGGCGATTTCGCTGCGTCTGCACGACGGGGCGTTCTCGCGCTATGCCGCGATCATGGCGGTGACGGTCGTGGCAGTGGGCTATTACGCTTGGGCCACTGGCACGGTGGGAGCGGCGACCCGCGCGGTGCAGCCGACCAATGCGGTTCAGATCGCGGGCTGGCTGATGCTGGTGGCGGCGGCCTGCGGCTTGGTGTTCTTGCACCGCAACCGCCTGTTGTCGCTGATCTTGATCGGCATCGTGGGGCTGATCGTCTCGGCTGGTTTTGTCTTCTTCAGCGCGCCCGACTTGGCGATGACTCAGCTGACGGTTGAGGTGGTCACGATTATCCTGCTGCTCTTGGCGCTGAACTTCCTGCCCAACCGCACACCGATTGAAAGCAGCGTGCTGCGTCGGACGCGCGACGTTGTGGTCTCCCTCGCGGCGGGGGCGGCGACCATGGCGCTGTCTTATCACTACCTGCTGCGTGACACCGTCGCGCCGAGCATTTCCGAATTCCACCTTGCCAACTCCTACAAAGGTGGCGGCGGCACCAATGTGGTGAACGTGATCCTTGTCGATTTCAGGGGCTTTGACACCTATGGTGAGATCATCGTTCTGGGCATCGCCGCGCTGCTGATCTATGCGCTGACCGAAACGCTGCTGTCGGGCCCCGTTCGGGCGCGTTTGCTGAACCGCAAGCCAGACCAGCCGCGGGCAGGGGACCGGCACCCGATGATGATGGTGGTCATGACCCGCGTTATCATGCCAGTGGTGCTGATGGTGGGTTTCTACATCTTCCTGCGTGGCCATAACGAGCCGGGCGGCGGTTTCATCGCCGGGTTGATCGTGTCGATCGCGGTGGTGATGCAATATATGGCAAGCGGCTTTGCTTGGGCTTCGGCGCGGCTGCGCTATCCCTATCACGGGATCATCGGCACCGGCGTCTTGATCGCGGGGCTGACGGGGATCGGGTCGTGGCTCTTTGCCAAACCTTTCCTGACTTCGGATTTCACCTATGTGCGCATCCCGCCTTTCGACAAGTTCGAACTGGCGACTGCCGCGCTCTTTGACCTTGGCGTGTTCCTTGCCGTTGTCGGGGCGGTGATGCTGTCGCTCGAAAGTTTCTCGCGGCTGGCCCGCCGGGCGCATGTGCCTGAGGCCGATCACCCGATGGACATCGACCCATCGCGCGAAGACACCACCAAGGCGGAGGCATAAACATGGAACTTCTCGTCGCATCCGCCATCGGCATCCTGACGGCCTCTGGCCTCTATCTTGTGCTGCGCTTGCGGAGCTTTCCCGTCATCATGGGCACATCGCTGCTAACCTATGCGGTGAACGTGTTTCTCTTTGCCTCGGGCCGTTTGACCGTGGGCGCGCCGCCGATCCTCACGGATGCCGCGCGCTATACCGATCCGCTGCCCCAAGCGCTGGTGCTGACCGCCATCGTGATTTCATTCGGCATGACCGCCGTGGTGGTGATGATCGCCCTCGGAGCCTATCTGGGCAACAATGACGACCATGTCGACGACCCGCTGACCGATACCAAGGCGGAGGACCGCACATGACCCATTGGCTGATCCTGCCCATCGTGCTGCCCGCATTCATTGCGCCCTTCATCATTCTGGCCGCACGCTATCACATCACCATCCAGCGGGTGCTGTCGCTGTTCGGGGCGCTGGCGCTGGTCGCCGTGGGCCTTGGCCTGTCGCTTGAGGCGTCGAGCGGCGATGTCATGCTCTACCGTCTCAGCGATTGGGCAGCACCCTTTGGCATCGTGTTGGTGGGCGACCGTCTGTCGACGCTGATGGTGACGTTGACGGCGGTGCTGGCGCTCTTCGTGCTGCTCTATGTCATCGGCTCGAAATGGGACGAACGCGGGCGGCATTTTCACGCGCTGTTCCAGTTCCAGTTGATGGGCATCATGGGCGCTTTCCTGACGGGCGACCTTTTCAACCTCTTCGTCTTTTTCGAAGTGCTGCTGATCGCTTCCTACGGGTTGATGATCCACGCCGGCGGCACGCCGCGGCTGCGGGCCGGGGTGCAATATGTGCTCTATAACCTCTTGGGCTCGACGCTGTTTCTCTTTGCGCTTGGGGCTATCTATGCCGAGACGGGGACGCTCAACATGGCCGATCTGGCACAGCGGGTGGCCTTGATTGATGCAGGCGCGACCGTGGGTATCCGCATCGCAGCGGTGCTGCTCTTGATGGTTTTCGCGGTCAAAGCGGCCGTGGTGCCGCTGCACTTCTGGCTGCCATCCAGCTATGCCGAAGCGCCCGGCCCGGTGGCGGCGCTCTTCGCCATCATGACCAAAGTCGGCGCCTATGCGATCATCCGCGTCTATACGCTGATCTTCCCGCCAGACCTTGCCGCCACGGCGGACCTGCACACCACATGGCTGCTGCCTGCCGCGCTGCTGTCGCTGGCGCTTGGCATGATCGGCGTGCTGGCGGCAAAGCAGTTGGACCGTATGGTGGCCTTTTCGGTGATCGGGTCGATGGGGATGGTGATGATCTCGATTGCGCTGTTTACCCCCGAGGGGATCGCGGCGGCACTTTACTATATCGTGCATTCGACACTGGCGGCGGGCGCGCTGTTCCTAATTGCCGATCTGGCGCGGGCGGGGCGCGATAACCTTGATCTGACGGCGCAGCCGCAGGTGGCGGGGGCCAAGCTGACCTCGGCGCTGTTCTTCGTTGCTGCCATCGCCATGGTCGGCGTGCCGCCGCTTTCGGGCTTTCTGGGCAAATTGCTGATCATGGATGCCGCTGCCGAGAATGATTATTGGGTCTGGATCTGGGCCGTGATCTTGGGTGCGAGCCTTTTGAGCCTCGTGGGTTTTGGCCGCGCGGGCAGCATGGTTTTTTGGAAGTCGCGCAGTGTCGCGCCACCAGACGGGGCCACCCCAGCCGAGGCACCATCGGCACTGAGCTATGTGGCCGTGGGTGGCCTGCTGGCCCTTTTGGTTGCGCATACGCTGCTGGCCGGCCCCGCCACACAATATGCCACGGCGATCTCGAACCAATTGTTCGGGCCAGAGCGTTACCTGAGCACCGTGCTGGAGACCCCCGGCAAGCTGTCGGACGGCAAAGAGGAGGCCCATTGATATGATGCGACCGATCCGTTGGCTCTTGCCGCACCCGTTTCTGACCCTGTTGCTCACCGTTGTGTGGATTCTGCTGCAAAACAAGTTCAGCGCTGGCATGCTTGTCTTTGGTCTGATCCTCGGGATCGTGATCCCGGTGCTGACCGCGCGGTGGTGGACCGACCGGCCCCAAGGCATTCGCCCGCTGCGCATGATCGCCTATGTGATCTTGGTCCTGTGGGATATCATCATCGCCAATATCCAAGTGGCATGGATCATCCTGACCAAATCCAACGCCAGCATGTCGCCCGCCTGGGTTGTCGTGCCACTGGACCTGAAAGAACCCGAAGCGATCACGATCCTTGCGGGCACCATCACCCTGACCCCCGGCACCGTTTCGGCGGATCTGTCGGACAACGGGCGCTACCTGCTGGTACACGCGCTGGACGCCACTGACCCCGACGCCGTGCGCGATGAGATCAAAGACCGCTACGAACGCCGCTTGAAGGAGATTTTCGTATGACCCAAGCGACCGACCTTTTGACCCTTGCGCTTTATGGTGCCCTGACCTTGGTCGCCATCGCGCAGTTCATGGCGATGATCCGGCTGTGGATCGGCCCCGGCACCGGGGACCGCATTCTGGCGCTGGACACGATGTTCATCAATGCCATCGGCATCATCGTGCTTTTGGGCATCCTGCAAGGCACGCAGATCTATTTCGAGGCGGCGCTGATCATCGCCATGCTGGGTTTCGTCTCAACCGTGGCCTATGCCCGGTTCGTCTTGCGCGGAGATATCATCGAATGAGCCCCGACATCATCGCCACCTATTTTATCATCGTGCTGCTGGTGATCGGCAGTTTCTTCGTGCTTGTCGCCGGGATTGGCTTGCTCAAGCTGAACGACCCGATGACCCGCCTGCATGCGCCGACCAAGGCCGCGACGCTGGGGATCGGGGCCTATCTGTTGGCGGCCATGGTGAGTTCGTTTCTGTCTGGTACGGGGTCGCTGCATGAACTGCTGATCATGGCCTTCATCTTTGTCACGGCTCCGGTTTCGGCAAATTTCATGGCCAAGGCGAATATCCACCGGCGCGATTGCTTGCCGCATCCGCCGGAACTGCCGGATGGCGATACGTGGGCCACGCTCAATGTGCCGGAAGAAGACCGCGAGATCGAAGAGACTTCGCCCAACGCCTAAACCACGGCAGCAAGGGTCGGATTCATTTCAAACTGTTACGATGGTGGAAACCTTTTCCTGCCAGCATAGGTTAATGGGCGGCGCCGCCCAACCGAAGCTGACCGAAAGGAGCCCGCCATATGCGTTTGACCGCGATCCTCTTGATGTTGTTTCTGCCCTTCGCTGCAGCGGCCCAAGACCGTGTGGCGATGGTGATTGGCATCTCTGCCTATGAGGATGCCGCCCCGCTTGACGGGCCGCGCGCCGATGCCGCGCTGCTGACCCAAACGTTAGAGGGGCAGGGGTTCGATGTTACCACGCTGATCGACACGGATAGCGCCACGCTCAAACGGGAACTCTCTGATTTTGCCTTTCAGGCCGAAACGGCGGATATCGCCTTGATCTACTACGCGGGTCGCCGCGTCGCCTCGGGCGGGCAGAGCTATCTGATCCCGGTCGATGCGCCCTTGGCCCCGGCCTCGGCGCTGCGGCAACAGGGGGTGGCGCTGCCTGCGCTGCTGCGTGCGGCGGGCAAGGCGCGACAGATACGGCTTGTTTTGCTTGATAACTGCCATGCCGCCCCGCGCCAGTCGACCGCCCCGCTGCCGCCGCCCGAGCCGCGTCTTGGCACGCTGGTCGTCACCTCCGGTGAGGTGGGCGCCTGTGACAAGGGCGGTGAAAACGCGGGCCTTTTCGCGGCCACATTGGCCGAGGTTTTGACCGAGCCGGATGTCGAAGTCGGCGCCATGCTGGACGGATTTCGCGCTACGCTGCGCAGCCGTAGCGGCGGCAGCCTCTCCGCCCGGCGCTTTGGGCGGCTGACCCCGACGCCAGCTTTCATCGCAGAGACGGACAGCGCGGATGCGGCCCCGCAGACATGGGGGGATTTGGACCCCGCGCAAAGCCAGCGCTTGGCCGAATTGGCGCGGCAAGGGGACACCCGATCCCAACTTGGTCTCGCCGCGCTGCAAAGCGACCCTGACGATCCGCGCTATGACCCGGAAACCGCTGTGGCCCAACTGATGCGGGCGGTAGAGACCGGCTCTGCCGAGGCGCGGTATCAGCTTGCACAACTCTACGAAGAAGGGCGCGGCGTCGGTCAGGATGAGGCCCGCGCCACGGCCCTTTATCGCGACGCCGCCGAGCGGGGCCATGCCGGCGCGCTGAACGATCTGGGGTTCATCCATCTGCAGGGCGAATTGGGGCAGGAAACCGATTCCGATCTGGCGCTGGACTATTTCCGCCGCGCAGCCGATAGGCGACACCCGGCGGCGATGTTCAACTTTGCCGCGATGATCGACGATGGCAAAGTGCCCGGTCGCGGGGCGGCGGATGCGGCGCTCTATCTCTATCGCGCGCTGCGGGCGGGGGACGGCACGCTGCTGGGGCTGATGCAGGATGAGCCCAAACTTTTCAACAGCGAGACCCGCAAAGCCCTGCAGCGCAAGCTTTCGGATTTTGGATTTTACGACGGCGCGATCGACGGGCTTTACGGCGAGGGAACCCAAGCCGCGATCCGTGCGGCATTTGGGATGAAAGCGGCAGAGGGGCAGGGAGAAGCCCCTGAAACCGTTGAGGAAACGCGAGGGGCCGACACCCCCGAAGCGCCCCCGTCAACGCCCGCCACGCCCGTGGCTGCGCCTGCTCAGACGCCCGCCGCCCCCGCCGAAGAGACCCCGAAGATTGACGCCGAACCCGAGCCGGGTGCGGACCAAAATGTCACCCCGGTTCTGCGCCCGAAACAGGCCGCGCGGGAGTGAGTTTTGAAACAAGTAGTATTGCTTTTTGCCCTCCAGTAAGTTGGCGAAATTAATCCGGTTGCAATATCGCGGCCGATGGCTTTTGATTGGCGCATCAGTCAATAAAAACTTCTCTGGGGAGAACACCAATGAAAAAACTGCTTATGACATCCGCTCTGGCGACGGTCGCCGCGACCTCGCTGGCTGCTGCTGAATGCAACGAAGTCACCTTCTCCGACGTGGGTTGGACCGATATCACAGCGACAACCGCCGCCGCCTCTGTTGTGCTGGACGCGCTTGGCTATGATACCGAGACCAAGATCCTCGCCGTGCCGGTGACCTACACCTCCATGGCGTCGGGCGACATCGACGTGTTTCTGGGCAACTGGATGCCCACCATGGAAGGCGACATCGCGAAGTACCGCGAAGAAGGCAGCGTCGACACCGTGCGCGCCAACCTTGAAGGCGCGAAATACACGCTGGCTGTGAACAAAGCCGCCGCCGACATGGGCATCAAGACCTTCGCCGACATCGCCGCCAACGCGGATGCGCTGGAAGGTGAAATCTATGGCATCGAGCCCGGCAATGACGGCAACCGTCTGATCCAGTCGATGATCGACGAGAATGCATTTGAACTGGGCGAGTTCGAGGTCGTTGAATCCTCCGAGCAGGGGATGCTGGCCCAAGTCCAGCGCGCCACCCGCAAAGAAGAGCCCGTTGTCTTTCTTGGTTGGGAGCCGCACCCGATGAACGCCAACTTCGATCTGACCTATCTGGAAGGCGGCGATGACTACTTCGGCCCCGATCTGGGCGGTGCGACGGTCTATACCAACACCCGCGCCGGTTTTGTTGAGGAATGCCCGAACCTTGGTAAATTCCTGAACAACCTCGAGTTCACGCTTGAAATGGAGAATGAGATCATGGGCGCGATCCTTGATGACGGCGAAAAGCCGGAAGAGGCAGCCGCCGCTTGGATCAAAGCGAACTCCGACGTGCTCAGCACTTGGCTGGACGGTGTGACCACCGTCGATGGTGGCGACGCGATGGAAGCTGTCGCTTCGCTGAAGTGATCATCGCGATATGATGGAAAAGACCCGCCTCAGAGTAATGGGGCGGGTCATTCTCATGCGAAATTCTCCAATCCTGAAGGACTGACATGGACTGGCTGACAGAAAACAAGATCCCCGTGGCCGATGTGGCCGAAGACGCGCTGGATTGGTTGCAAACGAACGGGGCGTGGTTCTTTGACGGGCTGTCGGACCTGATGGAACGGCTGATCGACGCGATCCTCTGGGTGCTGCAAACCCCGCACCCGCTGATCCTCATCGCCGTGTTTGCCGCGATCACATGGGGCATTCAACGCAATTGGAAGACCGTGGCCTTTGTGGTGCTGGGCTTCCTGTTCATCCTCAACCAAGACTACTGGGAAGAGACGATGGAGAGCCTGACGCTGGTGCTCTCGGCCTGTGTGGTCTGTATGGGTGTGGGCGTGCCGATTGGCATCGCCGTGGCGCATCGGCCCCGGCTGTATGCTTGGGTGGCCCCGGTTTTGGACCTGATGCAGACGCTGCCGACCTTCGTCTATCTGATCCCCGCAATTGTCTTTTTCGGTATCGGCATGGTGCCGGGCCTGATCGCCACGGTGATCTTTGTTCTGCCCGCGCCGATCCGGCTGACGCAATTGGGCATCTCTTCGACGCCCAAGGCGCTGCTTGAGGCCGCGCAGGCCTTTGGTGCCAAGCCGCGCCAGACCCTGTGGAAGATCGAACTGCCCTATGCGCTGCCGCAGATCATGACGGGTCTGAACCAGACCATCATGCTGTCGCTGTCGATGGTGGTGATCGCCGCACTTGTCGGGGCAGATGGGTTGGGCGTGCCTGTGGTGCGTGCCTTGAACCAAGTGAACACAGGCTTGGGATTTGAATCCGGGTTGGTGATCGTCGTCGTGGCGATCATGCTTGACCGTATCCTGCGGGTGGGACGGAAATGAATAAAGCAGTAGAATTCGACAATGTATCCATCGTCTTTGGCGACAAGCCTGAAAAGGCTTTGCCGCTGATGGACGAAGGCCAAAGCCGTGCCGAGATTGAAGCGGCGACCGGGCAGGTGCTGGGCGTGCATGATTGCTCACTCACCGTCGAGAATGGCGAGATCCTTGTGCTGATGGGTCTTTCGGGCTCGGGCAAATCGACGCTTTTGCGCGCGGTGAATGGGCTTAACCCGATGGTGCGCGGCACGGTGCATGTGCATGACGAAAACTGGTCTTGTGACATCCACGCCAGCAATGCCGCAGAGCTGCGCCGCGTGCGCCGTGAATGCGTGTCGATGGTGTTTCAGCAGTTCGGCCTACTGCCATGGCGCACGGTGCGCGACAATGTGGCGCTTGGGTTGGAACTGTCGAATGTCCCCAAGACCGAGCGGCTGGAACGGGCCGAGCGGCAGTTGAAACTGGTGAGCCTCAGCGATTGGGCCGACCGCAAGGTGGGCGAGCTTTCGGGCGGGATGCAGCAGCGTGTGGGGCTTGCCCGCGCCTTTGCCACCGAAGCGCCGATTTTGCTGATGGATGAGCCATTCTCTGCGCTCGACCCGTTGATCCGCACGCGGCTGCAAGATGAACTGCTGGACCTGCAGCGCGAGCTGAACCGCACGATCATCTTCGTGAGCCATGACCTTGACGAAGCCTTCAAGCTGGGCGGGCGCATCGCCATCATGGAAGGCGGGCGGATTGTGCAGATCGGCACGCCGCGTGAAATCTTCTCGAACCCCGCCTCGGACTATGTGGCGGAGTTTGTGGCCAATATGAACCCGCTGGAGGTTCTGACCGCGCGCGACGTGATGGGCGTGGTTGACGGCGCTCCGACGCAGGGCGAAACCACGGCAGAGACCCCGGTGCGTGCGTTGATGGAGCGGCTGCGCGGGGCGGATGCGGCGATGGCGGTGATGGAAGACGGCACGCAGATCGGGACGGTCACGGCGCATAGCATCGTGGACCGGCTCAAGGCCTAGGCCGGGATCTGACAAAACGCAAAAGGCGCCGCCCGGCTTGGCTGGGCGGCGCCTTTTGCTATTGAAAGCGGTGGTTATGTGGCCGCTGCGGTGCCCAAGGTCTTTAGGATCGGACAGTCGGGTCGATCATCCCCGGCGCAGTCGCGGACCAGCGTGCTCAGCGTGTCGCGCATTTCTTGCAGGCCGCTGATCTTGGCCTCGATCTGCGCCAGATGCTCTTTGGCGATGGCCCGCACGTCGGCACTGGCACGGTTTTTGTCCTCCCAAAGAGCCAGCAGGTTGCGGCAATCCTCAATGCTGAAACCCAAGGTTCTGGCGCGGCCTAAAAAGGCGAGCTTGTGCATCTCGCTTTCGCGAAAGGCGCGATAGCCGTTGGCATCCCGCAGCGGTTTGACCAATCCGATATCTTCGTAATAGCGGATGGTTTTCGGCGGCAGGCCCGTATGTTGTGAGACTTCTCCGATGTTCATGGTGCGCTCCTATTCTGCGGCCACGGGGGCGGTGGCCCGGGGGCCGTGTGAGGGGGTTGCGTTTTCTGCCAAGGGGGCGGCAATCCAGCGCAGGCGCAGGGCATTGCTGAGGACAAAAACGCTCGACAGGGCCATCGCTCCGGCGGCCAGAGCGGGCGACAGAAGCCAGCCGGTCAGCGGATAGAATGCACCCGCGGCGACCGGGATCAGCAGCACGTTGTAGCCAAAGGCCCAAAAGAGGTTCTGTCGGATATTCGCCATGCTGCGCTGGCTCACGTCGATGGCATTGACCACGCCGCGCAGGTCCCCGGACATCAGCACCACATCTGCGGCTTCGATCGCCACATCGGTGCCGGTGCCGATGGCGAGCCCGACATCGGCCTGGGCGAGGGCGGGGGCGTCATTGATGCCGTCGCCCACGAAAGCGATGCGGTTGTCGCCCTCTCTGAGCTTGTCGATGGCGGCCACTTTGCCGTCTGGCAGCACTTCGGCGATGACCCAATCGATGCCCAGTTGCGCCGCGATGGCGTCTGCCGTGACCCGGTTGTCGCCAGTGATCATCGCCACGTTGAGATTGAGGTCATGCAGCCGCGCGATGGCTTCCGGCGTGCCGGGTTTGATCGGGTCGGCCACGGCGATCACCGCCGCCAGCTGACCGTCTAGCGCGGCGTAGAGCGGGGTTTTCCCGGCCTTTGCCAACTCCGCCGCGATCCGCCCGGTGTCGCCCAGATCGATCCCGTCGCGGGTCATAAGGCGGTCCGCACCCAATGTGACCCGGCGGCCCATGACCGTCGCGCTGACGCCAAAACCAGTGTGGGATTGGAAATCGCTGACCTCGCCCGGTATTGGGCCCGCAGCTTCTGCACGCCGCAGGATGGCTTGGGCGATGGGATGTTCCGAGCGCGCCTCGACCGCGCCGATCAGGGGCAGTAACTCATCCTCGGGCAGGTCGTTCATCATCACCAGATCGGTCAGTTCGGGCGTGCCCTTGGTCAGCGTGCCGGTCTTGTCCAAAGCGACAGTCTTGACGCTTTGCAGGCTTTGCAAGGCATCGCCTTGCCGGAACAGGACGCCCAGTTGCGCCGCGCGCCCGGTGCCGACCATGATTGAGGTCGGCGTGGCCAGACCCATGGCGCAGGGGCAGGCGATGATCAGTACCGCTACCGCCGCCACCAAAGCGTGGCTAAGCGATGGGCCAAAGGCAAGCCAGACCCCAAAGGTCACCAGCGCCACGGCGATCACCACCGGGACGAACCACAGGGTGATGCGGTTGACCAAGTCCTGAATGGGCAGCTTTGCGCCTTGGGCCTCTTCGACCATGCGGATGATCTGCGCCAATACAGTGTCACCGCCCACTTTGGTGGCGCGGTAGGTCAGGCTGCCGGTGCCGTTGACCGTGCCGCCGACAACCTCCGTTCCTTTGGCCTTTTCCACCGGCACAGGCTCGCCGGTGATCATGCTTTCGTCGACATAGGATTGCCCGTCGACGACGACGCCATCGGTGGCGATCTTCTCGCCCGGGCGGAGGTAGATGATATCGCCCGCGACGATCTTGTCCAACGGCAACTCAACGACTGTGCCATCCCGCTCGACCCTTGCGCTGCTGGCGCGCAGGCCCATAAGCTTGGTAATCGCGGCCCCGGTTTGCCCCTTGGCGCGTGCCTCAAGGTAGCGGCCCAGCAAGATCAGCGTCACGATCACGGCGGCTGCTTCGAAATAGACCACGCGGCTGCCCTCGGGCAGGGCCCCCGGCGCAAAGAGCGCGGTGACCGAAAAGAGCCATGCCGCCCCCGATCCAAGCGCCACGAGAGAGTTCATATCCGGCGCGCCTTTCGCCAAAGCGCGAAGCCCCTTGCTATAGAAATGCCGCCCCGGCCACGCCAGCACGAGGGTGGTGAGGATGAACTGAATGAACCAGCTTGTCTCCCTCCCGATGGTGGCCGCGATCCAATGGTGGAATGCAGGGATCAGGTGGCCGCCCATCTCCAGCACGAAGACCGGGAGGGTGAGCGCCGCCGCCAACAGGGTCATCCGTTTGAGATGGGAGACTTCCGCTTCTTTGCGCGCTGTCGCATCAGGGCTGCCTGCCGCGGGCGCATCGACTGTCGCAGGATAGCCGGCCTGCGCCGCCGCATCGCGCAGGGCAGGCAACAGATCGGCATCCTCCAAGCTCTCGACCGTCGCCTCTTCGCTGGCAAGGTTCACCGAGGCCGAGATCACACCAGGCACCGCCAAAAGCGCCCGTTCCACACGGCCCACGCAGGAGGCGCAGCTCATGTTGGATAGCCGCAGGCGGTGGGTGGTCTTGCGCGGGGGGTAGCCCGCCTGCACCAGAGCCGCATCTATCTTTGCCGCGTCAAAACCCGGTTCTGTCGTCACCCGCACATTCTCTGCCGCTAGGTTCACCCGTGCCTCGTGCAGCCCATCCAGCGCGTTCAGCGCTTTCTCCACACGTCCGACACAAGACGCGCAACTCATGTTTTGCACGCCAAAAGTGAGTGTATCTGCTTTGCCCATTTCACGTCCTCTATCCGTCATATGCCGAATATGGGGCTTCCAGTCGCTGGAGGGTCAAGGGGGGATTTTGAAAAAATGAGCAAGGGGCCGAGGGGGAGGCGAATCACGGTTAACAGCAGGCCGAAGCGGGGCAGGGGCTGGGGCCGTTTTGGGGAGCGGCTAAGGCGTAGCGGTATATGCGAAGGTAGTATCGGCGCCTAGTCTTCTGCCACCTGTCTGACCGGAAGCATATCTTAATACCTTTCTGCGTAAGTCCTCCCAACCCGCTTCGTCGCTAAGCTGTTTTAAAGGTTCATTGCTAGGCTGCTTTAAAAGATTGTGAGCAAAGATATGCATTTTTATTTTCATTTTCTCGGCTTGTTCGTGGCGCAGGGTTTGCGCTCTCTCTCCGCTTGGGGCGGGCGGGAGACAGGGCTGCGGGTGATCTCGAAGGCGCTCTTTTCGCTGCTTCCGTTCGCCTTGCTGACCAAGGTCGCCGTGGCCCAGCAGTTGATCCTAAATCCTGTCGCCGCCCCCACTGTGGTCGGGGCGGGCATTGGTGAGCGGGCCTTGTGGCGCAACGCGGGCACGGTTGGCGGGGTGACGGTCGATATTGTTGGTGAGATGATCTTTACGGGTCGGGATCATGTTTTCGCCACTGGCAACGGGCAGATCCAGATCACCTCGACCGGACAAGACCCTCATTTCATGGATTTCTTCCTCTATGAGGCAGGCACCCATAACATCTCGACCAACACGGGCGGCGTGCCGGTGGTGGCGGATGTCTTTTTTCAGATCAATGACATTGATGGGCCGCTGAATGAGCAGGTCTATGTAAATATTTGCGACGGGACGGTCGAATATGTTCGGATTGACCGCAGTGCGACCACCTATCGCGGCTATATCGAAGGGCCGGACGCGAACCTCGGGACAGAGGTGTTCTATCTCGCTGGGGATCGCAATTATAGCAACCAGCCGGTATCGGGTTTGGAAATCTTCTACCCGCAGACCTCGACCTTTCGCTTTGGCCGGACCGCCAACAACGGCTTCCTCGTCCGGCTTGCTAATCCAACCTATGACGAAGCGCAGACCTATGACCTGAAATGTGGTGACTTCAAAGCACCGGTTCTGCAGGACGACGTGAAAGAGCAGGTGCTGAGCGAGCCTGTGGTGGTGAACATCCTGTTCAATGACAGCGTCGCGACCGAAAATAACAATGCGCCCGCCAATAATTCCGGGCAGCCCAGCGAATATTCCAAACAGGCCATCGATCTGATCCCGCCCGCCGGGGCGCAGAATATCGTGACCGATTCCGAAGGCCATCGGGTGGGTTTCGATGTCTTGGGAGAGGGCACGTGGAGCTATGATGATCTGACCGGAGAGTTGACCTTTACCCCCTTCGTGGCCTTTTTTGCCGCGCCGACGCCGATCGGCTACCGCTATCAATCGCCCATCATCCTGCCCAATGAGCCGCGGGCCTATTCGGCCCCGGCGCAGGTCTCGATCGATGTGGGCTCTGTCGGTCTGCTGAAACTTGCGCAATTGGTCGATGCCAACCTGAACGGCTATGCCGACCCGGGAGAGACGATCGCCTATGTCTTTACCGCTGAGAACTTTGGCAATGTCGATCTGACCAATGTGCAGCTTGCCGAAACGCAGTTCAGCGGCAAAGGCGTGCCGCCCGTGATCACCTTTCAGGCCGCGACATCGCTGTCGCCCGAAGGCACGCTCTTGGTTGGCGAAAAGGCCGTCTATACGGCGACCTACACATTGGTGCCCGAAGATTTGGACACCACGATCAGCAACCAAGCGGAGGTCACTGCCGAGACGCCGGGCGGGACGGTTGTCTCGGACCTGTCGGATTCCGAAAATCCCGGCGACGGGGATGGTGTCGCGTCCAACGGGCCAGGCGAGGGGCGCGATGACCCCACGACGATCTACGCAGGCTCCGGCCCCGACCGGGGCGATGCGCCGGTCACCTATGGCGATCCGCAGCACGCGGATACCGCGCAATACTGGATCGGCGCGCTCAACGGTGATGGCGACGGGTCGGCACAGCATTCCGTCGATGGCACGGGCGATGACCTCGACGGCAAGGATGACGAGGACGAAGAGAGCTTTCCCCAACTCTACGGCGATCTGACCCGCACCGTAACCGTGGTGGTGAACGAGCCCACGCCCGGCACCGGATATTTGCAGGCCTTTGTCGATTTCGGCGGCGATGGCCTCTTTCTTGGCGATCAGGTCGCGACCGATATCCAAGACGGCGGGGCGCAGGATCTCGATGGGCTGGTGAATGGTGAAATTTCATTCCCCGTCAGCGTGCCGGTCACGGCGGTGCTGACCCCGACTTTCGTCCGACTGCGCTGGTCCTCAACGCCTGGGCTGGACGCGATCACCCCCGCCCCCGATGGGGAAGTCGAAGACTATGGCATTACCATCAGAACACCGCCCGACGCCGACCGCGGCGATGCCCCTGCCAGCTATGGCGATCCGCAGCATATCATCGAAGGCCCCGGCGCGCCGGAGGTCTATCTGGGCAGCACAGCGCCCGATATCGATCTTTTGGCGCAGAACTCCATCGGGGCCACGGGCGACGATACCGATGGGTCGGATGACGAAGACGGGGTGACCTTGCCACAGTTCTATCGCGGCGGGTTGGCCGAGATCACAGTGGCGGTCAGCGATCTGGCCGGAGCGCCGGGGTCTTCTTATCTTCAAGCCTTCATCGATTTTGATGGCGACGGCACCTTTAACCAAGCCGGAGAGCAGGTCGCGCTGAACCTGCAAGACGGCGGTCTGCTGGATAAGGATGGTCTGACCAATGGGACAATCCTTTTCGAGGTGGCGGTGCCCGCAGGGGCGACCACATTGCCCACCTACGCCCGTTTTCGCTGGTCGACGGACAGCACCGGCCTTGCCACTGCTTTCGAAGGGGAGGTGGAAGACTACACGCTGACCATCTCCAGCGATCCGCCACCGCTGGTCTGCGATGCCTCGCTCTATGCCATCGTCGACAGACCTTCTACACTGGTGCGTATGACCTTCCGCGATAGCGGCGGCAGCTACGCCACGACGGTTGAGGCTTCTGGCAGCACCGGGCAGAACCGCGATGGCGCTTGGGGCTACAACGCGCTGGATGGCTATATCTATGGCGTGGAGCAGAACACCCGCAGGCTCTACCGGATTGATGGGGCTGGCGACATCACGGATTTCGGCAACATCCCCGGCGCGGACGATGCGCTGAACGCCGGGGATATTCTACCCAATGGGCGACTGATCTACGAAGTTGACCCAAATACATGGCAGATCGTTGATCTGACCAACCCTGCTGCACCGATTGTATTGGGTGACATCGCACTCACCATCGGAGTCAATGCGGAAGACCTCGCCTTTAATCCCGTCGACGGCATCATGTATGGGATCGACAGGAACTCGGGCTTTTTGTTTCGCGCGGCGGTCAACAACGGCACACCGGGGAGCGTGACACCGCAGGCGATTGGCCCTGCCGTCTATGCGGGCGAGTTCGATGCGCTGTGGTTTGACCGTGATGGCAGGCTCTATGGCTATTCCAACACCACCAACAATCTTTTCGTGATTTCGACGGCGACGGGTGTGCCGCAGCTGGTTTCCGGCATTCCCTTTGACGAAGGCGGGCGCAGCGATGGCGTCTCCTGTCGGGGGCCAGCACCGATCCCGCTGGGGGGCATTTCGGGCAACATCTATGAGGACGCGGATGCATCGGACGTGAAGGACAATGGGGAGACCAATTTCGGGGCGGGCGTGGGCATCTCGGTCTTTGCCGACAATGGCACCCCGGCCAATACCGCCGATGATATCTTTCTTGTCACAACGGATACATTGGCCGATGGCACCTATGCGGTGGGTGACCTGATGGTGAACACGACCTACCGCGTCGCGCTGGATGAGGCGGACCCTGATCTGCCCTCGGGGCTGACCATCGGCACCTCTAACCCGCTGATTGGCGTCCCGGTTTCCGGCAATAGCGTGACCAGTGACCAAGACTTCGGGTTCGATCCGGCGGGCAGTGATCTTGAACTCAGCAAAATCGCCGCCGCGACCGGGACGACGACGCCGATCACAAATGTCTCGGAAGGGGACACGATTGATTGGATCATTACGATCACCAATGTCAGCGGCGGCTCGCCCTCGGGCGTCAAGGTGATTGACCAAATACCAAGCGGCTTTGCCTATGTCTCGGACGATGCGCCCGCGACCGGGGATACCTATGACCCCGATACCGGGTTGTGGTTCGTGGATGAACTGCTCAGCGGGGCGAGCGAGACCCTGACCATCACCACCACGGTGCTTGGCAGCGGTGATTTCACCAACCAGGCCGAGATCATCTATAGCTCGCTGCCCGATCCCGACAGCGATCCCAATACGGGGCCGTTGACCGATGACCTGTTCGACCAGCTGCCCGATGACGACGAAGCGTCCTATTCCGTGAACCTTGTGACAGGTGAGCGGATCCTGACGGGCCGTGTCTTCATCGACAATGGGGCGGGCGGCGGCACCGCGCATGACGCGCTGCGCAATGGCAGCGAAGAAGGGGCGTCTTCGGCGGTGTTGGAGATCCTCGACAGTGGCGGCGCGGTGCTGGCCACCCCCGGGCTGGCGACGGATGGCACGTGGAGCTATGGGCTCTCCGGCGCCTATAGCGGTCCGATCACGATCCGTGCGATCCCGGCCAATAACTACCGCGCGATTTCCGAAGCCGCGGCAGGTCTGCCCGACCTGGTGAACGCCAACCCCCATGACGGTGAATTTACCTTCACCCCTGAGGCTTTCGGCAATCGCATGGGACTGGATATCGGCCTGTTGCAACTGCCCAGCCTGACCAACGACCAAACCACGACGGTCGCTCAGGGGCAGGTCGCGACCCTGCCGCATATCTATACCGCAACCTCCGAAGGGCAGGTGACCTTCTCCTACGCCGGTGCCACCTCGACCCCAACCGGCGCGTTCAGCGCGGCACTTTTCCAAGACATCGGCTGTGACGACAGTGTCGATGGGCCGATCACCGGTCCCATCGCGGTCACGACGGGGCAAACCGTCTGTATCGTCTCGCGGGTTTCTGCCGGGTCTGGCGCTGGGCAGGGCAGTACCTATGTCTATCAGGTGCTGGCGGCCACGGCCTTTGCGCGCACCACGGTGACCAGTTCGGCCAGCAACACCGACGAAGTCTCGGTCGGGGGGCAATCGACCCAGATCGAGCTGCGCAAAACGGTGGAGAATGAGACCCAAGGCACCGGTGAAGGGACCATCAACCTTGGCGGTGTGAATGATATCCTGCTTTACCGAATATACCTGCGCAACAATGCGACCACCCAGGCATCAAACGTCAAGATTTACGACATGACCCCACCCTATACGGAGCTGTCGGAATCCATCGTCGATCCGCAACAGGTCTCACCCAACCTCAGTTGTGATTTGGTGCGGCCAGCAAGCAACCTGGCAGGCTATGCCGGGGCGATCGAGTGGAACTGCACCGGGCAGATGTTGCCGGGTGAGACCGGGGCAGTGCAGTTCAGGGTTGGCATTCAATAGGCCGCGGGCCCAGCGGCAAGGCTCATGCCGGGGCGCCGCGATGCTCCGGCGTTTCGGCCTTTTCCGCTCGGCCTTTTCCGCCCGGTCTTTCCCGCCGGGGCTTTTCCCGCCGGGGCCTTACTCCGCTCAGGCCTTAATCCGCGTCGCACGCCAACCGCAGACCCATCATCTGCCAACGTTGATGCGGATAGAAAAACGTTCGGTAGCTCGGGCGCAACTGCTGCTTTGGCGTGGCGCAAGATCCGCCGCGCAGCACGCGCTGGTTGACCATGAACTTGCCATTGTATTCGCCCAAGGCACCCTCAGGCGGGCGGAAACCGGGGTAGGGTGCAAAGTCAGAGGCGGTCCACTCCCAGACATCGCCCCAAATGCCATTGCCGGGCAGGGGGCGTAGGGCGCCGATGGCATCGGCATCGCCCATCAGATTGCCGTTGATCGGCAAATCGCGAAAGGCAACTTCATGCTCGGCTTCGGTGGGCAAACGGCCCCCGGCCCAACGGGCAAAGGCTTCGGCCTCATAATAGCTGACGTGGACCACCGGCGCATCAAGCGCGACAGGCTGCGGCCCGCGCAGGGAAAAGGTCCACCATGTGCCATCCTGCTGCCACCAGTAGAGCGGATGCGCCCATGCTTCGCGCTGCGCTACGGCATGGCCTTCCATCAGCCATAGCCGCGCGTCGCTGTACCCGCCGTCCTCCATGAAAGCAATCCATTCGCGGTTGGTCACCGGACGGTCGGCAATCTCAAAGGGATCGAGCCAGACCTTGTGGCGCGGCCCTTCGCAATCATAGGCAAAGCCGCCCCCCTCATGGCCAATCTCAACAAGACCGCCCCTGTAGCGGCTGAAGTTGAGCGGCATTTCGTCGGTGACCGCCAGCGGCTCGGGGTCTTTGTAGGTGGGCAGCAAAGGGTTAAAACTCAGCCCGTGGAGCAGGTCGGTGATCAACAGCTCTTGATGCTGCATCTCATGGTGGCAGCCCAGTTCAACCAGTTGAGCGATCTCATCGGCATCGTCGCGGCTGGCGTTCATCAGATCGTTCAGGCTGTTCTCCACATGATCGCGATAGGCCCCCACCGCAGCGCCATCGGGGCGCGAGACCAATCCGCGTTTGTCACGCGCATGACGCGGTCCAGCCTGCACATAGTAGGAGTTGAACAGCACCGCGAAACGGTCATCGGGCGAGCGATAGTCAGCGACCCGGGGTTTGATGATGAACTCCTCAAAGAACCACGTCGTATGGGCCAGATGCCATTTCACCGGAGAGGCATCCTCCATGCTTTGCAGCATCATGTCTTCGGGACAAAGCGGCGCTGCCAAAGCCTGCGTCCGGCTGCGGGTGGTGGCGAAAAGGCTCAAGGCCTCATCAGGGGACATCGGCTGGGGTTTGGCGTTCATTTCGGGCGCTCCTTTGATGGTCCGCAGACAGGGTCCACTATGGGCAAATTTAAGGCCGCCGCGTAGATTTCAAGCGATAACAGATGCTCACCATTTGGTATGGGCCGCTTTGGCGGCGCCGTGAGCCCGCTATCGCTTGCCTTCCCGCGTGGAGCCTGCAATCCGTTGCGTAAGCAAAACAGGCCCCCTGCCGCCACGTACAACCGCCCAAAGGACCACCCCATGACCCAGTTCTGCCTGACCGTGACTTGCCCCTCGAAACGGGGGATCGTCGCCGCCATCGCCAATTACATCGCCGAAACCGGGTGCAATATCACCGACAGCGCGCAGTTCGACGACACGGAGAACGGCCAGTTTTTCATGCGCATCAGCGCAGAGGCGGAAACCGGGGCCACGCTTGAGAGCCTGCGCGACGGGTTTGATGCGGTCGCAGAACCCTTTGGCATGACCTATGATTTCCACGACCAAGACACCACGATGAAGGTCGTGGTCATGGTCTCTCGCTTTGGCCATTGTCTGAACGATCTGCTCTACCGGGTGCGGATCGGCGCCCTCCCGATTAAGATCGTCGCCGTGATTTCGAACCACATGGACTATCAAAAGGTGGTGGCGAACCATGACATTCCGTTTCACTGCATCAAGGTAACCAAGGACAACAAGCCGCAGGCAGAGGCGCGGATCATGGAGGTGGTAGAGGATACCGGCGCGGAACTGGTCGTGCTGGCGCGCTACATGCAGATCCTGTCGGATGCAATGTGTCAGAAAATGTCGGGCCGGATCATCAACATCCACCACTCTTTCCTGCCGTCTTTCAAGGGGGCGAACCCCTATAAACAGGCCTATGAGCGGGGCGTGAAATTGATCGGTGCCACGTCGCATTACGTCACCGCCGATTTGGACGAAGGGCCGATTATCGAACAGGATACCGTGCGGGTCACCCATGCGCAAAGCGCCTCTGACTATGTGTCGCTGGGCCGTGACGTTGAGGCCAGCGTCCTGGCGCGGGCGATCCACGCCCATGCCCATCAACGGGTCTTTCTGAACGGGAATAAAACCGTGGTCTTTCCGGCATCGCCGGGCAGCTACAGTTCCAAGCTGATGGGGTAAGCGCCACGGCCCCGCGTTCGCCGAAACTGGTGTGATCGCGGGGCCTTGGGGGCGAGCAATGCGCACAGGCATCCGTAAACCGCGGGCGGCAGGTATCGGATCAGCGTGAGGATAAGTGTTTCATCTGGCGGGAAAAGTGGTGCCCCCACACGGACTCGAACCGCGGACCTACTGATTACAAATCAGTTGCTCTACCAGCTGAGCTATAGGGGCACTGAGGGCTCATTTAGAGAAATGGCGCGGGGGGTGCAAGAGGGGAAATGAGAGTTTCTTTCGGATTTTACACGCGGCGCGGGACGGGCTATTCATCGCCAAGATTTTCAAGGTTGAGCGGAGTATCATGCAGCTCGTTTTGCACACAGGTGTTCATTTCACGGAAGACGAGCGGCTGCTGAAATGCCTGCTGCGCAATCAGGATGATTTTGCCAAAACCGGCGTCAAAGTGCCCGGGCCCAGCACCTATCGCAATCTGTTTCGCGATACGCTCAACGCGATGCACAAGGCAGAGCCTTCTGAGGTGGCGCGGGATGTTCTGCTTGATGCGATTCTCGATGAGGACGCAGCCAGCCGAGTGATCCTGTCGGATGCGAACTTCTTTCGCTCGCCGGCCACGGCGTTGCAAGAGGGGGTGCTCTATCCCGCGGCCGCCGTTCGGATGTTGCGCATGGCGCAACTGTTTCCCGAGGACGAGATTCGCATCTTTATGGCGATCCGAAACCCCGCGTCGCTGGTGCCGGTGCTCTATGACAAAGCGGCGGACAAGACTTCGGCGGCCTTCTGGGGGGAGCGGGGGCCGGAAGACCTGCGCTGGTCTGAGACGATTGCCCAATTGCGCGAAGCGGCGCCGGGCATTCCGATCACGGTCTGGTGCAACGAAGACACGCCGCTGATCTGGGCGCAGATCATCCGCGAGATGGCCGGATTGGAGCCGGAGACCAAGATCAAAGGCGGCTTTGATCTTCTGCACGCCATCATGTCCGAAGAAGGGATGCGACGGTTCCGCAGCTATCTCGACACCCATCCAGAGATGTCCGAGGCGCAGAAACGGCGTGTGATCACGGCGTTTCTCGATAAATACGCGCTGGAAGAAGAGATCGAAGAAGAACTCGACATGCCCGGCTGGACCGAGGAATTGGTCGAGCGGATGACGGCGCTTTATGACGCGGATGTCGAAGTCATCCGCGTCATGCCGGGCGTCAGCCTGATCGCGCCTTAAGTGCCAGCGGCGGCCAATTCGGTGATCACATCATAGGCCTTGGCCACATCCTCGGCCGTGGCGGTGAAGGCACCTGCCTGAAAGCGGATCACCAATGCCCCGTCGATACGGGTCTGAGTCAAGTAAATGCGGCCATCGTCGTTGATGCGATTGAGCAGGTCTTGGTTATGCGCATCAAGGTCTGCGGTCGCGAGGTGGCGGAAGGTGAAGAGCGAGAGCATCGGCTGGGTAACGACCTCAAAACCCTCAGTCGCCTCCAGCCGCGCGGCCAAATCCTGTGCCCATGTCACATGGTTTCGGATCATTTCGCGCAGCCCTTCCAGCCCATGGGCGCGGATCAGAAACCATAGTTTCAGGGCGCGAAAGCGGCGGCCCAGTGGGACCGACCATTCGGAATAGTTCACGATCCCATCCGCGCCGTGGGTTTTCAGGTATTCCGGCTGGATCGCCAAAGTCCTGACCAAATCGTCGGGATTGCGCAGAAAATGTGTGGTGCAATCAAACTGCGCGCCGAGCCATTTATGCGGGTTCATGACCACGGAATCGGCCCGCTCGACCCCGGCCCAGAGGCTGCGGAACTCAGGGCAGATCATCGCCGATCCGGCCCAAGCGGCATCAACATGGGTATAAAGCCCCTCGGCCTCGGCCACATCCATCACGGCGGCGATATCATCGCTGGCCCCCGCGCTGGTGCCGCCGGTGCAGGCGATGATGCCCGCGGGCTGATGCCCCGCCGCGCGGTCGGCGGCGATGGCGGCGCGCAAGGCATCGGCATCCATCGCGCGGGTTGGGCCGTGGGTAGGGATGCGCACAAGGTTCTCTTCGCCCAGCCCCGCAATCCAAATGGCGCGGTCGACCGAGGTGTGTACCTCTGCCGAGCAATAGACCCGCAGGCGCGGCTGGCCCGACAGACCTGCCTTGTTGCCCTGCCAATCCAATGCCCGCTCACGCATCGTCAGCACGGCGCAAAGCGTGGCGGAACTGGCGCTGTCTTGGATCACGCCGGTGAACCCATCGGGCAGACCGATCGCTTGGCGCATCCAATCGCAGACGCGGGTTTCCAGCTCTGTCGCCGCCGGAGAGGTCTGCCACAGCATGCACTGCGCTGCGATGGCAGAGACGAAATATTCCGCCAGCACCGAGACAGGCGCGGCATTGGCCGGGAAATACGCAAAGAACCGGGGGTGCTGCCAATGGGTCATGCCGGGCAGGATGGTTTGTTCGAAATCGTCGAAAATCGCCTGCATCGCCTCGGCCCCCTCGGGCGGCGCATCGGGCAGGGCAGAGAGCACCGCGCCGGGGGCGACCTGTGCGCGGACGGGTTCATTGCGCAGGCCCGCGTGGTAGTCTGCGGCCCAATCGGCCGCACGGCGGCCCCACTGGCGGAAATCCTCCCAGTTCATCCGCGGCTCCTTTGGCCTATAATCTTGGTTGTCATACGTGATCTGTGCCCCATGTTGTTGTATTGTCTCACTGTTGTTCCGCGCGGCTTGGCCTCTTCAAGAATGATGCCGCAGCGGTTATGGTGATCGTCACGCCCTTTTGGGCGCTCTTTGACTTGGTAAGTAGCGATCAGGAAACCGTCAAGAATGGCCACAATGCCCCCCCTGCGCCGCACTGCCCGCTCCCTTCCGATTGCGCTTTTGCGCGCGCGGGAAAGGGTGATGGGGCCGATCCGGGAAATCCTGAACGAAAGCGGCATCTCGGAACAGAAGTTTCGCGTTCTGCGCGTGGTCGAGGAATCCGGCCCGATGGAGCAGACAGCGCTGGCGCAGCAAGCCTGTTTGTTGCTGCCGAGCCTGACCCGCATGCTGCGCGCGATGGAGCAAGAAGGTCTGCTAAGCCGTGCCAGTGACCCCGACGACGGGCGCAAATCTATCGTCACGATCACCGATCAGGGCCAGCAGGTGCTGCAAGACCACGCGGGCGACGCCGCCGCGCTGTTTTCGGATTTCGAAGCCCGTTTCGGCAAGCAGCGAATGGAAGACCTGCTGGATATGCTCGAAGACCTCGTTAATCTGGACATGCAGAAAAAGACTGACGGGCCAAAGAAAGACTGACGCGTAGGGGGGGTTAGCCCCCCTTTGCTGCCCGCCGCACCGCGCAAATTCCGGCCAGCGCCATGCGGCTGCCCTCGGCCTCTGTCGCCGGGGCACCCTGCTGGGTCAGGGCCCGCAGGTAAAGCTGCGCCGCGCCGCCTGTGCCGATCACCGCCAGCGTTTGCCCCAGCCAATAGGCCCGCGCCGCCGCAAGTTCCGCGCCGATCAGCGTGCCAGCCAACCGCGCCTCTGCCGTGGGCGGCGGGATATCGTTCAAAGCCAGATCAGCCCGGATGGAGGCCAAACGCCCCGCCAGCCGCTCGGGCCGCGACAGCCCATCGCTGAGCGCATCGTCAAAGGCCGTGTCGTCCAGCGCCGTGCCCTCGGCTGGGGTGCCGTCGCCCAAAAGGTCCAGCAATTCCCCGGTCAGGAAAGTCTGAAAGCTCACCACTTCGCCCGCGCTGATCTGCGCCCAGACCGAAGTCGCGCCTGGCAAGCAGATCACCCCGTCCCAGTCTTTGTTGAGGCTCAGAAAGCCCGCGATCCGTGTCTCGGCCCCTCGTAGCAGCCCGCTGGGGCTTTGCTGCCGCAGGGCGGGGATGACCTGAAGGTCGAAGTTATCCGTGGGGAGAGGCGTCGCACCTTCGGCAGTGGCGGTGCAGGGCACCATGCGGGGCGCGGCGTCGGTCCAGCCTACGGGCAGGCCCGCCACGAAGACCGGCAAACGCGGCAATTGCCACGGCGCGGTGAGTGTCTTGAGCGTGGCGTCAAAGGCCGAAGCGCTGGTCAGGCCCGCCGGGTCGCACTCCGCCGTGGCGGTCTCAAGCGCCGATCCGCCCTGCATCGCCCAGACCTGCAACCGCGCGTCTTCGACCTCAACCGCCAGCCAGTCTGCTTTGCTTACATCGGTCATCGCACCGCCTCTCGTCGTGAATTTCCGTCTGGCATAGGCCCTGTGGGCTGCGGGTTCAATGCGTCTGATGCCCTGTCAGCCGTGAGACTGCCCGATTACTTCAAGCCTAAAATATTTATCCTTGAACGAAAAAGCGACTCAGCCTAGGCTCCGTTCCAAAGCGAACCAGAGGGGAATTTCGATGCGTGCAATCTGTCTTGGCGGCGGTCCTGCGGGGCTGTACTTCGCGATTTCGCTGAAACTGCGCCAGCCCGAGGCCGATGTGACGGTGCTGGAACGCAACCGCGCCGATGATACCTTCGGCTGGGGCGTTGTGCTGTCGGATGAAACGCTGGATAATCTTGAGGTTAACGACCCCGTCTCGGCACGCGAAATCCGCAGCCATTTCGCCTATTGGGACGATATCGCCCTGCACCACAAGGGCAACGTGATCCACAGCACCGGCCATGGTTTCTGCGGTATTGGGCGCAAGCGGCTGCTGCTGATCTTGCAAGAGCGGGCGCGCGCGTTGGGCGTGAACCTGCAGTTCGAGACCGAGGTCAAGGATGCCTCCGAATACATGGATGACTACGATCTGGTGGTCGCCTCCGACGGTCTGAACTCCAGAACCCGGATGGAATTCGAAGAAACCTTTAAACCAGACATCGACGTGCGCCGCTGCCCCTTCGTCTGGCTCGGCACGCATCAGAAATTCGACAACGCTTTTACCTTCATCTTTGAAAAGACAGACAAAGGCTGGATCTGGGTCCACGCCTATCAGTTCGACAAAGACACGGCGACTTTCATCGTCGAATGTAGCCAAGACACCTTTGACGCCTATGGATTTGGTGAAAAGACCCAAGAAGAGACCATCGCGATCTGCGAAGAGATCTTCAAGGACCACCTCGACGGCCACAAACTGATGACCAACGCCAGCCACATCCGCGGCTCGGCTTGGATCAAGTTCCCCCGCGTGCTTTGCGAAAAGTGGAGCCACGAGAATGTCGTGCTTCTGGGCGATGCCTCGGCCACGGCGCATTTCTCGATCGGGTCGGGGACGAAACTGGCGCTGGAGTCTGCGATCTCGCTGGCGAAACATGTCAGCGACGACAAAGACCTGACCACGGCGTTCGAGAAATACGAAGAAGCCCGCCGCCTTGAAGTGCTGCGTCTGCAATCGGCGGCGCGCAACTCGGTTGAATGGTTTGAGGATGTTGAGCGTTACCTTGATCTCGACCCGGTGCAGTTGAACTATTCCATGCTGACCCGCAGCCAGCGGATCAGCCACGAAAACCTGCGCGAGCGTGACCCCAAGTGGCTGGAAGGAGCCGAGAAATGGTTCCTCGACCAGGCGGGTGCCGACAGCAATGGCCCCGTCCGCGCGCCGATGTTCGCGCCATTCCAACTGCGTGACATGAAGCTTGAAAACCGCATCGTCGTCTCGCCGATGGCGCAGTACAAGGCCGTCGACGGCTGCCCAACCGACTGGCATTTCGTGCATTACGCCGAACGCGCCAAGGGCGGGGCCGGGCTGGTCTACACCGAGATGACCTGCGTCTCGCCCGAGGGCCGCATCACGCCGGGCTGTCCGGGCCTTTATGCACCCGAGCACGAGGCCGCGTGGATGCGCCTGACCGATTTCGTTCATGCCGAAACCGAGGCGAAGATTTGCTGCCAGATTGGCCACTCGGGCCGCAAGGGCTCCACCCAACTGGGTTGGGAAGAGATGGACGCGCCGCTCAAGGCGGGCAACTGGGACATCATCTCGGCTTCCGCGATCCCGTGGTCGGAAAATAATGCCCTGCCCAAAGCGGCGACACGCGCAGACATGGACGCGATCCGCGACGAATTCGTCGAAGCCACCCGCATGGCCGAGCGCGCCAACTTCGACATGGTCGAACTGCATGCCGCGCACGGCTATCTGATCTCGTCCTTCATCTCGCCGCTGTCGAACCAGCGCGAGGATGCCTATGGCGGCAGTCTTGAAAACCGCATGCGCTACCCGCTTGAGGTCTTCAAAGCGATGCGCAACGCTTGGCCCGAAGGCAAGCCGATGGCGGTGCGCATCTCGGCCAACGACTGGGTCGAAGAAGACGGCGTGACCCCCGACGAAGCCGTTGAAATCGCCCGTATGTTCAGCGACGCGGGGGCCGATATCATCGACGTCTCGGCAGGCCAGACCTCGAAACAGGCCAAGCCCGTCTATGGCCGCATGTTCCAGACCCCGTTCAGCGACCGCATCCGCAACGATGGCGGCATCAAGACCATGGCCGTGGGCAACATCTATGAGGCCGACCACGTCAACTCGATCCTGATGGCGGGGCGTGCCGATCTGGTCTGCCTTGCCCGGCCACATCTGGCCGATCCCTATTGGACCTTGCACGCCGCCGCCGCCATCGGCGACCGCCACGCCGCTTGGCCGCTGCCTTACGGCCCGGGCCGCGATCAGGCATGGCGTCTGGCAGACCGCGCGGCGGAGATGGAGAAAGTATGAGCCATATCGTCATCACCGGCGGCGGCACCGGCGTAGGGGCCGAGATCGCCCATACGGTGGCCGGGACCGGCGCCAAGGTCACGATCATGGGCCGCCGCGAAGCACCCCTGCGCGAGCAGGGCCTGCCGTTTCAGACCTGCGACGTGACCGATGCGGATGCCGTACAAGCGGCCTTTGCCGCCGCCCGCGCGGAAAATGGCCCGATCACCGGCGTCATCGCCAATGCGGGGGCGGCGCATTCCGCACCTTTCCACAAGATCACAGCGCAGGACATGAGTGATATGATGGCGGTGAACGTTACCGGCGTCTTTAACGTCTGGCAGGCCGCGCTGTCGGAGATGAAAGACGCCGGGCAGGGGCGTTTGATCGCCGTGGCCTCCACCGCGGGGCTCAAGGGCTATCCTTACGTTGCGGGCTATGTCGCGGCGAAACAT